>JAZKZN010000020.1:0-13957 GCA_045612705.1 Faecousia sp. | reverse complement strand
CGGCATTACCTTTACAAGCAACGGATTGTGGGGACACAATCCAGCTTGTCCGGGGTTTGACACCCCTGATACCCCGCCTGAAAGGAGAGATGAACATGAAGAAAAGAATCCATGAAATCAAAATCCGCTTTTCTCCGGATGAACTCGCGACACTGAGTGAGCAAGTGAAAAGAGCTGGGATATCCCGGGAGCAGTTTTGCAGAAATGCAATCCAAGGTGTTGCTATCCGGGAAAACCCTCCTGCGGATCTTCACAAGCTGATTTGGGAGATCCGCCGTGTAGGAAACAACATAGACCAGATCTTAATGATCGCCAACACGAAAGGAATCTTGAACATCCCGAATCTTCGCAAGGCGATTGACGATCTGAGAGAAGTAGAGAAGCTAATTGTTTCCCAGTACATTTAATTCAAAGTAAAGGAGAACAAAAAATGAATAACATTGATATGTTGGTAGACCAACTGATAGCAAAAGAGCAGCCAACCATCGTGCAGGTTTCTACGAACAAGCTGCATCCATTCCCGGCTCACCCCTTTAAGGTGCAGGACGATGAAGATATGGCGCAGCTAACACAGAGCATCCAATCCCAAGGTGTTTTGACACCCTTGGTGATTCGTCCGTTGGAGAACGGTGAATATGAAGTGATCTCCGGACACCGGAGATTGCACGCATGTGGGAAGGCAGGAATCGAAACGGTTCCTGCCTTAGTCTATGCCATTGACCGAGATGCGGCGGCTATTGCTTTGGTGGACAGCAACCTCCATCGGGAACGCATCCTACCCAGCGAGAAAGCATTCGCATACAAGCTGAAAATGGATGCCCTCAGCAAACAGGGAAAGAGAACAGATTTAACTTCGGACCAAGTTGGACCGAAGTTGACCGCAGCGACGCTATCCAGCGATGACAGTGCATCTCAAGTGAAACGCTATATCCGCTTGACGAACCTTATTCCCGGTATCCTAGAAAAAGTAGACGAGGGGAAGATCGCCCTTACCCCGGCGGTGGAATTGTCTTACCTTACGGAAACCGAGCAGAAGGATTTGCTGGAAACTATGGAAAGTGAGGATTGCACCCCCTCTTTAACCCAGGCAATTCAGCTCAAGCAAGCCAGTCTGCAAAAGACGCTGAACATGGATATGATCTTCGCCATCCTGCGTCAGCCTAAGGCAAATCAGCAGGAGAGAATCGTATTGAAGGTAAATGATATCCGCCGCTATTTTCCGCAGAATTATACCGCCATCCAAATGACAAACGACATTATGAAAGGTCTGGAACTACTGAGAAAGCAGCGAGCCAGATCTAAGGATGCCCGGTAAGGAGGAATGAACATGAAACGCATTTTTCTTGCAGAAAGATTCGGTGAGCAGGAATACACAGTTAACGGTGTCCGATATATTGTTGGTTCCTCTTTTCAGAGCAGTAAAGTACCCACAAGCACCACAATACATGACCGTTTCAAACGGATCGTATCCGGTGACACCGTACCTTTGTCATTAGAAAGCACCGATGATACAATGGCAGCGGAATATGTGTGTTCGACTGCCAGAAAGGAGGAAACTTGAATGCAGTCGAAGAAAAAGAAAATCCAAACCGGAATTACTGCTTTGTACTGCCGCCTGTCCCGTGACGACGGCACAGACAATGACAGCAATTCCATCACCAATCAAAAGAAGCTGTTACAGAAGTACGCAAAAGAGCATGGCTTTGGCAACACCCGCTACTATGTGGACGATGGCTATACCGGCACCAACTTCAATCGCCCCGGCTTTCAAAAGCTGCTGGAAGATATGGATCTGGGATATGTGTCTGTGCTGATCGTCAAGGATATGTCCCGTTTGGGCAGAGATTATTTGCAGGTGGGATACTATACTGACACCTACTTCCCGGATCGGAACATCCGCTTCATTGCAGTCAACGATTGTGTGGACAGTGCGGATGGAGAAAACGAGCTTGCACCCTTCCGTAATGTAATGAACGAGATGTATGCCCGTGACATCAGCCGCAAGGTGCGATCCTCTCACCGGCTTCGTGGTAATGCAGGAGAACCCCTTTCCCAACCGCCCTATGGCTATCTGAAGTCCGCGGAGAACAAGAAGAAGTGGATCGTAGATGCCTATGCCGCAGATGTTGTCCGGGATATCTTTCGGATGTGTCTGGAGGGGAAGGGGCAGGAAACCATTGCCCGTATCTTGCAGGAACGGAAAGTGCTGATCCCCATGGCCTACTGGTACTCCCTTGGTTTGAAGCGAGGCGGCAAACGGGTGCAACCCGATCCCTACAAATGGAGCAAGTCCAGCATTGCCAAGATCCTTGCCAACCAGGAATACTGCGGTGACATTATCAACTTCAAAACATACTCCAAGTCATTCAAAAACAAGACCCGCTTGGAGAACCCAGAAGAAAACTGGGTCATCTTCAAGAATGTACATGAACCAATCATTGACCGTGAAACCTTTGAGCAGGTGCAGAAGATGGTAGGCAAAACAAAGCACCGTGCTCCAAAAGTGGAGAACGGTGGGAAGAACATGTTCGCAGATCTATTATACTGCGCGGATTGCGGCAGCAAGCTGTGGTATCACATCAATACCATCAACCGGGATATCCACTTCTTCAGTTGCTCCAACTACAAGAGCGACACCAGGGGCAGTTGCGAAACCCGACACTACATCCGTGCAGATGCCATTGAACAGGTGGTCATGTGGGAACTTCAGCGCATGGCAGCATTTCTGAGAAGCGACGAGGATGTATTTGCAGAGTTGCTGGCACAGAAAACCAATTCGGATATGATTGCAGAAAAGAAGTATATGGAGGCTAAGCTACAGCGGTGCATCGCCCGGAACAACAAGGTGGCAGAACTGTTTGAGAAGCTGTACGAGGACAATGTGGAAGGCAAGGTCACCGACGAATGGTTCTTGCAGCTGTCCCACAAGTACGAAGTGGAGCGCATGGAATTGAAAGAGAAGATTGTGGAGCTGCGTGGCAGTATCTCCGATCTGGATTCCATGCAGACCAACAAAGATCAGTTTATCCATGCCATCCGCAAATTCATGGAGATGCAAACCTTGACCGCACCACTGCTCCGGGAACTGATCGATCACATCGATGTGTATGAAACGGAGGGCACTGGCAAAAACCGCACTCAGCGCATTATGATCCACTACAAATTCGTGGGTGTTATTGAGATCCCGGACGATGGTGATAACTACACCGCCGACACACGAAAAGGCGTAGCAGTTGAATATGTCACCCAAAGCGCATAAAAAATGAGCAGGCCCAAAAGCCTGCTCATTCACCAAAAACAAAATGTGGCATTATTCAAAGAGGCGATGCATCACTTTTTAAAGAGAAGCATTGTTTGCTGTACTAACCCCTTGAAAAAGCGCTTGATTGCCGATTTTCTCTGAGTCCAAACAGTTGGATAAAGGAGTTTTCCGTCGTTAAAATGAATTTCATCAATATCATCGACCATAATTGGTACAGCAATGTCTTTGATTGAACAACCCAAATCTAATTTCACCGCATTTTCATTGTCAGAAACAAAGGCGATTCGAAACTCCTTTTGATAAGCAAACCGATCCCTTTTAATAAAAGGATTCCAATCCATTAGACCAACTTGCTGTTCTTTCGGCATGTACGAAACAAAGCCCATTTGTAAATCTGAATATTTTGGATTTTGGGCAACTGCATCAAAAACTCGCCTAAAGAATTCTTGTCTGTCTGTAATAAGTATTCCATAGCGACCAAATTCTTCTTTCATCTTCTTGGAAGTCGGTTCAATCTGTTGATGCGCTATATTAACAAACATCGTATACATCGACAAGATCTTTCTGTTTCGGTTAATAGCTGCAGAGTATTCCCAAATAGTACCTTTCCTGTATTCTTCGGGATTTGCAGAATAATCCCGAACCACAACAGCATACGAATCGCCTACCTTTTCGAGATTTGCTGCCTTAAGTCCTGGATTTTTGTAATCGATGATAAAGGTGTTGCCTTCATCTGCATCTCCTCTACCTTTGTCATCGCATCTTGAGAAAAAATCGGCAGTATTAAAGAATATCTTTCCATTCAAAAAATCTCTTTGGAATTCTTTCTTGGTGGTAAATTTCAACAAGAGGTATCCGTCAAACTCATTCATATCATCTCTTAATCCAACATCCATGGTGTTACTTCCTTTCCTTTTTCTAAAGAAATTGTATCACATGATATGTCCGATTAATAGGACGATTAAGCAGCTATATAGCTGAAAATAAAAATCGAGTGTCCATAACTCAAATCCGTTATGAACACTCGATATGGTTGCGGAGGCAGGACTCGAACCTACGACCTCCGGGTTATGAGCCCGACGAGCTTCCAACTGCTCTACTCCGCGATATTTAGGTGGCACTCTCGAGTGCTTAGATATTGTAGCATAGCAGCTTTGTCTTGTCAAGGGTTATTTTCCGTCGCTTCAGAAGAACCATTGTCGAAAAAGCCCTCAATTTAGGGCGATTTATTGGACCAGAATTAATTTATTCTTATGTCGTCCGGCAGGAAAATGCCACAATCTATTAGCGGGACTTGCGCTTTCAGGATTTTTCCAACCCATGGCAACAGGAAAATCTTTCGACTTTTTTCGACAATTACTGTTGACAAGTACTTGTTCGTGTACTAAAATGTAAGCACACCCAACATTTAATTCGCGGTTGCGTACTTTTTAACCGCAATCGAGTACACGACACGCAGCAGCAGGAATATCCTGCCTTGCCGGAGGTAATTATGGAAAATCTGTACGAACGCATCCAGTCCCTTTGCGCGGAAAAGAACATCCGCCCCGGTCGTCTTTGCGACGAGCTGAATCTCAGCCGCAGTCTGATCACCGACCTGAAGATGGGCAGGAAGAAATCGGTCAGCGCAGAAACTGCGCAAAAAATTGCCAGCTTTTTTGGCGTATCCGTTGGCTTCTTGCTGGGGCAAGCGGCTGCGGCATCTGCCGCCGGCAGCGATATTCTCGACCAAGTGGATGTGGCTTTTTACGGCGATTTTAAGGAACTGAACGAAGAGGAGAAGGAGACTGTCCGGGATATGGTCCGGCTGATGCGGGAAAGGCGGGCAGCACGACAGGGGAAATAAGCGTGTTTGAACTTTCTGATTTTTACAGCTACTGCAAAGACCACCAGGTAGATGTGATCGCCTATGATGGTTGTCCCCAGCCGGGCGCCACAGTGCGGGACGATGGCTATTATGCAGTATTTTTGGATTTCACTAAGATCCAATCCACCCGGCTTTTGCGGGGCGTATGCTTTCACGAAATGGGCCATGTTGCCACCGGCGCACTCCACAAGGTGGACAGTCCATATGAACTGGTGGAACGCAGCGAATACCGAGCAGCCAAGTGGGTCACGGAGAATTATTTGACAGAGGAGGCCTTCCGTGCCGCCTTTTCTGACGGCTATACGGAACTGTGGCAGCTGGCGGAGTATTTTGATCTGCCGGAGCGCTGCATCGAAGACGCCCTCACCTACTGGCGAGAGCGGAAAGGCGTTGATTTTACAAACTAAATCCCACCTCATAGAGGTGGGATTTTTCTTACATATTCGCCTTGATGGTGGAGATCAGAATATCGCCGGCGACCACACGGTCTTCTGCGGCAAAGCCCTCTGCAAAATTATCGGAGTAGATCACCTGGGCATTGGGAGGAAACTCCTCATCCCCTGCCCACGCCAAAATCTGCATTCGGTAGCCGCCCACCAGTTCAAACAAATAGCCGGCATCCCCGTGAGGCACGGCAGTAGCGCCCATTTTCTCCGCCGCCTTGCGGAAGGCATCCAGCCGTGTGCCCAATGTGAATGCAGCGCGGGTCAGCACCCGGCCAGTATAGGGTTTGATGTACATCTCTCCCCATGGCATCTCCCGGAAGGTCTTCCACTCCCCTTTCCAGACCACATCCTTACATTCCAGCAGATACCGCAGCAGGAACGTCTGAGTAGCCAGGGGCGGCACAGAGCCACCATCAGCGGCAGTTATCGAATAGACCGGATGGGTGACAGAGAATGTTCTGCCCAGCAGTTTCAGAGAAAATGCGGCGCCGTCCCAGGTGACATCAGACAGTCTGGCTGTCACATCCGCCGGATCCAGAGCGCGGAACTTCTCTTCATAATAGGCAAAAGGCACTTCTTCCTTATGGTTTTCGATCTGCATATTACATCTCCTGAACAGAATTGGGGAACAGTCTTGCATCTGTATGGGGCAGGAAGCAAGCCGCCACGAAGGCATCCATATATCCGGGGTGGGTAGACAGTTCCAGGTAGGTCATATTGGCGCCCAGTTCGGTGCATTTTGCATCTGCCTGGTCGCTCATCACCATTGCGTAGGCGCCGGTAAGAGAGGAATTGCCGATATAGCGGTACTTTTCCAGATCCACATCCGGCAACATGCCGATATTGACAGAGTTTTTCATATTAATACCGGAGCCGATGCCGCCCGCCACATAGACAGTATCGATGCAGTCGGCCGTCATATCTACGGCGTTCAGCAATGTGTCGATGGCTGAGAAAATCGCGCCCTTTGCCCGGATAAAATTGTCAATATCCACCTCATTCAGGTAGATCTCCCGGCCAGTTTCAGACTCCTCTGCCCTTGCCAGCAGGTATCTGCCCATACCGTGGGCATCCCGCTTGACCCGTTCGCCCTCCCGGACAAAGAGGCCCTTGGCATTGATAATACCGCAGCGGAAAAGCTCAGAAATAATATCAATAATACCGGAGCCGCAGATGCCCACAGGCTTCTGACCTACCTCACCTACGATGGTAAGGGTGGGCTCCATAGTAAGTTTGTCAATCTGGCAGGCTTCAATAGCGCCGTCTGTGGCGCGCATACCGCAGGAGATGTCGCCGCCCTCAAAGGCAGGGCCTGCAGAGCAGGCGCAGGACATCATAAAGTCCCGGTTGCCAAATACGATCTCGCCGTTGGTACCAAGATCGATAAACAGGCTCATTTCGTCCCGATCCCACAGACCGGTCGCCAATGTGCCGGCGGTAATATCGCCGCCCACATAAGAGCCGATATTGGGGGCGATCTGTACAGGCGCAAGGGGGTTTGCAGGCAGCTTCAGATCACCGGCGGTTAAGCCCTCCCAACTGAAGAAGCTGGGAATATAAGGCTCCATACGCACACTTTCTGCATCCACGCCCACAAACAGGTGGTTCATCGTGGTGTTCGCTGCCACGCAAAGCCGGAGAATACTCCGGGCAGAGATATCCGCAGCTCTGCACAGATTGGCAATAATGGGCGTGAGGGTCTCTTTCACAATGGCGTCCTGCAGCTTCTTTTTGCCACCGGGTCTTCCCTGCTCAATGATCCGGTTGATCACATCTGCGCCGTAGCGGATCTGGCCGTTGCCGGAAGAACCCTTGGCTAAAAGTTTGCCGGTGGTCAGGTCGGTAAGTACCATGGTGACCGTGGTGGTGCCGATATCGATAGCGCAGCCTACGATCGCCATATCCGCAGGATCGCAAATTTCCATGCACAGGAAGGTATCGCCCTGCACCTCACCCTTCACGCAGACGCGGAAGTTGTGCTGTCGAAGAGTGGAAGCCAGCTTTACCATCACAGCAAAGGGGATTTTCACCTTTTCCACACCCAGCGCTTCGCTGACGGCCCAGGTAAACCGCTCATTATCGGGCATTGTGTCGTCCAAAGTCGGCTCTGCCATCTCCACCACCACGGAACGGAAATTATTTGTAAATACGATTCCGCTCTCCCGCAGCTGAGCCTGGCAATCCTCGAAAATGGCGATCTCCTTAGGACTGCTCAGGTCAGCAGTCTTCATTCGGCTCTGATAGGCAGAGGCGATATCCGGCACGAATACAGTGCAGTCGCCCACCACCTTGCAGTTGCAGGACAGCCGCCAGCCGGCATCAAACTCCTCCTGGGTAATATGGCGGGACGGAATGGTCTCCACTTCTCCATCCACCAGCTTTACACGGCATTTACCGCAAGAGCCGTTGCCGGAGCATGGGGCGTCAATGGCCACATTAGCCCGTCGGGCCAGTTCCAGCAGATTATCACCGGCATTACAGGCGATCTCAACAGGATTTGCTCCCTCGATTTGAAATATCACTTTTGGCATAGTTTTATACCTTTCCTTGGTTTCTTTCCGGTAATTGTAGCATATTTTTCAATTCCTGTCTACCGAAACACCGCAAAAAACATCTCCTTTGTCTACTTGTCAAATCCGGAAACAGTTGTTATAATAGCAAAAAATATAAGGAGCGATTCCTATGAAACTGATAATTATCCGTCACGCAGACCCTGACTACTCTATCGATTCCCTGACTCCCACCGGCTGGGAGGAAGCCCGGCTCCTTGCCGACCGGATGTGCAAACTGGATGTAAAGGCCTTCTATGTGTCCCCCCTGGGACGGGCGCAGGACACAGCAAATTGCACTCTTGAGCGTATTGGACGGACTGCGGAAACACTTCCCTGGTTGGAGGAGTTTCGTTGCAACATTGTAAAGCCGGGTAGTGAAAATCACTCCATCGCCTGGGACTGGCTCCCGGCAGACTGGACGAATGAGCCGGCGTATTTCTCCCGGGAAACTTGGACCGAAACAGATATTATGATCCGAGGCGGCGCCACAGACCGGTACCGTTATGTGACAGGAGAGCTGGACAAACTTCTTGCCCAGCACGGCTATGTCCGGGAAGGAAATCTCTACCGGGCGGAAAAGGCTAACGAAGACACTATCGTTTTGTTTTGCCACTTCGGTGTAGAATGTGTCCTTCTGAGCCATCTGCTGAATGTCTCGCCCATGGTTCTTTGGCACGGCACCTGCGCTGCCCCCGCCTCTGTGACCACCTTAAACACCGAGGAGCGCCGCGAGGGCATTGCTTATTTCCGCATGAGCGCTTTCGGCGACATCTCCCACCTTTACGCTGCAGGTCGCGAGCCGTCCTTTGCCGGCCGCTTCTGCGAAACTTATCATACCGTCGGTCAAAGACGGGATTAAAACAAAAAATAAGGGGTGCTAAGCACCCCTTATTTTTATTGCTTATTACATCAGAGGATCCAGGCCCAGAACCGGGTGACCCTTCTCGGTCAGCCAGGAGATCAGTTCCTCGGCATCGCAGGTGACGGTCTCGTCAGCTACCATGTCGGAGAAGTTCTCAATGCCATACAGTTCCAGAGCGGTCTTGTTCAGGCGCTCTGCCACATCGTCCTTCAGTTCCTTGGGCATCCAAACGATACGCTCGATGCCGCCCTCAGCAGCCAGGAACTTCTTGGAAGCGATGAAGTGACGGCCGTGACCCATAAAGCCGGGAGTCTGCACACCGCCGCCGGTGCAAGATGCCAGCTCGCCGAAGGTCATACCGGCAGGAGTCATACCCTTGTACTCACGGTTGACCACGATAACGCCACTGGATACAGCCTCGATGCCGCAGATACACTCGAAGCAGCCGCAGGAAGTCATGGGATCTTCCAGGATGGAGTACAGCGTGACATTCTCCACTGCGCCGTGAGTGGCTTCCTTGATCATGCGGTTAACTTCCTCATAACGGCCGGTGCGCTCGTCCAGCAGGCCCTTCTTTTCGATGGGCTGGCAAGGACCGTTGGGATCCAGCTCGTTGGTTGCCTTGGCATCCAGCCAGGACACTGCGCCGCACAGGCCCAGACGCTCGGGTGTGACCACGCAGCAGTGGGCAGGAGCAAAGGACTGGCACAGAATGCAGGTGTAGTAGCGATCAACGGCTTCGTCGGTCATAGATGCCAGACGGTCGTCGCGCTGGGCGTAGCGAGGCATTGCAATCTCATCGCGGAACTTGCCGGCCTCAACAGCATCGGTGATCAGAGTGATCTGGCACTTGTCCACAACAGCATCAAACTCATTCATGATCATCACATACAGAACCTCAGCGAAGTCCTTCAGGCGCAGGCCTGCCTCGTAAGCAGCATTGCTGACGCGGACACGGACCTGGTTGCGCTGGCCGGTGTGCATAACACCTTCCATATAGTTGAACCAAGCGTGAAACTTACGCTCGATAACAGACTCAAAGTCAACCTGCATCTTCTTGCCGGCGACCTCAACATAAGTAGCCAGAGCCAGATCCTTCTCAGCGTCCAGATCGGGACCGACGATGGTGATCTTGTGATCCTCTACCTCGTTCAGTTCCCGCATCACAACCAGCTCAGCAGTAGGATTCTTGGAAGACCAGAACTCGTTGTGCATATCGGCCTTACGGATGATCTCACCCTCAAAGGCGGCTGCAAATGCAACAGGAATGGGCAGCTCAGTAGTCTTAATCTTAATATTCCGCAGCTCCAGAGACTTCTTCACGGTCTCATTGTGGTCGCAAACAGACTCCAGAGCGCCGGGAACCTGGTTCTCGCCCAGGTCGATATCCACAACTACAGGGAAGCCCAGTGCGATTGCGCCTGCACCGGCAGAAACCACAACGGCATCGATTGCGCCGAAGGTGTTCACAAATGCAGGGACCCTGTTCTTGGTGTACTCCAGCAGGCCGCCCAGGTCGCCGGGCTGCACATTACCGAAGATCAGCGCTGCACGGACGGCAACGGTGACAACATGGATAACGGAGGTGACGTCGTGGCCCAGGGGGATCACGCGGAACTCCAGGCCCATACGGACACCGCCCTCAGCGCACTGCTCGATGACATCGCCTACCATAAAGGTCATGATGCCCTTGGACTGGTAGTCCTTGACAACCTTCACTACTTCAGCGGGATCGTCAGCCTTGCCCAGAACAACTGCCACGCCGGGGATATCGCCGGTGACCAGAGGCACGCCCAGAGAACGAATGATGGGATCGGGAACAAAACCGATACCGGACTCATTCTCATAGGGATTGCCGCCCTCGGCATACTTCAGACCCTCGATGATCTCAGCGCCCACAGCGGTAGCCAGACCGGCATTCAGCGCCTGACCCAGGTCTTCCTGGTTGGTGATGAGGCTCTTCAGCACGCCAACGCAAGCGGTCAGGTCGCCCAGAGTCTTTACCTTTACGCCGGTTGCGGCGTAAATAGTGGGGAAATAATAAGCAGTGTCGGGGAAAGCTACAGGATGGTCTGCGCCATACTTTTCGATGGCAGCGTTGACAGCGCCCTCAGTCAGCCCTGCTACGGCATTGGAACCGCCGTAAATCAGATCGGTCAATACACTCATATCAAAATCCTCCTAAAAACGTTAATTTATATCGCGCCCGCAGGCTAAATATATGATTTTGCTACGCTCCTCTCCCCCGCATAGCAGGTCAAAAAAGCGCAAAGGCTGAGAGGGAGGTATCTCCCTCCCAGCCTAGAAAACGCGGGGATGTTCCTTACAGATCCAGATAGCTGTCAGAGTACAGCATATGGTTCTTGAAAATGTCACAGGACTTGATGGTCTCCATCAGACGGCGGTCGTTGGGGTTCACGATCGCGGAGGTCAGACCCTGCATCATACACATAGCGACCAGAGCGGAGTCCATAATGGGACGGACTTCCTTAGGTGCGCCGTTGGAGTTGTTGGACAGACCACCGGTGGACTTCAGGCCCTTTTCGGAGAACATCTTGATGGCTTCCAGAACTTCCATCTGCTTGTCCTGCATACCCTTGACAACCAGGAACAGGGGGTCAAACCACAGGTCGGTAGCATCCATACCCAGGCTCATGCCGCGCTCCAGCATATTGTCACAGTGGACCATACGCTCTTCGTTGTCCTTAGCGATACCGTCAGCGGAGCACAGTGCGATACAGATAGCATCATTGGCAGCTGCCAGGTCGATGTAGCCGATACGGGAGCCGGCGTCAGCAGAGTTGACGATGGGCTTGCCGTTGGTGCGGTTGTAAACCTTGATGCCGGCTTCGATAGCCTTCATATTGGCAGTATCCAGAGCCAGAGGCACATTGTTGAAGTTCTCCTGCAGCAGCTTAACTGCCCACATCATACGCTCGGGGCCGTCCTTCTCAGCAGGTCCGATGTTCACATCCAGGTAGGTAGCGCCGGCAGCGATCTGCTCAGCAGCACGCTTCAGAATGGGCTCGGGATCACGCTCGTCCATAGCCTTGCGGATCACAGGAGCGATGCAGTGGATACGCTCGCCGATGGTGACGAAGGTCTGGGACTCGGGGTTGTGGCCCTTGTAGGATACGCCCATATCCACCACTTCGATCTTGGGAACTCTGGTAGCCAGCAGTTCGTCGAAGGACAGTTCCTTGACTTCTTCCTGCACGGTGCCGGCCTTTGCTGCACGCTCAGCCTCGGCAGCCTTAACGGCGCCTTCGTATTCCTTGTCCTTCATGTACTTGGGCAGCTGAACAGCCTCCAGAGGACCAACGACAACGTTCCACTCAGGCAGCTTTTCCTGAATCTCACCCTTCATAACGGCAACCTTGCCGGGGATGATCAGGGTGCGGTTCTTGATCTTGTTTGCCAGATCCAGCTCATCAAAAGTCTTCTTGATGGAGGAGGAAGAGAACTTACCTGCAGCCCAGGCAGTCAGAACGGACATGCCGGAAGCATCGGAGATCACCAGGTTCACGGGTGCGCCGGAGCGCTCCAGTTCGCCGGAGACCAGGAAGTAAGTCAGAGCGAAGTCAACAGTCAGAGCGACGGGTGCGTTCTCGTCAGCGCCGTTGATGGGGTAAACCTTAGCTTCCACCTTCATAGGCTTCTGAGGATCGGTAAAGATGTTCTGACGCAGGCCGTACAGAGGCAGAGCCTGAGCGTAGGACATGGTGTTCATCACAATGATGGAGCCGTACTTCTCAACGAACAGAGCAGCCAGAGCAGTCTCCAGGCGGCTGTCGTTACCGGCGATCTTAGACAGGTTCACGATAGAGGGATAGCCGAAGGAACGGTCGCCATCCTTAATAGCGGTGCGGCGGACCAGAACAGCATTGGCCAGAGTCTCCTTAGCGGTCTTGCCGGTGACATCCAGGACCAGGTTCTTATTGCCCTTGGCTTCCAGATTCTTTACGGTGTCATACAGGTCGGAGATGTTCTCTGCCCATACGCCCAGAGCAACGCCAGCTTCAGCAGCGACAGCGCTCATAGCTTCCCAGTTGGCGGGGGTAGCGCCGTCCAGGATCACATCCTTGCCGCAGACGGCAAGAGCAGCCTTGGCGCACTCTACATCCCAGCACTCCAGGACCAGGGCGCGGCCGGTAGCAGCGGCCTTCTTCACCAGTTCAGCGTAGACTGCGGGGTCATTCTGGTTGTTGGCCACGAAGATGAACTCCACATACATACGCTCGCCGATACGCTCGTAATCAACCTTAGCCACCTCAGCCAGCTTGGCATCCACGGTAGCCTCGTCCATGCAGGTGCAAACCTTCACGGCGAACAGGCTCTTATTGACCAGGGTCTTCTCGTGACGGAACAGAACAGTCTCGCCGCCCAGCTTGTGCTCACCGACGGTGATGGTCTTCATGGGAGGTGCAGTCTGCTCGTTGAGCATTGCCTTTGCATCGTCAGAGAAGTAGGGGCACTTGTCGATCTCCACAGCGCCCTGAGCCACCTTCATGCAGAATGCCATACAGGTGGGGCTGCCGCACTCCTTACAGTTCTTCTTAGGAGACAGCTTAAAAATATCAAGACCTTTCAAAGCCATTGTATGTATCCTCCTTCTTAGACCAGTTCAGTGATGAACTTCTTGATGGTAGCCACGGATGCAGGGTGACGCAGAACAACTGCGTCCGCGCCGCCGGTCAGGTCAGCAGCAGCGGTGGCCACTTCCATGGAAATGGCGCGCTCCTCACGGCAACCCCAAGCGGGC
Source organism: Faecousia sp. (assembly GCA_045612705.1). Classification (GTDB taxonomy): domain Bacteria; phylum Bacillota; class Clostridia; order Oscillospirales; family Oscillospiraceae; genus Faecousia. Next base: position 206 of record JAZKZN010000020.1, on the reverse strand, counting down.
TCGTCCTCTTCGGAAGCGGAGGATTCCTTAACGCCCCAGGTGTCGTTGCAGACAGCAGCCAGAATGGGCATCTGCAGGTCAGCATCGGACTGAGCCAGAGCGGCCAGGCGGATGCGGTCGAAGGTGGAAGCTGCGTACTCGTAGCCGTAGCCCACAGCGGCAGTACCGATATCCATAACAACGGACTCAGGCTGGACATTCAGGCC
>JAZKZN010000019.1:0-1674 GCA_045612705.1 Faecousia sp. | reverse complement strand
TTATTGATGAGATCTTCAACAATCTGAATATCTTCATCGGTAACTGTCCTAAAATCAAAACCTTTTGGAAAGAAAAATCTCACAATATCGTTTGTATTCTCGTTTGTTCCGCGCTGCCAAGGTTTATGTGGCTCGGCAAAGTAGACAAGGGTGTGAAGGTGCTCTTCTAACTTTCGGAACTCAGAAAATTCGGAACCGTTGTCTAAACTGACACTTTTAACAGGAAGTCCACGCAGCAGCTTCTCAATGACTTTTCTGGTATCTTCTGCTGTTCTGGCTGCAAGCAATCCCATCTTAAGATGCCGACTTTTGCGGTCTACCAATGTTACCAACAGTCCTTTGCCAACACCACCATACACGGTATCTCCTTCCCAGTCACCGATCCTGACCCGGTTGCGGATCTCGTCTGGCCACTCAGGGATGATACGGTCAGGCTGGATACTGTTGTAGTTGGCATTCCGGGTCTGGATCCGCTTCCCACGGCGTCTGAGATGCTGTTTTGCACTAATTTTAGGGAATCTTCCTGCTCTTATGTACCGATAGATAGTCGATACACAAAGCGGCTTTCTTTCAGGAAATTCCTTATGCCAGCGACCACAAATCGTTTCCGGTGACCAATAATGCTGCAATCCGGCAATGATATAATCCCATTCCGGCGTGCCGGGCTTCAGAGCCTGGCGGTTCTGTTCCCGGCGGCGACAGATATAGAGAGTATTGGCTCGCCAATGATTATAGCCGTAGCGATTATATAGCTTGCGGTATTGAGGATGCTTTGAACGATTACGTTTTACCTCTCTGCTAACGCTGGAAACATTGCGTCCAAGAATGGCTGCAATTTCCCGAAAAGATCGGTCCTCTGATAAAAGTTGTTGTAGATATTTTCTTTCTTCTAGTGTAAAATGTGTGTAGGACAATATGCTTACCTCCGTGTAGTTTGTTTGTGTGGTAACTACATTTTACACTAAGGTTTGCATATTGTCTTATTTTATTTTTGGTGTTGCACTTCAGATTATAACCTGCCAGGCCCCCTCTGGGAGGGGGCTGGCACGGCGTAAGCCGTGGCTGGGGGAGAGAGTCTAAAAGTTTTGTATATCTACGATATGCGGTAATAATCGCAACATTTTCTCTCCCTCAGTCAGCTTCGCTGACAGCTCAGCTCCGCGCCAAGAGCCGCCCTCCGGGCGGTTGCGCTCTGCACGCGCCTGCGGGCGCAGCCTTTACCCAAGGGAGCCTAGGGCGCTCCCGCGCCAGTTCGCAAAACTTGAATTTGACAAAGAGGTGAGTTTCTTGAAACGAGAGGATGCATTTTACCATAAGCTTATGCTAATGACGGGTTTGGACGACGGCTATGATGAATGGTTGAACTATTATTTAGAATCCGAAAATCCATTAAGCAATATCGTTTTGGAACTTGCTTGCTGTGGGTCTGATATTAACAAAACAATTTCTGTGCTTCACAATTTCTGTATGGAACAGCCATTTGACGAAGCGGTTGTTTGCGACAGGTTGAGAGCTTATTTCCAGAATGCTTATTACACAAATAGAATGAGCAAAGAAGAAATATCATCTACTATGTACCGCTTGGCGCTTAATGTTGGCGACCCTCGAGATTTTGATATTCATTTGTGGGGGAGTATGTATTATCTGGATGATTATTACTCCTTGGCTAAAGAT
>JAZKZN010000018.1:0-39475 GCA_045612705.1 Faecousia sp. | reverse complement strand
AGCTCCTTGGCTCACAGAACGACATGGCTACGATCCGACTTGTCCAGACCCAGCTCCTTGAAGTTCTCGACCTTAGCCTTGGAAGCGTTGTAGATGACGAAGTCGGGCTCGAAGTTCTTCAGCCCTTCCTCGGAAGGAGTGATGAACATGTTCTTAACGAAGTGAGCCTGCCATGCCACTTCCACGATGAAACGGATAGCCATGCGGGAGTCCTTGTTGGTGCCGCAGAACAGGTCCATGACGTACAGCTTCTTGTTGGACAGCTGCTTCAGAGCCAGTTCCTTGCAAACGTTCCATGCTTCGACGGAAGCGGGCTTGTTGTCGTTAGCGAACTCCTTGGAGGTCCACCACACGGTGTCCTTGGAGGTCTCGTCCATAACGATGAACTTGTCTTTGGGGGAACGGCCGGTGTAGATGCCGGTCATGACGTTGACAGCGCCCAGCTCAGTCAGCTGGCCCTTGTCAAAGCCTTCCAGAGTGGGGTCCATCTCAGCCTCGAACAGCTGCTCATAAGTAGGGTTGTAGACAATCTCGGTAGTACCGGTAATGCCATACTTTTCAAGGTTGATCTGCATGTTTTGTTTCCTCCTGATAATAGTATGCGGCGGTGCCGCTAATTTAATGGATTCGCTTCCGGCAGAAAGGCCCGGAAATGACTCCGAATACAGCCGTGTTCCTCCGTTAGCAGGGGCAGAAATCTTGGTAAAGTCCAATTTCCACCGCATACATCTTATCATATGGAAAAGGAAAAGTCTACATTTTTTTGCGGTTTTTTTCCCGGGGACCCCTCCCGCCCCCACGGTGTAAAACAATAGATGTGCTGAAAAAGGAAAAGAAGCCCCCGGCGAGAAAAAAACGGTAGGATACGCGACGGAATATCGGTTTACATAAACAGAAAAAGCCGGTGAAAAAATGGTGTTATGTAAACGGGAGTTATCCCCACTATCCACAGAGTTTTCCACAGAGAAAGCGAAGTAAACCCTCTGCAAGCTTTGATTTTGCAGAGGGTTGTTGAAAATATAGGTTTTGTGAGGGAAAAAGCTGCCGAAAAAAATCGGTTTACAGAAAACTGTCAAAAATAAACTTGCGCAGAGAAGATCCGCTCGCCGGTCCGGTGGGCGTCCACGGTTAGGATCGGGCCGTCAGAAAGGCTGTATCCCACCTGAATATCCTCTCCCTCCCGGGCTTCGTTCATGTAGCAGATCGTAAACTCCTGGACGGGATGGTCTTTGTGGAAGGCGCTGGGGAGCAGATCGTCCACCCAGTCCATATACCGGGTGTTGTTCATATGGCCGTTCTGGTCCAGCAGAGAGTAGCCCACGGTGCGACTTACGGTGTGTTCCATAGGTCGGGTGGCGATGGCGTGAGGCACAGTCAGCTCCGTGCCGGTGAGGGTGCCGTCCACCACAACGCCGCTTTTGCCCGGCAGGATCATTGCCCGGGTACGGCTGTCCATCAGCACCCACAGGCTGATGGAGCGGAAGAGCTCATTTCCCTCCTGGTCATACGCCACCACCGACCGGGGATAGGCCACTTTCGTGGTGGGCATGGGCCAGGTCTCTACGGTGATGGTTTCGTGGAGGCGGGGCAGACGGGTGATCTGCACCCGGTTGCGGGTGACCGCCCAAAACAGGTGCTTGTGGGACAGGGTCTCCCGGTCTACCGCCAAAAGACTGCAGTGGGCGCCGGCGGCCTCCTGCACCAGATACAGCAGTACCGACGGCTTGGCTCTACCGAAGGGGTCGGTGTGGATATGTGAGATTTCAAACTGTTGTCTGTAAATAGGTTCCATAGAAACTCCTTTTAGCTTTCCCCAAGGGAGAACGGATAGGTGTTCTCCTGCCCGTCCCGGTAAAAAGTCAGGTCCGCCGGCCATTGGAGGGTCTGCAATTCCTCCAGGGAGGAGATGTTTTCACTGTTGACCGCCACCAACAGGTCGCCGGCCGCGATTCCGAAACTCTCCGCCTGAGAGCCGGGGGCAATATGGGCAACATAAAGGCCTTGGGGCAAGGAATACAGATTCCGGTACTGGGTGGAGATTTCCAGCAGGGTCATGCCCCCAAACTCGACGCTGGCGGGCGTCATCTCCGCTCTGGTATCCGCCGGAGCGGAGTCTGCCTGATGGAAGGATACATTGGCGGTCTTTTCCGCCTCGTTCAGCCTCCGGAACAGCTGCACATTCATAAAACTCAGAACGCTGACAAGACCGCCCAGAAAGATCACGCAGATCAGCAGGAAAGCCACAAGGCCGTTATGCTCTTTTTTGGGGCGGGTGCTGCCGGTGGAATATTGGTGATTGTTTTGATCCATGGGATAACCTCGATTTTGGGGATTAGTTTGCAAGGGGCAGAGTAAACGTAAACTCTGTGCGGCCGTCCTCGCTGGTGACGGAGATATCTTCTCCGTGACGGCATATGAGCGTTTTCACGATGTAAAGGCCCAGACCCCAGCCATCCCGGTTCCGGGCGCGGCTCTTGTCCAGCTTGTGGAAACGGTCGAAAACCAAAGGCAGCTCCTCCGGCGGGATGGTGTCACCGGTGTTGCCGACGGTCACATAGAGCTTGTCGCTGCCGGCGCGGATAGAGGCAGTCAGCGTACCGCCGTCGGAGCAGAACTTCACGGCATTGTCCACCAGGTTGTAAACTACCTGGGTGATGGCGTCCTGGCTGGCCCAGGTGTAGACGGCGTGCTCCGGGAAGGAAACATCCACCGTAAGACCCTTTTGGGTGATCTTCTGTTCAAAGGTGATCAGTACCTGGCCCACACATTCGGCAAGGTCAAACCGGCACAGCTTTTCGGGGGGGATTCCCTCCTGATCCTGCATTCGGGAGATCTCCAGCATGCTCTTTACCAGCCGGTTCAGCCGCTTGGTTTCATCCGATACCAGGCGCATATAATGGGCATGGCGCTCCGGTGGGATCGTGCCGTCCAGCATACCGTCCAGGTAGCCGGAGATGGTGGTCATAGGGGTTTTTAACTCGTGGGATACATTGGCTACGAACTCCTGACGCTGGTACTCACTTTTCTGCAGAGAAGAAGCCATGTTGTTAAAGGCCAGAGCCAAAGACTGGATTTCCCTGGGAGAATGCTCATCCACATCCACCCGGGAGTCCAACTGGCCGTGGCCGAAATTACGGGCAGCCTTGGCCATCTCCTGCAAAGGAGAGGAGTGTTTCCGGGCCATGAAGGTGATCACCGCCACGCCAGCTACGATTATCAGTACGCTCACCAGCATATAGGTGTCGGCCAGGGAGTCCAGGAGCGCCAACGCTTTGGATTCGGGAGTGGACAAAATCACAAGACCCACCGGCACGCCGGTGGCGCCATCCCGAATGGGCATGCCCACCACATACCGCTGCTCCTCATAAAGGCCTTTCACAAGGCCCTTGTCGGACATAACACCCTCCCGGAAGACGGCCTTTAGGTAGCTTTCCTCCACCACCATTCCCTGATGGGCGCAGCCCATGGGGGAATCGGAGCAGAGCACCAGTCGGCCCTGGGTGTTGCAGATCACCGCGTCTGCGCCGCCTACCTGGGTGGCCACCGAGAGATTAATGAAAAAGTCGTCATCAGAGATACTTCCGTCCGTATAATAGGCAGAGGCCAGCTGGGAGATGGTGGCGCAGTTGGCGCGGAGGGTATCCATACTCTGCTGCGCCAGCATATTCCGCAGGAGCATCTGCAGGGACGCGCCCACCATCAAGAGAGCCGCCAGCAATATGATCGCGGCTGGGAAGAAGGTGCGGCTGAAGGTCGTTTTCATCCTGCCATTACCTCAAACTTATAGCCGACGCCCCAGACGGTTTTCACGCTCCATTTGTCGGAAACGCCCTCCAGCTTTTCCCGCAGGCGCTTCACGTGAACGTCCACAGTGCGGGAATCGCCAAAGTAATCGAAGCCCCAGACCTCGTCCAGAAGCTGATTGCGGGTGTAGACCCGGTTGGGAGAGGAGGCAAGGAAAAAGAGCAGCTCCATTTCCTTGGGGGGCGTATCCACTTTTTTGCCGTCCACGGTCAGCTCAAAGGCGTCCATATCAATGACCAGCCTGTCGAATACCAGCCGGCGGGCCTTGATAATTTCCGTGTTCCGGTCTGCCCGGCGGAGAACGGCCTCGATCCGTGCAAGAAGCTCCTTCATCTCAAAGGGTTTGGTCACATAGTCGTCAGCGCCGGCTTTCAGACCGGTCACTTTGTCGTCGGTCTCGCCCTTGGCGGTGAGCATAATCACCGGGGTACTGCCCTCGGCCCGGATGGCCTTGCACACAGCCCAGCCGTCCATCACCGGCATCATCACATCCAGCAGCACAAGGTCCGGCCGGATGGCCCGGAACTTATCCAGTCCCTGACCGCCGTCGGAAGCCAAGGTGACGGCATAGCCGTCCTTCTCCAAATACATCTGCAGCAGCTCCCGGATATTGGCATCGTCTTCCACAATCAAAACGGAAATCGCCATAGCAAATCCTCCTAAAGTTTTCTTTTTTTCTTATTATACCGCAAAAACAGGATTTGCGGTGAACAATTTGTGAATAGTTCCGGGGTAAAATGTGAACAAGGGAAAAATCCGTTGCACCCAAAGAGGTTTTGTGGTATGATGAACGAAATCAAACAAGGAGGCGCTTATGAATACGATTATCGAATTGCTGAAAGCGGTGCTGTTTGGCATTGTGGAAGGCATCACCGAGTGGCTGCCCATTTCCTCCACAGGGCATATGATCCTGCTGGACGAGTTTATCAATCTGAAGGTCACAAAAGACTTTTATGAGGTGTTCCAGGTGGTGATCCAGCTGGGCGCCATCGCCGCGGTGGTGGTGCTGTTCTTCCAAAAGCTGAATCCCTTCTCCCTGAAAAAAGATGCCGCTGCCAAGCGCAACACCTGGCAGCTCTGGTTTAAGGTGATCGTGGCGGTGCTCCCCTCGGCAGTGATCGGTTTCGCGCTGGACGAGTGGATGGACGAACATTTCTACAATTATGTGGTGGTGGCCATCGCGCTGATCGTCTACGGCGTGGCATTTCTGTTTCTGGAAAAGGGAAACAATGCCCGGGGCAACAAAATCGAGAATGTCTTTGATATCGATTATAAAACCGCGCTTTTGATCGGCGCGTTTCAGTGTCTGGCGCTGATCCCCGGCACATCCCGTTCCGGCTCTACCATTTTGGGCGCTATCCTGCTGGGTGTTGGCAGAGCTGCCGGCGCGGAGTTCAGTTTCTTCCTGGCCATTCCCACCATGCTGGGCGCCAGCGCTTTGAAGGCAGCAAGCTACGCGCTGGATATCCTGCAGGGTGAAGCGCTGATGCCCACCGGTTCTGAGATCGCCATTCTGATAGTGGGTCTGGCGGTGAGCTTTGTGGTGAGCTTGCTGGTCATCAAGAGTCTGATGGAATATGTGCGCAAGCACAGCTTTGCCTCCTTCGGCATTTACCGCATCGCCTTGGGCGCCGTGGTGCTGGGATACTTTATTTTGAGATCGATTTAATGAAAAAACCTCCCTCATCAGAGGGAGGTTTTTGCGTTTACACATCCTGATGGAAAAAGTATTTTCTTACGGGAGTTTTCATCAGGAGCAGGCCGGCAACCAGCACCAAAACGGTACAGGGAACCATATAACAGCCGTTGTACAGGGCCGAGTAGACCCAGGGGGTGGTCATGGTCATACCGAAGAAGGTCTCCGGCATATATTCGGCCCAAATAGTTGCGCCGACCACATAGTGGACCAGGAAACGGGCAAGGCAGGCGATCAGCGTGGCGGGGACAAACTTGCCCCGGAATACGCCGGCAACACCTACTACGGCGTAGGCGATCAGGTAGTCGCCCAAAAAGCTCTGCCAGCCCACGAAACCGCCGGTGCTGCCCAGCAGCGCCTGCAAAATGCCGTGGGTGAAGCTCACCAGCAGACCCGGTCCAAAGCCGTGCCGGACACAGAACACGATGATGGGCAGCATACCCAAGTCCACCGAGCCGCCCCAGGGGAACTTGTACAGGGGCAGAAGACTTAAAATCTCTGCCAGTGCGATGAGGATGGCGCCTTCCGTCAAGGCGCGCAGGGGTTTCTTTTTCATAATGAGTACCTCCTTCGTAGGTAGGACAACCCGAAATTAGGATTGCCCAAAAGTAATATATCGCATTGCAACCCGTCAAGGTGCAATGCGATACAAAAGGCATCTCATTTATGCATCTTTTCCTACGACGGTACTGACCGTATCAGGTTCGCGGGTCAAGGCCACAAAGCCTAATCTCAGCCGGATGCGTCCGGCTCCCCGAAGACGAAAGCTACTATGCGATTAAGGTTATTATAGCGAATGACGGGGATTTGTCAAGCCATTTCCAACGCAAGGGTCTTGCCGCCCAGAATATGGAAATGCAGGTGATGCACCGTCTGACCGGCGTCGAGCCCGCAGTTGGAGACCACCCGGTAGCCGTTTGTCAGGCCCTCGGCCGCGGCAATTTGGGGAATCACCTGGAAAATGTGGCTGACAACAGCGCTGTTTTCCCCGGTGATGTGGTTGACGCTGGGGATATGGGCCTTGGGAATCACCAGAATGTGGGTAGGCGCCTGGGGATTGATGTCCCGGAAAGCGTACACCAGTTCATCCTCATACACCTTGGCGGAGGGGATATCTCCGGCAATGATTTTACAGAAAATGCAGTCCATTTTTTCTCCTCCTTAAAATCCGAAAATGGCGAATACGCCGGTGCTGGCAAGGGCCATAATAATGCCGGCGATGACGACGCCCAGGGAAACGGACGCCACGGTGGATTTAAAACCCATATCCAAAAAGCTGGCGCCCAGCGTGCCGGTCCACGCCCCTGTGCCGGGAATGGGAATGCCTACAAAGAGCATCAGCGCGATAAACATACCGCCCCGGCCGGCGACCTTGGCCAGTTTCCGGCCGGCCTTTTCCCCCTTTTCCAGGCAGAAGGTGAAGAAGGGGCCGATGTACTTTTTGTCCCGGCCCCATAACAGGATTTTTCGGGCAAAAAAGTAGATAAAGGGAACGGGGAGCATATTTCCCAGAGCGCAAATGAGCAGCGCCTGGTAAAAGGGAATGTCCATGCCCATAGCGATGGGCATAGCGCCCCGCAGCTCCACAATGGGTATCATGGATATGAGAAAAATCAGAAAATATTTTTTCATAAATCAAGCTTCCATCTGCCGGGTGAAAGCCTTCTTGTCAGCGGCGCCAAAGTAGGCAGAGCCCGCCACGAATACATCCGCGCCGTTTTCCCGGCACTCCACCACGGTGTTCAGATCCACACCGCCGTCCACTTCCAGGTGGCAGGTGGGATTGACCTTGTCCAGCATGGCGCGCAGCTGCTTGACCTTGGGCATCATATGGGCCATGAACTTCTGTCCGCCGAAACCGGGCTCCACGGTCATTACCAGCACCATATCCACCAAAGGTAAGTACGTTTCAATTGCCTCCGCGGGGGTGTTGGGCTTGACCACAATGCCGGGCTTGACGCCCAATTCTCTGATTTTCAGCAGAGCTGCCCGGGTGTTCTCGGGGGTGTCAGCCTCCACATGGATGGTCAGGTAGTCCGCGCCGGCGGCGCAGAACTGCTCCACATACCGCAAGGGGCGGTCGATCATCAGATGCACATCCAGCACCAGATCCGTCACCTTCCGCATGGACTTCACAAGACCCATGCCGAAGGAGATGTTGGGCACAAAAATGCCGTCCATCACATCCACATGGAGCCATTTGACGCCGTTTTCTTTACAGGCGGCAAAGTCCCGCTCCATATTCATATAGTCGCAGGAAAGAATCGAGGGAGCTAAAATAGCCATAGTATTACCTCACAATTTTTCGTTGTTTTCCAGCAAATCTGCCAGGGTGATGTCCTCAAAAAACTTGTCGATCATAGCGTCCAGCCTGTCCCACATAGGTTTGGTCTGGCAGCAGGTGGACCGGGAGCAGGCGGCAGGGCCCTGGGCCGTGCAGCTGACGGCGGCAAGGCTGCCTTCCGTTAGCTTCAAAATGCTGCCCACAGTGTATTCCTCCGGTTTCCGGTTCAGACGGTAGCCGCCGCCCTTGCCGTGAATGGCGTCTACAAAACCGGCCTTGCTGAGCACCGTCATAATGGACTCCAGATACTTTTGGGAGATCCCTTCTGCTTCAGCGATCTGATTCAGCGGAATGTAATTGTCTGCCCCTTTCATGGCGAAATGCACCATCACCCGCAGGGCATAGCGGCCTTTCGTAGATACGATCATAGGCTTAATGGCAGTGCTCGCAGTGCTCGCAGTCGGGGAAGTCCTTGGGATCGTAGGCGATGCCGTTGCGATCGTAGTAGTCCTTCAGGGCGGACTTGATGGCCTCCTCCGCCAGCACGGAGCAGTGAAGCTTGTGAGCGGGCAGACCGTGGAGTGCTTCCGCAACCGCATCGTTGGTCAGCTTCAGTGCCTCGCTGATGGGCTTGCCTTTGATCATCTCCGTGGCCATGGAGGAAGATGCGATGGCAGAGCCGCAGCCGAAGGTCTCAAACTTCACATCGGCAATGATATCGCCCTCAATCTTCAGATAGATCTTCATAATGTCGCCGCACTTGGCGTTGCCGACCTGGCCGACGCCGTCGGCGTTTTCAATCACACCCACATTTCTCGGGTGCATAAAATGGTCCATGACCACTTCGCTGTATAGTGCCATAACTGTTCTCCTGTTATAAAATATAGTCCCGCTTGCCGGTGAGCAGATCCCGCCACACCGGACTCATATTCCGCAGCAGCTGCACCACTTCCGGCACAGCAGTGAGAATATGGCGGATTTCTTCTTTTGTGTTTTCGTGACTTAGGGAAAGACGCAGAGAGCCGTGAGCCACATCGTGCACCCGGCCGATGGCCAGCAGCACATGGCTGGGATCGAGACTGCCGGAGGTGCAGGCAGAACCGGAGGAGGCGGAGATACCCTGAGCGTCCAGCAGGAGCAGCAGGCTCTCGCCCTCAATACCCTCAAAGCAGAAGCTTACATTGCCGGGAAGGCGGTTGACGGCATCGCCGTTGAGGGCGCAGTGGGGGATTTTGCTAAGGCCTGCGATCAGTTCGTCCCGCAGAGCCGTCACTTTTTCGTTCCAAGGGTCCATATTTTCGCAGGCGTCTTCCAGCGCTGCAGCCATACCCACGATGGCGGGCAGATTCTCTGTGCCGCCCCGTTTGCCCCGCTCCTGGGCGCCGCCCTCGATCACATTCACCATGGGAATGCCCCTGCGGACGTACAGCGCGCCCACGCCCTTGGGGCCGTGGAACTTGTGGCCGGACAGGCTGAGCATGTCGATGTTCTGCTCTTTTACATTAATATAAAGATGGCCTGCCGCCTGCACCGCATCCGTGTGGAAGGGTACGCCGGCGGCTTTGCAGACCGCGCCGATCTCGGCGATGGGAAGCACCGAACCGATCTCGTTGTTGGCGTACATACAGGTGACAAGGCAGGTGTCCGGACGGATAGCGTCCTTTACCTGCTGGGCGGAAACATTGTGGTTTTCCTTTACATCCAGGAGGGTGATCTCAAAACCCTCTTTTTCCAGGGCTTTCAAAGTGTGCAGCACCGCGTGGTGCTCGAAAGCGGTGGAAATGATGTGCTTTTTGCCCTTCCGGGCGCCGTAATGGGCGGCGGAACGGATGGCCTGGTTGTCCGCCTCGCTGCCGCCGGAGGTAAAATAGATCTCCCGCGGCTCGCAGCCCAGGCAGGCCGCAACCCGGGCCCGGGCGTTTTCCAGCAATTCCTTGGCCTCCTGTCCTACCGTGTGGAGGCTGGAGGGGTTGCCGTAATAGGTCTCGAAGCAGGGCATCATCGCCTGCAGGGCGCGCTGACTGATTTTGGTCGTCGCCGCGTTATCAACATATACTTGCATAATTTTCCTCATTTACCTAGTTATTGTATGGGTAATATAGCATCACTAACCTATGTTGTCAATAGGTAAATAGGCATCCTTCCAAAATATTTACAAATGCTTCCAATCCTTTTTGATCTTCCTCTGTAAACCGGTTGAAAACAGGGCTGTCTATATCCAGCACGCCCCAAACTTCCTTATTATTATAAATAGGTATCACGATCTCGGAATTGGAGGCGCAGTCGCAGGCGATGTGGCCGGGGAACTGATGGACGTCCGCCACCCGCTGGGTCTTCCTCTCCGCCACCGCTGTGCCGCACACGCCCTTGCCCACGGGGATCTCAATGCAGGCGGGTTTTCCCTGGAACGGCCCAAGGATCAGTTTCCCTTCCTCCATAATATAGAATCCCGCCCAATTCAGCTGGGGCAGTTCTTGCCACAAGAGAGCCGATGCGTTGGCCAGGTTGGCGATCCGGTGAGGAACGCCCTGCGTCAAAGCCTTTAATTGCGCGCATAAAACAGTATAATCCATAGTCTTCCCTCCTGCTTTCATTATATCCCGGAATGGCTTTATACACAATCGCTTTTTTCCGGATTTTGCCATATTTTTCGGGTTTTGCATAGGTTAGTTTCGCCCCGTCGAGGAATATTAACAAGGCAGATGACGAGGAGGGAAAACGGATGGGAAAACTTTTAAAGGGAACTGGATTCATTATAATATGTGTGTATGCGCTGACGGTGACGGCCAATGCCGCCCGGATGCTGATCCCCGGCGGACAGGTGGTGGGGCTGGAGCTGGCGGACAATACCGTGACCGTGGCGGCCTTTGACGAAACATTGGGCGGCGTCGCGGAAAAAGCGGGGCTGAAAGTGGGAGACAAGATATTAAAAATAAACGGCAGTGCCGTCCATACGGCATCGGATGTGCGGGCTGCCCTGAATAAGTCTGACGGTACTGTGGAGATGACGGTTCAGCGGAACCAAAAGACAGACACCGTTGTTTTAGAGCCGGCCATTACCCCGGAAGGCCCCCGGTTGGGCATCTATCTGAAACAGGGTGTCACCGGGGTGGGGACGGTCACATGGTACGATCCGGATACCAAGCGCTTCGGCACTTTGGGTCACGGAGTCAACAACGGCAAAGGGGAACTGCTGGAAATGACTTCCGGAAATGCCTATCAGGCTGCGGTGGTGTCTGTGCGGAAAGGGCAGTGCGGCGCGCCGGGTCAGCTGATGGGGACGCTGAAAGACGCAAAACCCATTGGCACCCTATACAAAAACACCCAGCGGGGTCTGTTCGGCACTGCTGTCTCCGGCTGGGCGGGAGAACCACTGCCCACGGCGGATGCCAAACAGGTAAAGACCGGGCCTGCGGTGATCCGCTCCACGGTGGCGGGGGATACGGTACGGGAATATTCTGTGGAGATATTGAAAGTTTATGCCGGAACGGCTTCGGGGCGGAATCTGCTGCTGCGGATCACCGATCCCGCGCTGCTGGATACCACCGGCGGCATCGTCCAGGGCATGTCCGGCTCGCCTATCATTCAAGATGGCAAGCTCATTGGCGCCGTCACTCATGTTCTCGTCAACGACCCCACCACGGGCTACGGCATTTTTATTGAAAACATGCTGGACGCAGCAGCATAGAAAAAAGCCTCCCTTTAGGCAAGGGAGGCTTGTCAGCAGAATAAAAGGAGAAAACTTATGGATTTCTATCAAGTTCCCATCGGCTTTGGTTTGGTGCTGTCGAGCAACACCGCCGCTATGAACCGCTATGCACACTTAAGCGAATCTCAAAAGCAGGATATTCTGAACAAAGCCCACAATGTTTGCTCGGAAGAGGAAATGTACGCCCTAGTAGCAAGCCTTGCAAACGGCACAATGGTTTAACCGCATATATATTAAAAAGCCAAGGTTAACCACCTTGGCTTTTTGATAGTGTTCTATTTATATCCTTCCGTGACCAACAATATATCCGCACCCCCACTGCATAGATTCCCCTATTAATCGCTTGACAATCTGGAATACAACAGCAGTTTCGATACCCTTTGTTTTCTTAAAAATGTATTTTGTTTGCAAATCCTTGTTGGTAATCTCAACAATATGAATTGCAGCCAGTTTTTCTATTGCATCTAAAACCTCATTTTCGCCCATAAAGCCTGCGGAAGCGATATCATCAAAGGTGAATTCCTGTTCAAAATAATCAAAATCTTTCGGAAGCGGGTGGACAAAAGAGGTCTCCGGGATGTTGTCAAAGGCTTTTGTGTACATGTAATGCAGAACTTTTGTAACATTTGGATCGCATAGTTTATTTAGGCCCGAAACAATTTCCCTATTGACAATATTGTTTGCTCCCTGTTGAACATCAAAGTCTGATGATATTACAGACAGATTGTCGGAAACAAAGGCAGCACCACGAAAAGCATACGGAATAATCCCCAGTGTCAATGCTGGATTCATGCTTGTTGTTTCGTTAGCGGTATATTTGAATCTGGCAAGCTCTTTTAGAGCTACTGTTTCGAAAAATAATTGGTGATATAAATACTCTTTGACTTGATTCTGCGCTGTTATACTAAATTCGTCTATTTTTTGAATCTGGCCTTTATGGACTTGAGAGTTTTTTGTAGTTCCGTACAGATCATATATGTTAATTTCTAATGCTTCCGCAATTCTTGGTAGCAGCATTATATCCGGCATCGAAACGTCCGATTCCCATTTTGATACTGCTTGGTTGGTAACACCCAGCAGTTCCCCAAGCTGTTCCTGGGTAAGCCTTTTTACTTTCCTGTATTTTGCTATGTTTTCTCCTATGGACATAAACAGCACCTCCATTTCTTTTCTGATTCCATTATACCACAGAAAGGAAACGATTGAAGATACTGTTTTGCGAATGGCACACCCCTACAACTGCAAAAAATCACCAAATGGTTGGAAATGTACTATCTTAACCATTTGTTTGCATACTGTGCCTATCTTATGATAGATTCTCCTTGACTCTAATTAAAAAAATGGTATAATTATTTTAATTATTTGCCATAAGAGATCCGCTAATGTAAACTCACTTTAATTACGGATTGAAGATGTTATGTTAATTAAATCGAAATTTAATTAGAGATATTACATAGAATAGGAGAGAAATAAATGGAGTTCCAAAACAGGGCAGGTTATTTTATGAATTCAAATACTGGCTATAAATCCTTTGTTCCTGCTAATTTGCCGCCGGAACCGCCGATTCAATATGATGCCGAATTGCATACATTGTTGTCATTAGCTGATCGAAAATTAGGCAGACTGGATGGCATCACGCAAATCTTACCTAATCCGGAACTGTTTGTTGCGATGTATGTCAAAAAAGAAGCCGTTCTTAGTTCGCAGATTGAAGGTACGCAAGCATCATTTGTGGATGTCTTGGGTGCAGAATACAATCAAGCAGACGATCAGCGGAGAGACGATATCGGTGAGGTTGTAAATTATGTAAACGCAATGAATTGGGGTCTTTCCCAATTGCAACAATTTCCGCTTAGCTTAAGACTAATTAGAAATATTCATGCAAAACTTATTCAAAACACGAGAGGTTCACACAGAAATCCAGGTGAGTTTAGAAAATCTCAGAACTGGATTGGGCCTGCTGGTTGCACTTTGAACACAGCAACATTTATTCCCCCCACAGTTCCGGATATGGAAAACGCTTTAGGTGAACTGGAAAAATATTTTTATGAGGACGACTTTACTCCCGCCCTTATAAAAATCGGACTGATTCATGCACAATTCGAAACCATTCACCCCTTCCTTGACGGCAACGGAAGAATGGGTAGACTGCTGATTACTTTCTGGTTGTGTCAGCAAGAAATATTAACAAAGCCCTTGCTTTATTTAAGCTATTACTTTAAGAAGAATAGAACCGAATATTATGATCGCCTTATGGATGTGCGCAAAAAAGGAGACTGGGAAAACTGGATTAAGTTCTTTTTAAAAGGTATTGCAGAAGTAGCTGACGAAGCAACCAACTCTGCCAGTGCGATTATCAATCTGAAGGAGGACTATACCAAACTTCTGTATCAAAGAGAAGGAATCAACAGTTATTATCCGCAGTTATTAGACATATTGTTTGAGCATCCTTTTATAAAAAGAACAGATGTATCAGAACTGTTAGGTGTTTCCAACCCGACTGCCGGTAATCTAATTGATGCCTTCTGTCAAATGGGTATTTTGGTAGATCGGGATCCAAACAGAATGAGAAACAAAATGTATGCTTTTGACAAGTATCTTGCTATTTTGAATAAGGGTACCGAGTTAGAATAGTTTTCAATTAAGTAGTATTCGCAAAAGCTTTCTAAATGGCCCAAGATAGTTTTGTGTCTTAATATGTTGGTCCTATATTGACACACTCGTGTCCGGCTCGCCTATCATTCAAGATGGCAAGCTCATTGGCACCGTCACTCATGTTCTCGTCAACGACCCCACCACGGGCTACGGGATTTTTATTGAAAATATGTTAGATGCGGCAGCATAGCGGGCGGCTACCAGCCGCCCGCTTTTTGTTGCCAATCTGACTGCCGTGTGATATGATAAAAGAAAAGGCGGTGAGATATATGGGAAACGACGCATCAACCCAAATAATCAAACAGCTATGCAAAGATATTTTGCTACCGCTTGGTGTTTTTCAAAAAGGCACCTCCAGAATATATATCGATGACAATGGCTACTTCTTTACCGTGATTGAGTTTCAACCGTCCGGGGTTGCAAAAGGGACATATTTGAATATTGCGCTCCATTTTTTGTGGAACGAAAGGGACTATTTTTCTTTCGACTTTCCTTTTGGTGCAGATATCCGGGTCAAGAGTTTTGTTGAATATCAGAATGACGAACAGTTTACCCGCGAAGTTACAAAATACGTCCAAGAAGCCGCCAAGCAGGTGATGTTTTACCGGAAACTGCAGGATATTGCAACTGCAAAATCATATATGAAGAAATGGCTGCGAAAATACAAAGGAAATCCTCGGATCGATGAACTGAATACGACCAACCATTTGCACGATGAAGAAGTATTGCAAAAGATCAAGCAGACCCGTGCTTTTTGGCGCAGCAAACCATCTATGAAAAAGATGAAGAATTATGACGTTTTTGATAATTGATAACAAAAGCCTCCGGTTATCCGGAGGCTTTAGCTATGTAGAAAGAAAAAACCGACGGTCCGGCAAATATCAGAATTTGTCGAAAATGTGAGAAGTCTTAAAATACGGCATTTTCGACATTTCATCTATGTCAACTTAGGGATCGCGGGCGAGGTATGTAAAAACCTGCCTTTTACCCCGAAATACGCATAAAAGCCGCAGAAAAACACAAAATTCTTTTGTCCCACACTTGACATCAGCGTGTCCGGCAGCCCCATCATCCAAGATGGCAAGCTCATTGGTGCCGTCACTCATGTTCTCGTCAACGACCCCACCACGGGCTACGGGATTTTTATAGAGAATATGTTAGACGCGGCTGCATAGCGGGCGGCTACCAGCCGCCCGCTTTTTGTTGCCAATCTTGCTGCCTTGTGATATGATAAAAGAAAAGGCGGTGAGTAGATAATGAGAAAACTGGGTGTTCTGTGTCTTGCTATAGTTCTTATCTTTATGTTGGGAGGCTGCGCGAAAATGTTTATCAGTGATGAATTTAAGCAAATCATGGAACAGAAGCCTGCTTCTATGCAGGAAATTTGGGAAATTGAAGATGAATATGAGTTTGTTTCCAAACTATCAATGCACATTGCTGAAAAGTGCGATTATGGCAGTAATTTAGATGTACTCAGTGATGAAGAAAAAGTCTTTTACATTACGCAGACTCTGGAAATGGAAGTAAATAACGGAGGCTTCTGGCAGTTCTTATACAATGTGGAAGAAGATGTTTTTTTGAACACCGTATCTGCTTTTTCGGAAATTGGTGCCGAGAAGACAGCGGTGCTTTGTCAAAATGCTTTTTCTGCTTTTGGAAAGGACTTGCCAGGCGATCGGGTATTGCGGATCCTGTTTCTGTCGAGGGTAGGCATGGAGGAATGCTATGAAATTCTTTCGGAGTATGATAATTTGTTTTATGCTTACGAAGAAGATCTGAATAAATTGAATTATACATATGTACAAAACCATGCAGATGCTTTCTCTTAAGCATCTGCATTTGTGTTTTCGCCCAAAAAACGACGGTCCGGTATCGCTCGATATTTGTTGAAAAGGTAGGGAAAATTAAAAGTCTCTTTTTCCGACATTTCATCTATGTCAACTTAGGGATTCTTGTTGAACTATATAAAAACATTCTTTTTTAGCTTTTTGTGGATAAAAACGCAATTTTCTGCAATTTTCTTTTGTCCCCTACTTGACATCAGCGTGTCCGGGTCACCGATTATACAGGACGGCAAACGCATCGGCGCCGTGACCCATGTCTTTGTCAACGACCCCACCACGGGCTACGGGATTTTTATAGAGAATATGTTAGACGCGGCAGCCTAACGGGCGGCTACCAGCCGCCCGCTTTTTATTGCAATTTTCATTGTCCTGTGATAAGATAAACAAAAAGGAGGCGGTTGTTATGATTGAACAGATTATGATGGTGTCGAATTGTTTATTAAGAAAGGATTATGTGCATGACAACTGCAAACAATGAATTGCCTGTTTATGAACTTGTCGGACAGGTGATGACAGATTTGGGCGCGCACTATGAGATTCTAATCCTGCGGTTTGGGGAATATGAGATCCATGTAAGCTGCTTTGCCCGGATCATCCACAACGGAAAAATTCTACTTACAACTCGGGATTATCAAAGCTGGGATGAAAAAGACCATAAGCACAACGATATGTACCTCAACATCGCAAAACATGGGGAAACACTGATCGGGCAGACTGTTCGTTCTGTTGAAGTATCTAAAGTAAATGACCTATTTATCGTCTTAGACAATGATGTTCAAATTGAAATATTCAGTAGTGAGGGGAGCCACCGGTTATCAGAAGAAAGTGAACAGTGGTTCTTTTATATGCCAAAAGACAAAACATATCCATATTTGAGTGTGACCAACAACGGTGTGACAACAGAAAGCAACGAATAAATAGACTGAGCGCAGGCTGTAAATATCAGCCTGCGCTTTTCAATAACCATCTAAATATACACTTACGTTCCCCCAAAAATCAGAATTTGTCGAAAAGGAAAGAAGAATTAAAAGGCTCCTTTTTCGACATTTCATCTATGTCAACTTAGGGATCGCGGGTGAGGTGTGCCCAAACCCGCTTTTTATTGCCCTAAAAAAGAAGGCTCGCACATCGTGTAATCCCTGTTAGCGGTAAACAACCATCGTACGCCACGAACGGACAGGTGTTTTTGAGTGGAATAACCCCTGCATCCGTCTTAATATTTCGTTAATTTTTGGGCGCTGAATACTACATATAGTGTCCAACTGAAAGAGTATACCCTATTTATGCATTGACCATACATTAATTGTTAAAAATTGTTGACAGGCAAAGGCAGTTGTGCTATAATCAACGCGTCTTTATATCCGCGTGGCTCTTTTGCATAATAATGCAGGTTCTGGTGTAAAAGGTGCAAAAAAGCCCTGCGGATAATGAGAAAAAACTTTTGGAAAAGGAGAAAACCAAAATGAAGAAACTTATCGCATTGCTTCTGGCAATGGTCCTGGTTCTCGGCATGGCTGCATGTACCAAGCCTCCCGTTGAGAATCCCGACAACACCAAGGGCACTGAAAACCAGGGCGGTGAGGAAGTTGTCACCGGTCTGAAGCAGGCTGAGTACAACACCACCACCTCCGTTATGCCCAGCAACTGGAATGAGTTCACCTATGCTGACAACAATGACACTCAGATCATGAACTACATCGGCTCCGCATTCTTCGAGTACGACTACAAGTTCGAGAATGACGAGAAGTACAACGCTGATGGCACTGTCAACAAGGACGCTATCGTTCCCGGCGCATACACCACCAACTACTCCGCAGCTACCAAGCTGGAAGACGTCACCGCTTCCGTGGACGCTAAGTGGGGCTACACCGACGAGCAG
The DNA here is from genome assembly GCA_045612705.1 of Faecousia sp. Classification (GTDB taxonomy): domain Bacteria; phylum Bacillota; class Clostridia; order Oscillospirales; family Oscillospiraceae; genus Faecousia. The sequence continues at coordinate 21,604 of JAZKZN010000018.1, read as the reverse complement.
AAGGCCGAAGGCGGCTTTGCTTGGAAGATCACCCTGCGTGACGATCTGAAGTGGGACGATGGCACTGCCATCACCGCTGCTGACTTCGAGTACTCCATGAAGCAGCTGCTGGATCCCGCTTTCATGAACTTCCGCGCTAACACTTACTACGATACCCTGATGATCAAGAACTCCAAGGTATACTTCTTCCAGAACCAGGAAGGCACCTACGAGACCATCGGCGCCCTGGGCTATGCATCTGTCCAGGCAGCTATCGACGCTGGCGAGACTCTGTACGCCAACGCTTGGAACATGTGGGGCGCAGCCGGCTATCTGGATGAAGCTGGCAACGAGTGCCCTGAGTGGGTTGCTATCACCGACGAGACCGTCTACAACAACGCTGACGGCTCCGACCCCGTTTCCGGTAAGTTCCTGTACGAGAACTACGGCCAGTACCTGGAAGTCGGCACCGGCTACGACGCTGCTATCTATGTTGAGAACACCGTTCGTGACGTTGCTTGGGAAGATGTTGGTATCTACGCTATTCCCGAGGAGAACGCTATCGTTCTGTGCCTGGATAAGGCTTACTCCTTCCTGAAGGAAGACGGCAGCCTGTCCGTTTGGGCTCCCTACTACTTCTCCAGCCTGCCCGTCGTGCATCAGGCTAAGTACGAGGCTTCCAAGATCGCTCCCGCTGACGGCGCAACTCTGTGGACCTCCAACTACAACTCCTCTCTGGAAACCACCGCTTCCTGGGGCCCCTACAAGCTCGTTGAGTTTGAGGCTGGTTCTCACTACAAGCTGGTGAAGAACGATAACTGGTATGGTTGGAACCTGGATCAGTACAAGAACCAGTACAACATCACCGCTATCAACTGCCGTAAGGTCGAAGAGTTCGCCACCAAGTGGATGGGCTTCCTGAACGGCACCTACGACGACGCTTCCCTGCAGACTGAGAACGTCGCTGAGTACCTGGACTCCAAGTACGTTTACTTCACTTCTACTGCTCCCGGCACCTTCGGCATGCAGCTGTACAGCAACCTGACAAAGCTGAAGGAGAGCGAGAACAACAACGGCATCCTGGCTATCCAGGAGTTCCGTCACGCTTTCAACCTGGCTCTGAACAGAAGCGACATCGTTGAGAAGATTTGGCCCGGCTCCGCTGTGCCTTGCTTCGGCCTGATCAACGTTGCTTACTACTACGACATCGAGAACTCCCCCGACCTGGAAGATGGCGGTCAGTACCGTAACACCACCATCGCTAAGGAAGGCATCCTGCGGGCTTACGGCTTCACTCAGGGCGCTGACGGCAAGTGGAGCGGCGGCGATCTGGCTGGCCTGTCCACCGACGACGCTTACGAGGCTCTGACCGGCTACAACCCCACTCTGGCAAAGCAGAAGATGCAGGAAGCTATCGACATCCTGCTGGCTAACCCCGAGGAGTACGGCTACGACGCTTCCAAGAACATCACTCTGGTTTACGGTTCTTCTTCCGATACCGACAAGCAGAGATTCCGCGCTACCTACCTGCAGGAAGTTCTGGACGGCCTGACTGTTGGCACCGCTCTGGAAGACAAGATCGACGTCGTATTTGACGCATCTGCAGGCGCACAGTGGGCAGAAGCTTTCCGTACCGGCGCAACTCAGATCGGTTTCGGCTACGGCTTCTCCGGCAACGCATTTAACCCCTTCGATATCATCGGCGCATTCGTCAACCCCGACGACAGCCTGAACTACCACATGTACTGGGATACCTCCGCTATCGACATGACTCTGACCATGCCCGCTGGCGATTACGAGGGCGCAGGTGAGACCATCACCATGAGCGTACAGAACTGGTACTACTGCCTGAACGGTCTGGCAGCTACTGAGAACCAGGCTAAGACCTACAACTGGGCTGAAGGCTTCGCTCCCACCGAGGCAAGACTGGTGATCCTGTCTGCTCTGGAAGAGCTGACCATTAAGGAATCCCGTTCCGTTATGCTGATCGCTGACGGCGGCGGCTCCTTCCTGGGTGCTAAGTTCTCCTACTTCTCCGAAGACGAGCATACCTTCATGGGCTTCGGCGGCATGCGCTACATGGAAGTCAACTACACTGACGCTGAGTGGGCTGCATTCGTTGCACAGAACAACAACGACCTCTCCGCAGAGTACAAGAAGTCCGAGTAATTTTAGCTGGGTGAAATATCACCTGGATTAACGAAGGCAAACGGCGGTGGGCCATAGTGTCCACCGCTAGTTTGTCATTTATGTGACATTTGATAAGTTGTTAAAAAACCCCAAAACAGTAAAAAAACGGAAAGAAAAGACCCTTCCAAGTATGCATAATTGTGAATGACCGGTTTTATAATAGCTAAAAAACGCGTTTTAGAAAGAACGAAAGCAGTCTTATTGCGCCTGTTTTGACGGCGTGCGACGTTGTTCGCGCCGGCTGTGCAGACAGCCGCTTTCATGCGCGGACACTTTGAATTGGAAAACAACAAGACAGGGGAGAAAAACCTATGTATATGTTTAAATATGTGACAAAGCGTTTGGGATTGATGTTGTTTACTTTCTCCATCATTTTCACCATGTGCTTTGTGCTGATCAAGCTTTTGCCGATCCCCACCAATGCGCTTCCGGGACAGGATCCTGAGATCGTTATGAAGACCCTGGAAGGACGAGGCTGGATCACCAACATCAAAGAGGGTGAGAACGGTGTTTGGACCTATGATCGGGTACCCATTCTGCACCAATTTGGTCTCTACATTAAGAGAATCGTGACCAAGGGCGACTTCGGCATTGTCACTACCTACGGCGAATACTTGAACATGAATATCTGGAAAGTTTTCGTCAGTCATCTCCCCCCCACGATCTTGATCAATATCTACTCCACCCTGATCGGTGTGCCTATCGGCCTCGGTCTTGGTATTTTGGCTGCCCTGAAAAAGAACAAGTGGCAGGATCAGGTAATCAATATTGTTATTATTTTGCTGATCTCTATGCCCTCTATCGTTCTGGCATTGATGCTGCAGTATGTCTTCTGCTTCAAGCTGGGCTGGTTCCCGTTGACGATGTCCACAAGCAACGAATACTTCACCTGGGAAGTGTTCCGTTCCATGATCCCCGCTGTGTTTGCTCTGTGTCTGGGTTCTATTGCAAGCTACGCCCGCTACACCCGCGCCGAGCTTTCCGAGGTGCTGACTGGTGAGTTTATGCTTTTGGCAAGAACCAAGGGCCTGACCAAGCAGCAGGCGATCTATCGCCATGCTATGCGCAACTCCATGGTGGTTATCTTCCCCTCCATCCTCAGTGAGTTCATCTCCGTGCTTTCCGGCTCTCTGATCATTGAGAAGATGTTCGGCATCAACGGCGTTGGCGGTCTGTACCTGAACTCTATCACCTTCCAGGACTATGACTTCTTTATGTTGCTGTCCGGCTTCTACACCCTGGTCAGCCTGACCGCCGGTATCGTGATTGATATCAGCTACGGTTTCATTGACCCGAGAATCAGAATGGGAGCTAAGTAATATGGAAAAAAATATTCAGAATATCCCTGTAGAAAAGTTCCGGTTTGCTACGAAAAACGACCTGTATCACGACAGCAAATTCGAAACCAAGCCCGTGAGCTATTTCCAGGGCGCATTTATCCGTTTCAGTAAGAATAAGGGCGCTGTTGTGGGCGGTATCGTGATCGCAGTGTTGGTGCTTTTCGCCATTCTCGCGCCGCTCTTCACTCCTTTTAAGCCCGCATACTACGATATGGTGTATGCTTACGTCACCCCCAAGTCCAATCTGTTTGCTAACAGCGGCATTGACTTCTGGGACGGCGGCAAGAAGAAGGATACCAACGTCATAGGATATTTGAAGGATGTGGCCCTTGAGGCCGAAACCGGCAGAGAGGTCATCCGGGACGGTGAGTATGAGATCAGCGAAGACGGCTCTACCTACACCTACCGCTATGACACCTACTATGGCGTCGGCTTCGGTAAGTATAAGATCATCTCTTTGGAAGAGTTCAATGATATTCAGAGATATCAGAACGAAACCGGCAGACAGGTGCTGTACCCCATCGTCAAGTTCGCCGACAGACCCACTCTGGAGAAGAACAAGTACGATGCCAATATCTACTACAAAGTAGAAAATCCCAAGGCATCCATTCTCCGTCCCAAGCTGGATAAGGACGGCAACATTATTCCCAACTACTGGAAATATGAAGCCGGCGATGCCAGCAGCCTGATCGCGGAATACAACTCCCTGAGAATTGAAGGGGAGAACGGCGTCCAGGAGAAGGACAAGCAGTACTTCTACGCGTACGGCCGTAAGGTCGACGGCGGTATCGAAGTCAGAGCCGAATACTACGAGTACTATATTTACCAGCACAACGAGGTGCTGAAGGACGGCATTACAGAGCCGCTGTTCCTGTTCGGTACCACCCAGACTGGTAAGGATATCTTTGCCTGCCTGGCTTACGGCGCAAGATTCTCTTTCCTTTTCGCCACCATCGTTGCTGCCGCGAACTTTATCGTCGGCGTGATTTGGGGCTCTATTTCCGGTTATTCCGGCGGCAAGATCGACCTGACCATGGAAAGATTTGCCGAGATTTTGGGCTCTGTTCCCACTATGATCGTCATTACCCTGCTGAAATACCATATGGGCACATCCAGTCAGGCGCTAGTCCTATTCATAGCGTTCTTCGCCACGGGATGGATCGGCATGGCGGGCACGACCCGTATGCAGTTCTATCGGTTCAAGAACCAGGAATACGTTCTGGCTGCAAGAACCCTGGGCGCCCGGGATTCCAGAATTATGTTCAAGCATATTTTCCCCAACGGTCTGGGTACTATCGTAACAAGAATTGCCTTGGTAATTCCTGCTATGATCTACTCCGAAACAAGCCTGTCCTACCTGGGCATTATTAACCTGGAAGCAGGCAACACCACTTCTGTGGGTACGCTGATTGCCGCCGGCCAGCAGTCCATTATGGCAAACGCCGGCTATGTGGCGCTGTTCCCCTGCCTGTTCCTGGTGTTCCTGATGCTCAGCTTCAACCTGTTCGGTAACGGCCTGCGGGATGCATTCAACCCGTCTCTCAGAGGAACGGAGGATTAAGCATGAACAAAGAAGTAAAATTATCTGTCAATGATCTTAAGATCTCCTTCCGTACAGATGCCGGCAAGGTGCAGGCGGTCCGCAACATCACCTTCGATCTGTACAAGGGCGAGACCCTCGCCATCGTTGGCGAATCCGGTTCCGGCAAGTCCGTCACCTCCAAGGCCATTATGGGCATTTCCGCCGTTAACTCCATTTACGAGGGCGGCGAGATCCTCTATGACGGCCAGGATCTGACCCGCATCCCCGAAGAGGAGATGCACAAACTTCGTGGCGACAAGATCGCCATGATCTTCCAGGACCCCCTGTCCTCCCTGAACCCCATTATGCGAATTGGCAAGCAGATCACCGAGGCGATGCTGCTGAAGAACAAGGCAAACCGCAAGGAAGGCCGCGTCACCTTCAACACCACCTTGGCGGAACTGTCCGAGATGATCAAGAAGGCGCTTGCCGAGACTTCCAACACCAGCGTTTCCGTTGCTGATGTGGACAAGTTCATCAAGACCTTTGACAACTTTAACATCCAGGCAATCAAGCTGGAGAACAGCTATAATGCCGCCCGCACCGCCGCGGAAGAAATGATCGCGGTGATCGAAGATCTGCTGTTCCTCACTGAGAAGAATCAGAAGGTGGACGCAGTGTCTATGCTGAAGCTCATCCGCCGCAGATTGAAGGAAATCGATGATAAGTACTTCGCCTCCGGCTATGAGGAAACGCTGAAAAACCACGCAGCAGCCCTGGAGGGCGTTTTGAAGGAAGAGCGGGCCAAGCTGACCTTGCTGGACTTCGCCAAGAAGGCAGCCGGCTCCAGCGCATCCAAGAACGATGCTTCCGCTGAGACCGTTCGGGCATTGGAAATGCTGAAGAAGACCGCTCAGGAAATGCTGGACAAGCCCCAGTACAACTTCTTCAGAATCGGTTATTATGTGTACAAGAATCCTGAGACCGATCTGAGCCGCATGCCCGTGGACCAGGCCAACGAGATGGCCGGCAAGTTCCTCAATGAGGACTTCATGAACGAGTTCATTTCTCTGATGAAGGTGGCTGTGCAGTACTCCCACGACAAGACTGTGGAGAACAAGAAGGCCGCAGTTGTTGCTCTGGAGAATGCTATCAGCTTTTTCCGGGCAGGCAATTTCTCCGCCCAGGAGGCAGAAGATACCTGCAAGAACGTGAACAAGAGCGTGCTGGCAGCCATCGATACCCTGGCAATTGTCAAGGACAACGTGGCTTACACTTTCGGCGGCGCAATCCGCAGAGAGGTGGAGAAGTACTTCTTCTATGTGAAGAACAATCCCAAGGAAGAGGCTCGTTTTGCCCGTCAGACCGCCCAGAGAGAGGCGCTGCTGGCCAAGGGCAAGAAGGTGGACTGGAAGATCGTACCTAAGTCCGTGATCGAGCTGGATGTGCAGATCGAGACCATCGTGAAGGTCCTCTCCCGTGTGATGGACAAGTTTAACGCTGATATTGCGGCGGCCGAGAGCTTCGACGTGGACAAGCGCTGCGTGGAGATTATCGACTACCTGAAGGCAAAGGCATCCCAGGTCGTTTATACCCTGACCAAGCGGATCGCAAAGGAAAAGGCTATCAAGCTGATGGAAGAAGTGGGCATCCCCGAGGCGAGAATGCGGTACAGACAGTACCCCTTCGAGTTCTCCGGCGGTATGCGTCAGCGTATCGTGATTGCGATCGCCCTTTCCGCCAACCCCGATATTCTGATCTGCGACGAGCCGACCACAGCCCTTGACGTGACCATCCAGGCTCAGATCCTGGAGCTGATCAACCGGCTGAAGAAGGAACACAATCTTTCCATTATCTTCATCACCCATGACCTGGGCGTTGTTGCCAATATGGCGGACAGAATCGCGGTTATGTACGCCGGCAAGATCGTGGAATACGGCACGGCAGAAGAGGTGTTCTACGACCCGCAGCATCCCTATACCTGGGCGCTGCTGTCCTCTATGCCTGACCTGGACACCAACGAGAAGCTGGACGCAATCCCCGGTACACCCCCCAATATGATCTATCCCCCTGTGGGCGATGCGTTTGCGGAACGAAACAAGTACGCAATGGAGATCGACTTTGAGATGCAGCCCCCCATGTATGAGGTTTCCCCCACGCACTTTGCTGCAACCTGGCTGCTCCATCCCAACGCGCCTAAGGTGGAGATCCCCAAGATCATTACCGAGCGTATCCGGCGCATGAAAGAAAGAGGAGGCAACCATGGAGAATAATGAAGTATTATTGAAGGTTGACCACCTTTGCCAGTATTTCCGTCTGGGTCGCAAGGATCTGAAGGCCGTAGACGATGTGAGCTTTGAGATCCGCAAGGGCGAATCCTTCGGCCTTGTGGGCGAGTCCGGCTGCGGTAAGACCACAACCGGCCGTTCCATCATTAAGCTGTACGACATCACCTCCGGCAATGTCTACTTCAAGGGTCAGAGAGTGGGCGCGGGCATCCGCGCTTACCAGGACGCCATCTCTGCCGCCCGCAAGGACGCAGCCAAGAAGATCAAGGCGCTCCGGGCCGAAAAGGCCGATGACGACTTCCGCAAGGAGCAGATCAAGGAAGAAATCAAGCACATCAATGAGGAGCTTGGCGCGATTGTTGACAAGAACCGCGCCCTCATCAAGGACGCAAGGTCCGACAGCAAGGAAGTAGACCGCCAGTACGTGGCCACCCTGCTCAAAAATCTGGAAGATGAGTACGCAAAGAAGTTCCAAGATGCGGAGGGAGACGAGGAAAAGACCAAGGCGCTGCAGAAGGAATACCGTATGCGCTGCAAGGCTGCCAAGAAGAGCAAGCTGATCACCCAGATCCAGATGATCTTCCAGGATCCCATCGCCTCCCTGGATCCCCGTATGACTGTTCGCGATATCATCGCGGAAGGCCTTGTGATCAACGGCATCACCGATAAGGATTTTATCAACGAGAAGGTTTATGAGATTCTGGAGATGGTCGGTCTTGTGCGTGAGCACGCAGACCGGTATCCCCACGAGTTCTCCGGCGGTCAGCGTCAGCGTATCGGCATCGCAAGAGCCGTTATTATGCAGCCGGAAATGATCATCGCCGACGAACCCATCTCCGCCCTGGACGTGTCCATTCAGGCGCAGGTCATCAACCTGCTGAATGACCTTCGGGAGCGTCTGGGACTTACCATTTTGTTCATCGCCCACGACTTGTCGGTGGTTAAGTACTTCTCCGACCGGATCGGCGTTATGTATTTCGGTAAGATGGTGGAGCTGGCCGATTCTGACGAGCTCTTCAAGAATCCCCTGCACCCCTACACCAGATCTCTGCTGTCTGCAATTCCTCTGCCCGACCCTGTGTACGAGAAGCAGCGCACCAGAATCCACTACAATCCCATTGCAGAGCACGATTACTCCGTGGATTTGCCCTCCTTCCGTGAGATCACTCCCGGCCATTTCGTACAGTGCAATGATGCGGAAGAAGAAAAGTATAAGCAGATGGTCAAATAACAGGACGGTTGAAAAACAGTGAACAAGAAAACCTTCAGAAATTATGCTGTTTGCGTTGGCATTGAGGCGCTGATCGCGTTCCTTGTGATCTGGTCAAAAGGCTTTTTCACCCAGAGCGCGGCAGTCAATGTCCAGATTCTGTCGGACGCATTCTTCGTTTCGGGCATACTGATGACCCTCTTTGCGGGACTTATGTATGTCAGCAGCGAGGGAGCGCTGATCGGCATCAGCTTCGTTCTCAGAAATGTGGCGCTGGCATTCATTCCCATGGGCAGACTGCGGCACGAGAAATATGCCGACTACCGCGCCCGCAAGATGGCCGCGAACAAAAACCGCAGCAATCGGTGCGTGCTTGTGACAGGCCTTGTTTTCCTGCTCATTGGCATCGTCTTCACGGCCATTTGGTATATGAAATATTATGATGCGCCAGCATATCCCCTGTAAGTAAATTACACCCCATTTCTTATGCAAGGATGATACTTGCATAAGAAATGGGGTGTTTTTTACAGCATGAAAATCAGGCTTTTTTTGGGAAAAAGCAATTCAGCGCAAGGCTTGCAAGGATTGCGCCTGCTGCAAAGTATGTCCAAGAATAACCCATGGCGTACAAAGGCAGTTTCTGCAGCAGTTCTGCCAGGAAGCCCAGAGGAACGTTGGCCGCATCCAATGCATAAAGCACGCTGACAAGACCGGTGGCCGCGATGGCCACGGGGTAGACAAACCGGTTGTTCTTCCACAATCTGTGGGATAGACCCAGAAGGATCAGTACAATGGACACGGGGTAGATTGCGTTCAGCACAGGAATGGAGATGCTGAGGATCATATTCAATCCCAGGTTGCAGATCAGGAACGAGAAGACCACGATGACGTATACCCATTGGCGGTAGGTGAGCTTTTTGAAAACGGCAGAGAAATATTGGCTGATGGAGTTGATCAGGCCTACACAGGTGGTCAAACACGCCAGGGTGAAAATGGCTGCCAGTAAAATCGCGCCCGGGTTGCCGAACAACTGATAAACAATCGCTCGCAGAGTCCACGCGCCGTTATCCTGAATGGGATAGATGCCGGAACTGCCCATACCCATGTAGGTCAGCATAATGTAAACTGCCGACAGAATTGCGCCGGCAAATACACCTGCTTTTACCGTGTGGCCGATCACATCCTTTTTCTTTTCCAGGCCAAAGGCGCTCAATGTGGTGGCAATGACAAGGCCGAAGTTTAGCGCGGCGATGGTGTCCATGGTTTGATAGCCGTCAGAAAATCCCTGCAGAAACGCTGCGTGGGAATAGGCTGCCTGAGGGGCTGCTACTTGCATGTCACCCCGCAGCAGGAAGGAAATGAAGAGGAAACAGATCAAAATCAGCAGACAAGGAGTCAGGAAAGTGCCGATTCGCTTTACCAATTTGCTGGGATTCAGGCACAGCCAAAGGGCAATCAGGAAAAACACAAGGGAATATGCCACCATCCAAAGGGTCAGATTTGTTCCCTGGGGCAGATAGGGGGCGACGGCCATCTCAAAGGGAACGGAAGCCGCTCTGGGGATTCCCAATCCCGGGCCGATGGACAAATAGATCAGCAAGGTATAAACGGCGGCAAACCGCTTGCCTACATGCATTGACAGATTGTTCAGTCCGTCAAACTGGGCCACTACGATGACACCGAGGACAGGCAGCACAACGGCTGTCACCAAAAAGCCCAGGAGCGCGGGAATGGTCTGGCTGCCTGCATTTTGACCTAAGAACGGGGGGAAAATCAGATTTCCCGCTCCGAAAAACAACGAGAAGAGCATAAAGCTGATAAGAAGCATTTTCTTTCCGGTCAGTTTCATAAAATATCCTCCTAAAAAAATAAAGACTCGTCTCAAATTGCTTTGAGACGAGTCTTGTAAATACAATACTCGCGGTACCACTCAAATTGCATAGACAAACTATGCCCCTTTTCGGACTCTAACAAGCCCTAGGCGTTAACGTGGCCTGCACGGAAATCCTTACTTACAGTGCGTTCAGGATTTCAGCTCAGAAGGGATAAGACCTTTGGCCGCTGTTTACCGGGCTTCCACCACCCCCGGCTCTCTGGGAAATGCTCTGCCAGATCCGTCTTCGTCATCGCTTTTATATTCGGTTGTTGGTGAAATAATATCATTCGTTTATTCACTTGTCAATATGCAAAAACCGCTTTATGCTTTTTTGATTACGATTCTAATCTTGTTGCTCACAGGCAACCTGCTGGGCAAAAAGCTGGTGGAATATATGTCTTTTTCCTGGCTGGAACGGTTTGCAAAAAAGAAAGAATAAGAAAAGTCCCCTCTCAGAGGGGACTTTTTGTTGCATTTATGCCTTTTCGGTGGTAAAATCAAGAAAAAAGCCAATGGGGGATAAGAACCCCCTTAACCGGAGAGAATGGTAAAAAAACCAAGGAGAAAAAAATGAGAAATCCTCTGCTTTCTATTGTGATTCCTGCTTTTAACGAGGAGGAAAATATCGCCAATACCGCCCGTGTGGTGCGGGAGGTTATGGAGAATGCCCGGATCCCCTATGAGATAATATTCGTCAGCGACGGCTCCAAGGATACCACCTTTGACAAGGTTTTAACCCTTGCTAAAGAGGATCGGCGCGTCCGGGGACTGGAGTTCAGCCGGAACTTCGGCAAAGAGGCGGCAATGTTTGCCGGCCTTGCCGCCGCCAAGGGCGGCTGCGTGGCGGTGATGGATTGCGACCTCCAGCATCCGCCTCAGACCATTGTGGAGATGTACCGCAAGTGGGAAGAGGGGTTTGATGTTGTAGAGGGCATCAAGAATAGCCGTGGCAACGAATCCGGCATCTACAAGTTCTTCGCCAAAACTTTCTATAAAATCATCTCCGCCTTCACCGGCTTTGATATGGCCAACACCAGCGACTTTAAACTGTTGTCTAAAAATGTGGTGGATGTACTGCTGAGCATGCCGGAGAGGAAGACCTTCTTCCGGGCCATGTCTTTCTGGGCAGGCTTCAAGAGTTGCCAGATTCCCTATGACGTGGCAGAGCGCGCTTTCGGTACCACCAAATGGTCTTTCTTCAAGCTCCTGCGCTACGGCGTGTCCAATATTATGGCCTTCAGCACCCGGCCGCTGAGTATCGTCAGCTACATCGGCGGCATTTCCGTTTTGGCAGGTGTTGCGGTGAGCGTGCAGACATTGATCCGCTGGGCCTCCGGCAAAGCTCTGGAGGGTTTCACCACGGTGATTTTGCTGCTGCTCTTCCTGGGAGGCGGTATTCTGATGGGCCTGGGCCTCATCGGCAAGTATGTGGCGGCCATCTATGAGGAAGTGAAGCAGCGGCCCCGATATGTGGTGCGGCTGGACACAGATCAGCTGCTGAATCGGGACAAAGGCCTATGAAAAAAGACATCTTTGACCGGATTATGAGTCTGCCCGGCCTGGGGAAGCTCTATCCATTTTACGAAAAGCACAAGGAAGTGCTGCTGTATATCCTGTTTGGAGGACTGACCACTGTGGTGAGCATAGGGTCTTTCGTTCTGCTGGACACGGTGTGGGGGATCAATGAGCTGGTGGCCAATGTGATCTCCTGGGTGCTGGCGGTGAGTTTTGCCTATGTGACTAACCGGGTGTGGGTATTCCAATCCCGGGCGATGGGCAAGGCGATCGTCGGAGAGGCAATGGCCTTTTGCGCCGGACGGCTGGCGACCCTGGGAATCGAGGAAGGGGCGCTGCTGGTGTTTGTCACCTGGCTTTCCTTTAACAGTACGGTAGTGAAAGTTGTTGCCCAGGTGGCAGTTTTGGTGGGCAATTATCTTCTGTCCAAGTTTCTGATCTTTAAGCAAAAATAACAAGAGCGTGCCGACCGGCACGCTCTTACTGTTTGCAGCGGGGATCTACTCCCGACGGCTTACAGGGGAACGGGAACAAAGCCCTCTTTGGTGAGGATATGGTGATGGGTGTAGCCGCAGGATTTGAGCAGTTCCTTGGCCTCGTCAAAATAGCAGTCCATCAAGTGGCGCTGGTGGCAGTCGGAGGAAATCACCGCTCCGAAACCCAGCTGGCGCATAGCCTTTATAAGGAAGGGATCGGGATAGGGTGTGGTGCGGTAGCCACGGGCGACGGCACCGGTATTCACTTCAAAATAGGGAATCTTCCCGGCCAGTGCCTCGGCGGCCTCCAGGGCGGCATCCCGGTACTGCTTGCTTTCGCAGTCGAAGAACTGTACCCGGTCACGGTGCTTGGTGATCAGATCAAAATGGCCGATGATGTGGCAGTCACCGCTCTCCGGCAGCCGGGCCAGTTGGCGGAAATATTCCTTGGCAAACACCATACCGTCGCCGCCGCAATGTTCGTCGATCATCTTTTGAAAATGCTCCGCCGGGCCGTCGAACTCGTAATCCACCCCATCAAACCGAAGGCCGTGGAGAGAGCCAATCACATAGTCATATCCCTCCGGCCGCTCCGGGCAGCAGGGATCAAACTCAATGCCGCAAAAGATGTCGATCAGGTGGCCGTATTTTTCTTTCAGCCGGGCGATCTCCTTGCGATACTCCTTGGTGGATTCCAGGGTCATAGAATAGTACTTGGCGTACTCCATATAACAGTGACCGGAGAAGCCGATGCCGCCGAAACCTTTTTCAATGGCGGCCAGGACCACTTCTTCCGGGGTGTCTTTTCCATCGCAGAAGGTGGTGTGTTGGTGAAGATTCTGCAGAGGGTTCATATGCAGTCTCCTTTCCGTTTTTCTACATTATACGCCCCCGAGCAAAGAAATCAACTGTTTTTTTCTTTTCCTTGCAATTTATGCCGGGTGTGGTATAATACGCCCGTTAGAATAAGACGATACGGAGTGTGTTATGAGCAAAACATTGAACATGACGGAGGGCAGACCTCTGCGTTTGCTGATTCGGTTTGCCTTGCCGCTGATGTTTGCCAATATGTTCCAGCAGCTCTACACGGTGGTGGATACTGCCATTGTGGGGCGGGGCGTCAGTATGGACGCTCTGGCGGCGCTGGGCAGCGTGGATTGGCTAAACTGGATGATGTTGGGCATTGCCCAGGGCTTTACCCAAGGGTTCTCAGTACGGATCGCCCAGAAGTTCGGCGAGGGAGACCAAAAGGGTTTACAATTGTATATGGGCCAGTCGGCTGTGGTTTCTGCTGTGTTGGCGGTCGTTTGCGCGATCTTCGGACAACTGACGATGCCGCTGTTCTTCTGGATCCTGCGGGTGCCTCCGAACTTGGATGATATGGCGGCCTTGTACACCCGGATATTGATGGCCGGCGTGCCGATTGTGTTCTTTTTCAACTACTGCTCTTCTGTTTTGCGGGCGGTGGGAGATAGCAAGACGCCTCTTATGGCGATCGCCATTGCGGCGGTCACAAATATCGCGCTGGACTATGTGGCGGTCATGGTTTGTGACTGGGGCATTGCCGGCGCGGCGGGCGCAACACTGATTGCCCAGTGCCTGTCCGGTGGCATTTGTTTGTGGCGGATATTCCACACACCTCAGCTGCGTTTTACCAAAGAGGATGCCCATCCGCGGCAGGAGATTATCCAAAACCTTCTGCGGCTGGGAACACCTACCGCCTGCAAAAATCTGATGGTGTGCATAGGCGGTATGGCGGTGATGGCGGTAGTCAACCAATTCGAAACCCATTTTATCGCCGGATTTACCGCTACCAACAAACTCTACGGTGTTTTGGAAATCGCGGCGCTGTCCTATGGCTATGCGGTCATCACCTATGTGGGGCAGAACTACGGCGCCATGCGCCACGATCGGATCAAATCCGGTATGAAGAGCGCTGCGATTCTGGCCCTGGCCACATCGGTGATCATCGGCGCGGTTATGATCCTGTTTGGTCGGACGATCGTATCTCTGTTCATTTCCGCGGACACACCGGAGGAAACAGCAGCAGCTTGCAAGGTGGCGTATCAATACCTGTGCGTGATGGCAGGGGGTATGCCGGTGCTGTATATGCTGTATCTGCTTTTGTCGGCGATTCAAGGTCTGGGCGACGCGGTGCGGCCGATGGTTTCCGGATTTACAGAGCTGACAATGCGGGTAAGTGTTGCGTTGATCGTGGGCTTTGTCGGGGGAGAGACGGGTATTTTTGCCGCAGAAATCGCCGCCTGGGTGGGTGCGACCGGCTACCTGTTATACCACTTCCTGAAACGAATGAAAAGTCGGTAAGCACCGACAGGCGATGCGTGCAAGGTGCCTAACTAATCGTTAGTTCCCTGACCCGCTCGGTATCGCTACCGATCTGAACTGCGGAGCGTTTTTCGGTGAGCACCGACAGGCGATGCGTGCAAGGTGCTTAGCCAATCGTTAGTTCCCTGACCCGCTCGGTATCGTCACCGAATTTGAAACATGAAACTTCTTAACGGCAAGTGCCGACAGGCGATGCGTGCCGGGTATTGCGCGTATCGTTGCTCCACAAAAATACAAGCCCCCTCGCCAGAGGGGGCTTTTCTTTACTTATTCGCCTGCTACCCGGGCCTCAATGCGGCCCAAGGCGTAGAGCATTTGCTGGTAGGTGTCCGGGGAAACCTTGCTGATAAAGCCGTTTTCATAGGCGCTGACCGCTTCGTTGATCCGCATCACCCGCAAAGGTGCATTCTCCTCGTGGACGGTGAAGATGGGGGTATAGGAATAGTTTGTAATTTTGGTCTCGCCGGTGAGGTTATCCTTGGTGATCTCCAGGTCCAAAACAACGGAATACTCTGTGCCGGCCCGCTGACCGTCAGAGAAGAAATCTCCCAGGGAGTAGGCAATAAACTGCCCAGTCTTTTCATCCAGCGCCATCTTCTGCACATAATGGGAGTGGGTGCCAATAATGGCGTCCACGCCGTTTTTCTGAAGGAGAGACACGATCTTCTCCTGGCTGGAGCTGATGGTGTCGTTGAATTCGCTGCCCCAGTGGAGCAACGCGATCACAAGATCCGGTTTTTCTTTTTCCGCTGCGGCAAGGATGGAGGTGATACCTTCTGTATCCACTTCTTGATAGGAGCTATCATAGTCCTTGTAGAGGACATTGACGCAATTCTCCCCACCGGCAGGAAGGGTCATACCGTCCATACCTTTGGTAAACGCCACAAAGGCCAGCTTCACACCGTCAACGGTGCAGAGGGTGTAGCCCTTCCGCTGGCTGAACTCTGTGTTGGAGGCATATACCCCCAGAGGCTCCATACCTGCTGCCCGGATGGCATCGATGGAGGTAGCGAGTCCCGACAAGCCCTTGTTGATGGAATAGGAATTGGCCATTTGTACCAAGTCCACACCGGCTTTTTTCAAAGCCTCCGCCAAAGCCTGGGGCGCGGAGAAGGAACTGCCGTAGGGAGCGCCACAGAGGACGCCTTCAAAATTGACAGAAGCCACATTTGCCCGGGCGAGAAGATGGGATACGTCCAAAAAAGTGTCGTAATAGACGCCTGCGCCCACGGTTTTTTCATTGATGTTCAGGTCGCCGGCTGCCGCATAGTGGATCACAGTGGTGGGAGGCAGCGTCTCTTCCTGCTGAGTCTCTGGAGGAAGGGTCTGCTCCGGGGCGGGCGCGTCTGCGGGATTGCGCCGGGTCAGGGTGAAAATCAGCACGCCGCAGGCAATGAGGATCACCGCTGCCACAGACAGACGGATCAAAAGGTTTTTGGTTTGTTCCTGCCGCTGCTGCCGCTGGGCGGCTTTTTCCTGCCGCAATCGCCGGCGTTCTTCAGGGTCTGTGAGCATTGGGTCACCTCCTTGTGTAAAAGTACCTATTATCATATACTATTTTCTCCTTTTTCACAACCCCCAAAAAATTGCTGGACTCTTTACATATGCTTTCTTTTGCGATAAAATAGCGGTAAAGAGAGGTGTTTGGCATGAATCGGGGGGAGAAAAAGGCGGCAAAGCGCCTGAATGATGCCCTGCAGGCGGAGGAAATCCCCCTGGCAAAGGCAAAAAATCTGCCCGTATACAACACCGATAAAATGGATGGAAACTTCCAAACTTATACGGATACTGTGCTGCACGGCGAGAAAAAACGGCTTTCCGGCCTGGCGGTGCTGGCGATTCTTTTGACGCTGGCAGTGCTGGCGCTGGCGGCGTATGGCTATGTCCGTTATCGGGAGGTGTTTTTATGAGCGCTCCCGTGGGCAGATTTGCCCCCACGCCCTCCGGACGGATGCACCTGGGAAATGTATTTGCCGCGCTGATCGCCTGGCTCTCTGTGCGTTCCCAGGGCGGCAGGATGGTCCTGCGGATGGAGGATCTGGACACACAGCGCACCAGCGCGGAGTTTGCGGAGGTGCTGCGACGGGATCTGTTATGGCTGGGACTTTCCTGGGATGAGGAGACCCCACCTCAAAGTCAGCGCAGCCGGGTCTATGACCGATATTTTGAAATCCTGGCAGACAAAGGACTGCTTTACCCCTGCTACTGCACCCGCAGCCAGCTTCACAGCGTCAACGCCCCCCATCTGTCCGACGGCACCTATGTGTATCCCGGCACGTGCCGGAATCTGACAGAAGAACAGAGAACGGCCTTTGGCCGCGCTCCCGCCTGGCGGGTGCAAGTGCCGGACAGGGTGTGGGAACTGGATGACCTGGTGCAAGGCCCGTACCGTGAGAATCTCCTCCCGGACTGCGGAGACTTTGTTGTTCGCCGGGCCGACGGGATCTATGTATACCAGCTGGCAGTGACGGTGGACGACGGCGAGGCTGGCGTGACAGAGGTAGTGCGGGGTATGGATCTGCTCAGCTCCGCTCCCCGGCAGATGTACCTGCAGGAGTTGTTTGGGTTTGACCGCCCCCGGTACGGCCATGTGCCCATGTTGATGGCCCCCGATGGCCGTCGGCTGAGCAAGCGGGACAAAGATATGGATCTGGGCTTTTTGCAAAGCCACACCAGACCGGAGGCGCTTTTGGGTCTGTTGGCCTGGGCCTGCGGGTTGCTTGAGAAGCCGGAAAAGATATCTGCAACCGAACTTTCCGCTCTTTTTTCCTGGGAAAAACTGAAAAAAGAAGATATTTTTCTGGACATTTCGTCCTTGTTATAAGGAGGGTTTATTATGAAGGCAAAACCGATTCTTGTGGTGATGGCCGCCGGTATGGGCAGCCGCTACGGCGGACTCAAGCAGATTGATCCTGTGGGCAGCTGCGGAGAGGCAATTTTGGACTACTCCTTGTTCGATGCCCACGAGGCAGGCTTTGAAACAGCCGTAATTATCATCAAGAAAGCCATTGAGAAAGACTTCATGGACACGGTGGGAAAACGCCTTGCCGACTGCCCCATGGAGATCCGCTACGCCTTCCAGGAACTGGAAAAAATCCCCACCGGATATACCGTTCCTGAAGGTCGCACAAAGCCTTGGGGCACCAGTCACGCGGTACTCTGCGCCAAAGATGTTATCGGTAATGCGCCCTTCGCGGTGATCAATTCTGACGATTACTATGGAAAGCATGCTTTCCGGGAGGTCTACGCTTATCTGAGCAACGCCAAGGACGGAGAAAAGGCGGACTACTGTATGGTAGGCTACCGGTTGGGCAACACCGTCACGGAAAACGGTTATGTTTCCCGGGGCGTATGTCAGGTGGATGGGCAAGGATATTTGGCGGACATTGTGGAGCGTACCCGGATCGAAAGCGGCGCCGAAGGTATCCGCTTTACGGAAGATGGCGGCGCTACCTGGGAGACCATTCACGAGGCTACGCCGGTGTCCATGAACCTGTGGGGATTTACTCCACGCTTTTTGGAGAGCATCGAGGCGGATTTCCCCCGGTTTTTACGGGAGGATGTCCCTGCCAATCCTGCCAAAGCGGAGTTTTTCCTGCCGATGACAGTAGGGCAGCTGCTGAAAGACGGAAAATGCACCGTGCGGATGCTGACCAGTCCTGATAAGTGGTACGGCGTCACCTATGCTGAGGATAAGCCTAAAGTGATGGCAGCCCTGCGGGCTATGACGGACAAGGGCGATTATCCCCAAGGTCTTTGGAAATAAGTTGAACCTTTTTTCTGCTGCGGAATATCTTGGAATGAGCGGTGATGCACCGCAAAAATATTCGGAGGTATTGGTTATGTGTAATAATAACAGTTTCTGCGGCGGTAATATTTGCTGGATCATCCTGATCATTGTCCTGCTGTGCAACTGCGGCGGTGGCGGCCTGTTCACCAACGGCAACAACTGCGGCTGCGATAATAATTGCGGCTGCTGCTAAAGCATAATAAAGACCGCCCGTGAGGGCGGTCTTCTTTTATTTGTCAGGTCGAACGCACGGGGCTTGACTGCCTTTGGGGTGACAGGGCGGTGATGCTACGCGCTGCGCCTAGCGTATATTGTCTGTTGGTGTTTGCGGAAGTGTGGCAGCGGTGAGGGCAGCCACCAGCATTGGGGCGAGGATCATACCTCCCAGCCCCCAAAACCGGTAGCCCAAATACAGAAAAACCAGAGTGACCAGGGGATCAAGCCCCAAATGCCGTCCTACCAACCGGGGTTCCAAGACCGTTCGGGTGAGAAAGGCGGCGGCGTAGATGCAAAGCAGACCCACGGACCGCAGATGCGCCCGCCGTACAAGACAAACCAAAGCCCATGGTAGCAATATAGTGCCCGTGCCCAGCAGAGGCACGGCGTCCACTGCGGCTACCGCCGCCGCCCAAAGGGGCGCATAGGGAATCCCCAACAACAAAAAACCCAATGTGACGATTCCGTAGGTGACGCCGGAGAGTTTTAACTGCGCTTTCAGCCATCCGACAAGGGCGGTTTTGGACCGACGAAGAGTGGGGAGAATCCGCTCCCGCAGCCTCACCGGAAACTTTTGGGACAAGGTTTGCTTCAGGCTGGGCAGCCGGGCAGAGAACATAAAGCCGGACAAAATGGTTGCGCCAATCCCCAGCGCCCCGTCAGGCACTTTGCTCAGTACGCCGGAGAGTTTTCCTGGCAGTCCCACGGTTGCCTGCTCCAAAAGTTCAGAGCCGGAGGAAAACAGCCGGTCGATGGACCTGACCATCAAGGGTTGTATCCCCTGGGGAGTGCGGCTGGCGGCATCCTCTAAAAATACCCGTACCCGTTGGGCGGTTTCTGTGGCTGCAGATTGCAGGTCCGGCAGTTTTTTCGCCAAAGCGCCCAGTTCTTTCACCACTGTTGCTCCCAAGAAACCCACAAAACCCACCAGCAAAAGCAGCGTGGCGGTGACACCGATGCCTGTAGATGCCCACCGGGGGAGTTTTAACCGCTGCACACCCAAGGAAACTGCAGGTTCTGCGGCAAAGGCCAGCAGCAAGCCCAGGGCAAAGGGAAGGAAAATGGGCAAAAGATACCGCAAAAACAGCCAAATGGCACCAAAACCCCCTACTAAAAGGGCGATGCGGTAAAGACTTTGACGGGACATAAAAACTCCTTTCCAGGTACAAGGGGTTGCATTTTTTGAAAAACGTGGTACAATAGCCGTGAGAACAGGACAAACGTCCGGCATGGGAGGACATTATGGCGAACAAACCTAAGTATTATATTGTTGAGTCATCGGCGTTGCCGGAGGTTTTTCTGAAGGTGGCGGAAGCCAAACGTATGCTTTCCACCGGCGAGGTAAACACGGTCAATGATGCCACCCGTCTGACCGGCATCAGCCGCAGCGCGTTTTATAAGTATCGGGATGCCGTGATGCCCTTCCAGCACATGATGAGCGGCCGGGTGGTCACCTTCCAGTTCCTGCTCCAGGACGAGCAGGGATTGTTATCCCAGCTGCTGATGCTGTTTGCCGAACACAAGGCCAATATTATGACCATTAACTCTATTGTTCCCACCGACGGCAGCGCCGTGGTGACGATTTCCGCCGAGACGATGGATATGACACTCCCGCTGGAGGAGTTTCTCCGTCAGCTCCGCCAGCACCGTGGCGTAATCAAGGCGGATATCCTGGCTGGTTAAACCTCAAAGACTGCCGCATTCTCCGCGGCAGTCTTTTTTATAAGAATACCCCCTTTTTAAAGGGAATATACCAAAAATCCCATCTTGGCAAGAGGGAAAAGTTGTGATATACTACCCTAGAACAAGGAGGGTGTTATGGCACACAAAAAGAAAAAAGCTTACCAAACACTGTTGTTTTGGGAAATCATGTTCGGTATCCTGGTGATGCTGGGTATTGTGATATTTTTAATGATTGAACTGGGAAAAAATCCCGTTGGACCGCAGGAGACGAAGCCTACTTACCAGCTGGTGGAGACCACGGAGGAGCCCACGGAGGATACCATCCCGTTGCCGGAGCCTAACCCCATCGATTTGGGCGATTTCGCCATGAAGGGGGACTATCTTCACTGTCTGACCACTGAGTCCTGGTTGGGCATCGATGTATCTTTCTGGCAGGGGAACATTAACTGGCAGAAAGTGAAAGAGGCAGGCGTGGAGTTCGCGATGATTCGCGCAGCCTGGCGAGGCTCCGAGGTGCCGACGATCCATGAGGACGATTTTGTCCACAGAAACTATACCGGCGCAAGAAGCGCGGGCATTAAGGTGGGCGCTTATTTTTTCTCTCAGGCCATCACTGTGGAGGAGGCTGTAGAGGAAGCGGAGTACCTGCTGGACATCATTGACGGCTGGGAAGTAGAAATGCCCATCGTCTTCGACTGGGAAGTGATCGATGCCGGCGCCCGCACCAGAGGTATGGACGCCCGTACGTTGACAGATATTACCAAGGCTTTCTGCGAAACAATCAAAAATGCCGGCTACGAGCCGATGATCTATTTCAGCATGGATCAGTCTCTCCATGGGATCTACCTGCGGGAGTTGACGGACTATAAGTTCTGGCTGGCCCAGTACAATACTGTGCTGAACTACCCCTACAAGATCGATATGTGGCAGTATACCGAGACCGGCTCTGTGCCTGGCATCTCCGGAAATGTGGACATCAATCTGTACTTCCCTTGGGAAGAATAACAAAACAAAAAAGCACACCCATTTGGGTGTGCTTTTTTCTTGCAGAATTGTCAGAATATTCACAAATTCGCTGTTCTCACGTGGTAGAATAAGGAAAAATCGGCGAGGTGATTTCATGCGGAATATGGGAAAACTCCTGTTTCATCGCGTAGTTTTGGTTTCCTTGAG
>JAZKZN010000017.1:0-7753 GCA_045612705.1 Faecousia sp. | reverse complement strand
ATAAAATCAATTGTCCAAGGTGTTACTTGTTCGTCTTTGCGTTATTCAATTTACAAGGTACATATCGCTCCCCTCTGCGCGGTGAGCCTGTTCATTCTAGCATAGCTATATCCCCTTGTCAAGAACTTTTTTCACTTTTTTTCTTTTTGTGTTAAGCGCTGTAATTTACCCCTGTCCAGTCCCGGAGCTTTGGTGGTTTTTGATGGATTTCCACATATTCCAGCGCTTCTTTTACCATTCCTTCGGCCTCACATACGCAGACCCGCACAGACGGTTTCAGAAATTGCCGAAGACTATCCACTTGACCGACGGCATTTTTTGCCACCAGCAGATAACGCGCAGTATCCAAGTAAACCACTTTGGGTGTGTTTTTCTTCAGCGATTCCAGCGCCTGGGATACTGTGGCCCCTTTACCGGTATGGGCCGTATCGGTCTCCAGCACCACTTCCTCTCCGTCCATATACACCGCCACCGCCTCGATTGGCAGCAGCTGGGCAATCTCCACCCGGTTTAGCGGTGCAAACACCAGTGCCAGCAGAATCACAAAATACAGTAATCTTCTCAAGCCTGATTCCTCCTGTCCAAGGGGTGCAGCTTCTCACTGCGGTACTTTGTCTTTTTCAGTCTGCGCCGCAGAAGTCTGCCGGTATGGGACAAATAGGACACCCCCAGGCACTTGAGGCCTGACAGATGGATCAGCAAAATAACAAAACCCGCCACTGTTCCGTACAGCCCCCCTACCGCAGACAATGCTGCGATCCCAAACCGCCACACCCGCAAAGCGTTTGCCAGATCCCGGTTTGGCAGCACAAAGCCGCAGATCCCCGCCACGGACACCGCGATCAACGCAACGGGGGATATGAGTCCGGCCTCCACTGCCGCAGTACCCACCACGATACCGCCAATCACAGATACGGACTGCCCAATCGCCTGAGGCAAATGGATGCCGGATTCCTGCAGCAGTTCGAAGGCGATCAAAAGGCCAAGCACCTCCGATGTGGTGGTAAAGGGAACGTTCTGCTTGCTTTCAATAATGGAAAGTAGCAGCGGCAGAGGGAGCAGTGCCTGGTGGTAGGCTGCAAGAGCGATATACAGTCCCGGCAAGAGCAGACCAGTCAGCAGAGCCAAATATCGCAGAACGCGTACCGCCGATGCGCCTATATAGTCCCTGCCCCGATCCTCTGGACTTTCCATTAGATACATCAGATCAGCAGGCGCCAGATAACCTAAGGGCAATCCGTCCACCAAAAGCCCCACTCTTCCGTCCAGCAATCCCTGGCAAAAGCGGTCCGACCGCTCGGTGTACTGCAGCAGCGGGAAAGCCGTGGCGCGAGAGCCTGTCACATACTCCTCCACTGCGGACGGGCTGATCAGGCCGTCGATGTCGATCTCGGTCAGGCGCGCCTTCATTTTCTCCACAAGGGCCGGATCGGTGATGCCTTCCAGCCAAAGAACGCTCACATTGGTCAAGCTTCGTTTGCCTACCTGGGTCTCGTATAACCGCAGATCCGGAGAACGGAGGTGGCGGCGGATATAGCTGGTATTGGAGCGGATGGTCTCTACAAAAGCGTCTTTTGCGCCCTTGACGGTATTCTCCACCTCGGGTGCAGATGTCCCTCGCTTATCCGGAGTTCTTACCTCATAGCCCACCGCCCCCACACCCGGAAACAGCACCACGCAAAAGCCGTTTACCAGCAGCAGCGCCACCGTATTCAGATCCTCACAGGCTTTTGCAACATTATTATAAATCATCCCATCCAGCGCGCCCCGGTACAGAGATTGCATCGTTTCTCCGCGCAAATGCTGGGTGATCGGTTTAAAAATATAGTCAGAAGCATAGGCAGATGCGATCAGGCCGTCAATGGCGTAGGCGTACAGAGTGTGGTCGCCGCACCGGAGCTCTCTGCGGATAAAATCCGCCGCATCCCGAAATATATTTGTGATATTCTCATCAGTCAGCTCGCCGACAAAGGATAGTTGTTCCACATCATCACCCTTGGATAGCATACCCAAATATGGGCTGTTTATAATTGCTTTTTACGAAAGAAAGTGATATAGTGGGTGTACTGTATCATTTTGGAGGTTTTTCCATGTCTTCTGTGATCGCTGCCATCTCCACCGGCAATCAGGTGAGCGCCATCGGCATTCTGCGGCTGACCGGGGACAACTGCGCCCAGGTCGCCGGCAAGGTCTTTTCCTTAAATAGTGGTCTGCCCCTACGGGAGGCGCCCAACCGGAAGCTTGTGCTGGGCACTTTGCGGGACTCTCAGGGACGGGTCATCGACCAGTGCATGGCCGTATACACCCGAGCCCCCCATACCTACACCGGTGAGGACACGGTGGAGTTTCACTGTCACGGCTCGCCGGCCGTTTTGGCCGAAGGACTGAACGCCTTATTTGCCGCCGGCGCAGTGCCTGCCAAGCGCGGCGAGTTCACCAAGCGGGCCTTTTTGAACGGTCAGCTGGATCTGACCCAGGCGGAAGCCGTCATTGATCTGATTGAAGCGGAGACCGCAGATGCCGCCGCCAACGCCGCCGGCCAGGTAGGCGGCAGGCTGCAGAAAAAGCTTGCGCCCATTTACCGGGATCTGACAGATCTGTGCAGCCATTTCCACGCTGTGCTGGACTATCCCGATGAGGACATTGAGGATTTCGGTTTGGATCGCTACAATGCCACTTTGAGGAGTCACGCAAAATCCCTTTACGAACTGCTGCAGACCTATGGCCAGGGACGCATTTTGAAGCATGGCGTTTCCGCCGCAATCGTAGGCAAACCCAATGTGGGCAAGTCCAGTCTTCTGAACACCCTTGCAGGCTATGAGCGGGTGATCGTCACAGAGATTGCCGGCACCACCCGGGACACAGTGGAAGAATCCGTAATGTTGGGCGCCACCAGGCTGCGTCTGATTGACACCGCGGGTATCCGGCAGACCGATGACAGAATCGAGGCTATCGGTGTGGAGCGCTCCCGCAAAGCCGTTGAAGAAGCAGATCTTGTGCTGTTTGTTTGCGATGGATCTACGCCGTTGACCGACGAGGACCGGGAGGTCATCAATGTATGCCTGGAGGCAGACAACGCCATCGCGCTGATCAACAAAGCTGACCTAAAAACCGTTGTGTTGCCCTCTGATCTACCCTTTATGCAGGTGATCTGTATCTCTACCAAGACAGGCGAAGGCATCGACCAGCTGGCAGACGCAGTGGATGTGATGTTCGCAAACAACACCCCATGTGACGGCACCATCCTCACCAATCCCCGGCAGTATGATGCCATCCGCAGAGCCTACAGTTCTATGCTCCAGGCGCTGCAGGGACTGAAGTTAGGCCAGACACCCGATGCGGTACTCACCGATGTGGAAGCCGCTATGGAGGCTATGGGGGAAGTGACCGGCAATACCGTCCGGGAGGATATTACCGCACGGATCTTTGAACGATTTTGCGTAGGAAAGTGAGAAATATGATTTATTTGGACAATTCCGCCACCACCAAACCCTGCAAGGAGACAGTGGAGGCGATGACCCATGCCCTAACTGAAGGCTGGGCCAACCCCAGCGCTCTGTACGGCTTTGGAATCGAAGCCGCCAGGCAGCTGCGGTCTGCCCGGACAAAGGTTGCCACCGCTATGGGCGCTGAGCCGGACCGGGTATTCTTCACCTCCGGCGGTACAGAGGCTGACAACTGGGCCATTATGGGAACAGCAAAGCGGTTTGGCAAGCGCAACCGCCATATCATCACCACTGCCATTGAGCATCCCGCCGTACTGCGGTGCATGAACGAGTTGGAGCATCAAGGCTTTGAAATCACCTATCTCCAGCCGGATAATCTGGGAAACATCTCTGCGGACGCACTGAAAGAGGCGCTGAGAAAAGACACGGTGCTGGTATCCGTTATGATGGTCAACAACGAGACCGGCGCTGTGATGCCCATCTCCCAAATGGCCAAGCTCATCCGCAAACTCTCCCCCGACGCCATCTTCCATACCGACGCGGTACAAGGCTTTCTGAAAGTTCCCTTTTCCGCCAAAACCCTCGGAGCAGATCTCATTTCCGTCTCCGGTCACAAGGTCCACGGCCCGAAAGGAGCAGGCGCGCTGTATATCAGCCCCCGACTGAAGTCATTCCCTCCCCTGCTGCTGGGCGGCGGGCAGGAATCCGGTTTCCGCAGCGGCACGGAAGGCACGCCCGCCATCTTCGGTTTTGCCGCTGCCTGCGAGGCCGTAGGCAAGACCTTCCGGGAGGATTCCACGCGGGAAAAAGCTTTGCTGGAAAGTCTGGCGGAAAAGTTATGTAAACTTGATGGAGTGACTGTTAACGGCACTCACGAAGCGCCCCACATCCTCTCCGTCGCTATTCCAGGCGTACCCACACAAAACAGCATCAACCTTTTGCAGGATGCTGGCATTTGCGTGTCCGCAGGCTCTGCCTGCGCCAAGGGACACCGCAGTCATGTAATGACCGCCATGGGGCTCTCCCCCGAGGTGATCGACGGCTCTTTCCGGATCTCCCTGTGCAGAGATACCACCCAGGAAGAGCTGGACAAAGTGGCACATGTGATTGAGCGCGAGATCCTCCCCCGGTTCTTAAAGTAAAAAACACCCACCTGCCTAAGCAGGTGGGTGTTATTATACGCAATTAGTAGGCCACGCCCCAAAGGATCATCTTTTTGGCAGGTTTGCCGCAAACGGGGCAAACATCTCCCAGATTCTCCTGGGCAAAGGGCATGCAGCGAGAAGACATACCGGCCTGTTCCTTCATCTTCAGCTCGCACTCCAGCTCGCCGCACCACATAGTCTTGATGAAGCCGCCGTTTTCCTCCTGCAGGCGCTTGGCCTCTTCCAGGGAATGGGCCTCGTAGATATGCTCGTCCAGGTTCTTCTTTGCCTTGGCGAACATACCCTGGTGCACCAGCTCCAGCTGCTGGGCAACAGCTGCTTCCAGATCCTCCAGCTTCACCACGGTCTTCTCGCCGTCGTTTCTGCGGACCAGCACCACTTCGCCGTTCTCCAGATCCCGAGGACCGCACTCCACCCGCAGGGGAACACCCTTCATTTCGTACTCTGCGCACTTCCAGCCCATGGAGTTATCGGAATCGTCCAGCTTCACACGCAGGCCCGCGTTTGCAAGGCGATTCTTGATCTCCTCTGCAGCTTCCAGGACGCCGGGCTTATGCTGGGCGATGGGCAGAATGATCACCTGAATGGGCGCCACCTTGGGAGGCAGGACCAGACCGTTGTTGTCGCCGTGGGTCATAATGATGCCGCCGATGAGGCGGGTGGACACACCCCAGGAAGTTTCGTGGGGATTGGTCTTTTGATTGTTCTTGTCCGTAAACTCAATGCCGAAGGCCTTGGCAAAGCCGTCGCCAAAGTAGTGGGAAGTGCCGGCCTGCAGCGCCTTTCGGTCGTGCATCATACACTCGATGGTGTAGGTGGCCTCAGCGCCGTTGAACTTCTCCTTCTCAGTCTTCTGACCCCGGGTGACAGGCATTGCCAGCACATTCTCGCAGAAGTCGGCATAGACATTCAGCATTGTCTCGGTAAAGTTCTTGGCCTCTTCGGCAGTGGAATGAATGGTATGGCCCTCCTGCCACAGGAACTCACGGTGGCGGAGGAAGGGACGGGAGGTCTTCTCCCAGCGCAGGACGCTACACCACTGATTGTACTTCATAGGCAGCTGACGGTGGGTCTGCAGAACATTTGCAAAATGCTCGCAGAACAGCGTCTCGGAAGTGGGACGGATAGCATACCGCTCCTCTAAGCGTTCGCCGCCACCCATGGTCACCCAGGCGCACTCGGGAGCAAAGCCTTCCACATGATCCTTTTCCTTCTGCAGCAGGCTCTCGGGGATCAGCAGAGGCATATAGACATTCTCCACGCCCTGCTTCTTGAACTCCTTATCCATAATCGCCTGGATGTTCTCCCAGATGGCATAGCCATAGGGACGGTAAATGAATACACCCTTAATGGAGGAGTAGTCGATCAGTTGCGCCTTGGTACACACATCTGTGAACCACTGGGCAAAGTCTACCTCCATATCGGTGATCTGTTCAACCTTTTTCTCTTTTGCCATAGTTATCACCTCTCGCATTATTTGCGCTTTCTCGTACTATATATTGTAGCACGCCTGTCAAGGGTCTGCATAGGATAAGACACAGTATTTTTCAGGAGGCCATTATGACACAGGTCACGCTTCTTCTGGAGCCGTCCGTGGCTCTTTTCTATACCCACATTGCGCAGACCGCAGGAGTCTCCCTGGAGCAGCTCCTCAGCGACGCGCTGTTCAAGCTGGCGGGAGAGTTGAGTCTGGAAGCGATCCGGTTGCATTTACCTGAGCAGTCATGACTCCGCCCTGCAGGAAGGTATTTCTGTGATAGGCATTGTGTTTCCGCAGGAAATTTGCTATACTACAAAAAGATGACAAGGATATGGAGGTAACCCCATGAAGTCGATTCGTGAGATTTACAAAATCGGCAAAGGCCCTTCCTCTTCCCACACCATGGGTCCGGAGCGGGCAGCCAAGTTTTTCAAAGAAAGATATCCGCAGGCCGACGCCTTCCGGGTGGTATTATACGGCTCCTTAAGCAAGACCGGTGTTGGCCACGGCACAGACCGGGTCATTCGGGAAGTGCTGTCTCCCCTGTCCTGCGAGATCGTATTCTCCAAGGAGTCTCCCGAGGGTTTCCACCCCAACACCATGGACTTTTTCGCGCTGAAAGAGGGAAAAGAAATCGGCACCTTGCGGGTAGAATCCGTGGGCGGCGGCGATATCCGCTTCCCCGGCCAGAGCATTATGGACTCCCCCGAGGTTTATCCCGAGCATTCCTTTGCAGAGATCGCAGATTTCTGCAAGTGGCGCTACATTGAAAAGCTCAGCGATTTCGTGGAGCTGAACGAAGGCGAAGAGATCTGGGACTTCTTAATGGAAGTATGGCTCGTTATGAAGAACGCCATCGCAGAAGGTCTCTCCAAGGAAGGCGTCCTGCCTGGCGGCCTAAATGTACAGCGCAAGGCCAAGTACCTGTATGAGCAGGATACCACCGGTATGGCACCTGCCATGGTGGAATTCCAGCAGCTGGCATCCTATGCTTATGCGGTAGCAGAGCAGAACGCCGACAACGGCACCATCGTCACCGCCCCCACTTGCGGCGCTTGCGGTGTGCTGCCTGCGGTTCTGAAGTATGCCCAGGACACCAAGGGTTTCACCGATCAGCAGATCATCAGAGGCCTTGCCACCGCCGGTATCATCGGCAACCTCACCAAGCGCAACGCTTCTATCTCCGGCGCAGAAGCCGGCTGTCAGGCTGAGATCGGCACCGCCTGCTCTATGGCTGCAGCTGCCCTGGCAGAACTGTACGACCAGAACCTGGACCAGGTGGAATATGCAGCGGAAGTTGCCATGGAGCATCATCTGGGTCTGACCTGCGACCCCATCTGCGGTTTGGTGCAGATCCCCTGCATCGAGCGTAATGCGGTAGCCGCCATGCGGGCCATGAACGCCTGCAACCTCAGCTACTTCCTCACCGGCTCCCGTAACATCAGCTATGACATGGTCTGCCGAGCTATGCACGAGACCGGTATCAATCTGAACCACCGTTTCCGTGAAACCAGCGAAGGCGGTCTGGCAAAACT
The DNA here is from genome assembly GCA_045612705.1 of Faecousia sp. GTDB lineage: Bacteria > Bacillota > Clostridia > Oscillospirales > Oscillospiraceae > Faecousia. The sequence continues at coordinate 126 of JAZKZN010000017.1, read as the reverse complement.
CTATAACCGCAAGCGCAGCAAACTGTAAGACAAATAAAAACAACCATCGGCAAATCCAGCCGATGGTTGTTTTTTTATTTATCTGTCAGCGTTTTACTGCTTCTGCCAGTTTTTCGTAATAAGGCT
>JAZKZN010000016.1:0-23210 GCA_045612705.1 Faecousia sp. | reverse complement strand
GATGGATGAACGCATTGACGCAGTGCAAAGGATGCAGGATTATATTGAAAACAATCTGGACAAGGATATTTCCATGGCGGATCTTTCCAAAGCCGCCGGGTATTCTCCCTGGTATTCTTACCGGTTGTTTCAAAGTCTGCTCCATATGACACCTGCCGTCTATATCCGGCGGCTACGTCTGTCTAAATCTGCGCTTCGGCTGCGGGATGAGAAGGTAAAGATCATTGATGTGGCTTACGATTCCGGTTTTGAAAGTGTGGACGGTTATCAGCGGGCATTTTATAAAGAGTTTGGATGCAATCCCTATGAGTACTCCATAAGTCCTATGCCCATCTATCTATTCAAACCTTACGGCATAAAATATTCGAAACGAAAGGACAGTAATGAAATGAGCGAAGTGAAAAGTGTATTTGTTCAAATCGTGGAAAAGCCTGCAAGAAAAGTGATCATCAAGCGAGGAAAAACCGCAACGGAATATTTTCAGTATTGCGAAGAGGTGGGCTGTGATGTGTGGGGACTTTTGTGCAGCATGAAGTCCATCAGCGATGAGCCGGTATGCCTGTGGCTCCCGAAGCACCTTATCAAGGACGGCACCAGCAAGTATGTCCAGGGTGTGGAAGTGCCCATGGATTATGACAGGCAGATCCCGGAAGGCTTTGATATCATCGAACTTCCCAAATGCAAATATATGATGTTCCAGGGCGAGCCTTTTGCGGAGGAAGATTTTGAAGAAGCCATCGGGCAAGTGTGGGAAGCAATCAAAAAGTATAATCCGGAAACTGTCGGCTACTGCTGGGATGATACGAATCCCCGTATTCAGCTGGAACCTAGAGGAGAAAGAGGATATATCGAATTGCTTGCCGTGAAAGCACAATAAAAAACAAACAGCCGATGAGGAATGCAAAAACCTCATCGGCTGTTATTTTATCGAACCACAGAAGAATGGCTATAGATATAAAACTCCTCCTGGCTGGGCATCCACTTCTTCTCCTTTGGCGGGAAGGTTGCATCGAATGCTTCAACTGCGGCGGTATCCTCACAGCAATCAGCGGCGGTACTGGGGATGTACATCCAGTTTTTACCTTCCAGCGCGCCGGGGACAAGTTCTGCCACCAGTAGCGCAGTGGGGAAATTACCGGGAACCACAAAGCTGACATTTTTCTTTTTGCAGCTGACAAAACCACGGCTGACATAGTTGCCGGGATTGCCGAAGTTGATGTTCACATCGTAGCCCATCTTGCGAGCCACCTCAAAAGAATGCTCGATCAGGATCTTGCCCAGTTTTTGACGCTGATACTTCGGCGCAACGCACAGCGGGCCAAAGGAAAGGATCTCCTTCCGCTCGCCACTTTCATCCTCCAGCCATGCCTTGGTATACATGATATTGCCAACGATCTCATCATCCTTTTCCAGCACAAAAGCCAATTCCGGGATAAAATCCGGATGGGAGCGCATCATATGAACATAGTAATGCTCATCCGCACCGGGCTTATAGACATTCCAGAATGCCTCCCGGGTCAACTCCTCTACCGCACGGTAGTCCTTCTCTGTTTCCAAACGAATCTTGACATCATTCATTGTTCTTTCCTCCAATAAGGGAATCTCAATTATTTATCCTATCTTTTGTAATCACTGTTGAAAGCTCCCGCAGTGCAGCAACCGTGGCGATGACAGGGGAATGAACAAAAGCGACAAACTCAGAACAATTCGACAGCTTGTTATGATATTTGCAATATATTTCTTCATGCTTGGCTGTTTATTCCGCCCTTTCGGTCATCCACTTTCTGGACCATGCAAACAAGGTTTCTGACATACTTTCAAAATCCACAGCGCCACCATTTTTCAAGCATATAAAGGTATCAACAATCACCCGCTCGTCCGGGGCAACCACGGAGAGCAAATCTTTCTGGTGGCTGATATAGGTTCCTGTTTGCTGAAAAGCAATTGCCTGGATAACAAAGGCAGCGGATTTGTATAGCCCTCTCAGGATCTCCTCACTCTTTTCATACAGCATATTGTGCACACAGCCATGGTAGATATTGCAGGCTCCAGTTTTAATCGCCCGCTTAACAGCTGCGGTATCAATCAAAGGCAGCAGCGAATCCAAGCTTCCCAGGATCGGCTTGGTATCATAATAGAACTGGAAAAGATCCGAAGGCTCCCAATTCAGAAGTTCATCTTTTCCGGAAAGGAAACCGCAGATCAGCTCCCGGTGCGATAATATGTTCAGCATCCTATTGTAGGCTTCGATATCTTTCGCAGACAATTCATCCAGGATAACTACCACATCAATATCACTGGTTTCCGTGGCTTCTCCACGGCCATAACTTCCCTGCAAGCCGACGAACCATACCCGGTCACCGAACGTTTCTTGCAAGGTTTTCAGAAATGTATCCATCCAATTAGAAACATCGATCAAATTGCTCACCCCATCATTTCGATTACATTGAACTAATCATACCATACATTTATTTAATTTTCCAGCGATGTTTGATGAGCAACAAGAAACACCTGTCCTATGGCAGAATCTGCCGGGGACAGGTGTTTGTGTATTTACTGCAAGTTTGGCTCTCCGGTTTCGTTGGTAAACCGTTGGTAAATCTAATTTTAGAATTGGGATTTCCTTAGAGGCACAAGCACTTTTCGAAATTCGCCGGAATCCTGCCATGGCAGACGAAAAGCACTTTGATCATAGTATTTCCTCGCTTTCGTGACAGTATTGTACCACGGAATTAGCGGGATTGCAACAATCCCTCCGTCGCGGTTTCACCGCGCCACCTCCATTGTAGCTGCTTTTGCAGATATGGGCGGGTAGCGGTAATTTAGGGGTAAATCTTGATTCTTGTGTGGTGTGGGAGTATAATTCAGTTAGACAAAATTGAATTTGGAGAGGTTCGTATGAAGATTGAAAAATGTACGAAGGATGCTTTTGTTGTGATTGGAAAAGAAGGTTCAACTTTGGATGGTCAAGGCTTTATTCAAAAATTATGGACAGATGCGAACTCTCATTTCAGCGAAGTTCAGCCATTAGCCAAGAAAGATGAAAATGGCAATTTGGTTGGTATTTGGGGTGCAATGTCCGATTGTTCCCATTCCTACAAGCCTTGGGAAGAAAACTTCAGCAAAGGACTATACCTTGCAGGTGTTGAATGTGTTGATGATGCAGAAGCACCCGAGGGATGGACAAAATGGGAAATTCCAGGTTATGAGTATCTTTATGCAGAGGTTGAAAGCAAAAGCACGTTTTCAATTGTGCTGGACTATATGAATACAAATAACATCGTCTTGGCAGGTGCTGTCCATGACTTTACTTGTCCATTGGACGGAAAGAATTATATGTTTTTTCCGATAAGAACAATTTGACAAATTTCAATTTATCGAATAGATGAAAGCAGCCGCCGGCCAAATGGTCGGCGGCTGCTCTGCTTCCAAAAGTTGCCTTCCGGCGGTTTTGGCTGCAGTTTTTGTTGATTTCCCCGGGGATCAATGATAAAATTGTATCACCAAGGCGCGGGAGGGCAGTTTATGATCACAGTAAAGCATATCGACACCATAGACGGCATCAAGGATCTGATCTTTGAGCAGACTTACAACGAGACCATCGACAGGACTCGAAGCTCCTATTTCTATCGGGGTATGTGCAGCGCGACCTATGACCTGACCACCAGTCTCAGCCGCAACTGTAAGAGCGCCTACGCCAAACTGGAGCAACCCCTGCTGGACAATTTTATCAATTATGTCCGCATTGAAGACCCCTCCATCAACGAATCTGTCTGGAAGGCAATGGTCATCGGCCAGCACTACGGCCTGCCCACCCGTCTGCTGGACTGGACTCACTCCACATTGGTTGCCCTGCATTTTGCCACCATGGAGGATAATCTGGACAAGCTGGGTCACCGGGACTGCGTGGTTTGGCGCATTGACCTGCGGGATCTAAACCGGAATCTGCCTCCCAAGTACCAGGAATATCTGGCGCGGAAAAACACCTTTGTGTTCTCCCTGGACGGTCTTGCTGAACTGGCCACGGACATTGCCCAGTACGATGCGGATATGGGCGACAGCGCCCTTGTGTGCTTCGAGCCGCCTTCCGTGGATCAGCGGATTGTAAACCAGTATTCCTTCTTCTCCGCCATCCCCAGCGGCATCACGGATCTGGAAGCCTTTTTGGACAAGTTCACGGAAAACACCGTGAAATATGTGATTGACAAGAGTCTGCGCTGGGAGCTGCGGGATGTTTTGGATCAGCTGAATATCAATGAGCGTATGATCCACCCCGGCACAGCCGGCATCGCCAAATGGCTGGCCCGGCACTACTACGTAAAATCTGACGATTGCCCCGATGAGCAGCCGTAATTTCCTCCCCCCGAGCCCACAAATAACAACCGCAGCCGTCTCCATTTGGGAGATGGCTGCTTTTATTCCCTGAGGAAGTTAAAAACTCGCTCGAAAAAGGAAATACTTTGATATATTTTCATTGATTTTGTAAGCAAAATGTTGCATAATTACAGTGTGTTTCCAGCGAAACTTTTCGCTGGTCGCGGCAGACATCTTTTTTAAACGCAACACCTTTGGGAGTGGGTCTTCCCCTTCCTTTTTATTTCATAAAATCTATGTAAAAAACGACAAGGAGGTCACTTACATATGAAATATACTGCCTTCCAAAAAAGCTTGGCATGGTTGCTGACACTGGTGCTGGTAATCGGCCTGGCTCCCAGCGTAGCATTGGCCGTGCCAGAAAGCCATGTTGATCGAACAGCCGATGCAGCTACCATTGACGCGTGGAGACCGCTGTTTGTGGATCCCGATGCAGCGGATGTTAAGATAACCACGGAAAACGCCGGCGGTATCTGGACGGACAAGTCCGTCTTCACCGCAGACAACGTTCCCTCGCAGTGGCTCACTGACGGCATACGCATCGCTGATCGCGATGACAATTTCCTGATTGCCCTGTCTGCCATCGCCTCCAATAAGGAGATCACCGGCTATTCCACCATCCCCACGGACACCGTGTTCATTTTGGACCTGTCCAGTTCCATGCAATCCAATGACGACAGAAATCAGAGCGCCATTGACGAGCTGGTGGATGCCACCAACCAGGCCATCACCGACCTGTTGACCCTGAACCGGAACAACCGTGTAGGCGTTGTGCTTTATGCAGGCAACACCTCCAAGCAGTTCAATGATAATCAGGGCATTACCACAGTCTTGATGCCCATCGACAACTACACCACCAACCGGGCCGGCACCTATCTGGAAGCCTATAACAACAACCTCAGCGTCCGGGTCTACAGTGGTGTACGCAACTCCGGCAATCAGAGCGTATCTGCCAGCCTGGATTCTGCCCGGGGTACCTTTATCCAGGACGGTGTCTACGAAGCCATGAAGCTGTTCCTGGCTCAGGATACCAAGGTGTCCGAGGGCGTTCAGGCCGGCACCACCCGTATCCCCATTATGGTGCTGATGACCGACGGTGAACCCACTATGGCCAACAATGACTACAACGGCAACGCCGCCAAGACCGACCTGGGCAGCAGTAATATGTACCTGCGTTTTAACAACCAGGACTATAACCACCGCTATTCCATCGCCTTTATGACTCAGCTGACCACAGCCTTTGCCAAACGGGAAATGTCCCGCCATTACGGCACCAATGCCCTGCTGTACACCCTGGCCTACGGTGAGGAAGTGACCCGTCTGCCCGAAGCTCTGGCAGTTATGGATCCCGCCCAGGACACCGTATTGAACGATTTTTGGTCGGAGTTCCTGAACGGCGAACAGGTGACGGTGTTTACCACCCAGAACAACACCCGGCCTGCCTCCTATACCTATCTGTACGCGCAGAATGATTCCGCCGATCCTCTGACGGCGCAGGACAAGCTTTACACCACAGATTACTTCCCTGCTGACACGGATCAGGAGCTCCATGATGCCTTTGAATCTATCGTGGATGAGATTGTTCTGCAGTCCAAGTACTATCCTACCTATGTACAAAACGATCACGACCATGACGGCTACATTACCTTTGCCGATAAGATCGGCGGTTATATGGACGTCGTGGATATGAAGGGTATTCTCATTGGTGACGCTTATTACTCCGGCGCTGCCCTTGCAAAGGCCACCGTCGACGGCAGCATGGGTACTGTAGGCAGCCCCACCAAACTTGGCGGCAGCTTTATTGCCTCCATTAAGGAGCGCCTTGGCATAAACGACACCGCTATTGCCCGTCAGCTGGTGCAGAACGCCTTTGACTATGGCCAGATTTCCTACAATGAAAGCACCGGCGCCTTCAGCAATTACATCGGCTGGTACTCCGATGCAGACGGCCATTACCTGGATTTCTGGTACGAGGGTATCACCTCCGCACCCCCTGCCGGCGCGACCCACATCGTGAAGTCCTATGGCATACTGGGCCAGACAGATCCGGCTCACGGCATCTCTGCTTCGGATATGCTGTACGCCTCCATTCGCGTGACCAAGGAGCTCACTGACTTTGACGGCGACGGCATTGTAGGCGAGACTCAGGTGATCTGGCAGATTCCCGCATCTCTGATCCCCACCATCACCTATCAGGTAGATGTGGAAGTGGACTCCGACGGCACGATCATCAATGTGACAAATCTCAGCCTGGAAAGCAACCAGGTTGCCCCCATCCGTCTGGTCTACGAGGTCGCCCTCCAGAAGGATCTTCACGACTGGAATATCACCGAGAAAATCAGTGAAGGCTACCGGAGCAGCACCGCCAACAAAGACGCCGGTTTCGTATTCTACACCAACCAGTGGAACAAAGCCGGTGAGGATCCCCAGCTCCAAACCAACCGAAACACCTATAGCCACTTTGAACCCTCCACTCAGAACGAGCGTTATTACTACACCCAGGACACCGTGATCTACGACAGTGCCTACAACCCTGTCACAGGCGCGCAGCCCAGCACCGGCGGTACCTACTACCGCCAGTACCCGGTGTATGAAGCTTTGGACAACGGAACTTTCCGGATCCACTACCACTACGAACGGATCTCCTCCGCTGCTTTGGCCTCTGAAAATCTGGCCCAGAACGAGAGTGGCCAGTGGACGGTCAAGAAGGGCGTTATCCACCGCTACTATAATGACTATCAGTTCCTGAAGGGCACCGGCAACCACACCGACACCATGGAGTACTATTTCTACCCCATGATCGAGGTCATGCAGGGCAGTCATTACTACTCTGCTGTCACGTTGGGCAACAACGGCAAGCTGACTGTCACACCCGCAACGGGCGTTAAAGTCAGCAAGACCGTCTCTGAAGTTGTCTCAGGCGCTTCCGACATCTTTACCTTCATTATCTCCGGTGGCAGCGGCACTGGGGAATTGATCCGCCTGGATGCCAACGGCGACGAAGCTGCCCGGGAGACTCTGACCTTCACCGGCGGAGAAGCTGCCTTCACCCTAAAAGACGGCGAGACCGTTTACATCATCGGTCTGGAAGACGGTAAGACCTACACCATCTCTGAACAGGGCAACAGCGTTTACAGTGTTTCCTCCGTTTGGATCAACGGTGTAGCCGCTGCCGGCAACACGGCCACCTTCGTGGCGGCAAACCAGACGATTCAGTCTGCTGCCTTCACCAACAGCCCCAAGGGCTACGGCAACCTGTACATCACTAAGGAAGTGGAAAGTGTCCACACCATCCCCGGCAGTGTTCTTGCCGAAGTGTTTGAGCTCCGGGTGCATGTGGGCGCTGCTCTGTCCGGCGAGGACTTCACCGTAAAAACCAGCGCAGGCAGCGATTTGACCGCAACGGTGGATGCAGGGGGCTATCTGAAAGTAGCAGGAGCGAATCTGACCATTGTCAACGGTCAGAGCTATGCGATCCTCGCCTTGCCGGAAGGCACCGTGGTGACGGTGGAAGAGCTCCTGACCTCCGGTCAGAGCGCCATCTTCCAGAGCACTGTTCTCACCCGCGACCACACCGGTGCCGAACAGGAGACGAACAACACCGTCACCGTTTACAAAAACGGCAACGGTACCGCCAATATTATCAATACCTATCATCCCCAGCCCATCAGCGTCAACCTGAATGTGGATGGCACCAAAACCTTTTATTGGGACACCCCTGTGGACGCCACCTTTACTTTCCAGGTGCAGCAGTGGAATGGTACCGACTGGGTGGATATGGCCGGCAAGACAGCCAGTGTCACCTACACCGCCTCCTCTGTAGACAAGCAAGCCTCCTTCCAGGTCAATGATGTGCTTTCCGGCGTTTCCTTCGATCGGGTAGGCACCCACACTTACCGTGTTGTGGAAGTGATCCCCGAGGCCGCGGACAGACTCCCCGGCATCACCTACGACCGGACAGTCTTCCCCTTCACTGTCACCATCACCGACAACAACGGCCAGCTGGAAGCTGCGGTTGCCACCCACGGCAGCGCCTTGGACATCACGGGCGGTATCTACACTGTAAGCGCAAGCTTCCGCAATGAATACCACACCGCGCCCGTAAGTATCAACGTGTCCAAGACCGTTGTAAACACCTCCGCCACCGCTGAGATCAGCGCCGCAGGCTTCTCCTACACCGCCGTGCGCACCGATGCCACCGGCCAGGTCCTCACTGGCGCAGACGCTGCCACCCTTACCTTGGTCACCAACGGTGCAGGCAAGGCCCGCTTCTTCGCCACCTACAATACTGTAGGCGATTACTACTTCACCGTATCTGAGGATATTCCCGCCGGCGCAGTTCTGGTCACTGAAGGCAAATATGCAGGCAAGTACTTCCTGGACGGCTGGTACTTTGACGCAACCAAGTACTTTGTACATGTCAGCGTTGCTTACGCCGAAGGCTCCTCCACCGATCTGGTGGCCACCATTTCCATCGACGGCGGTACGCCCGCAGGCAACAACGCAACTCTGAACTTCACCAACACCTACGATCCCACTGACGCAAAGGTGAACCTGAATATAATTCCCGCGGTGCTGAAGCACCTGGAAGGTCGGCATCCGAACGCCGGTGAGTTCACATTCTACATTTACAACAACAACGATCGCACCAACGCCCTGCTGGAAGGCACTAACGATGCCGACGGCAAAGTGACCTTCCATGGCGAGCTGTCCTTCGATAAGGTTGGCGTCTATCACTACGATGTAGTGGAAGCAGGCGGTTCTATTCCCGGCATCACCTACGACAAGACCGTATACGATATGGTCGTCGTAGTGGAAGATACGGATCTGACTGACGGCAAGCTGGATGCCTACTATTACTATGAAGACTCCGTTTCCCAGCAGGTCACCTTCCACAACACCTACAAGCCCGCTGACGCTCAGCTGGTGCTGGACGGCACTAAGAAGCTCAGTGGCCGAAGCATCATCAATGCAGAGTTCCGCTTCAAGCTGACTCAGGTGACCGACGTCACCGGCGCTACCGCTGTGGCAGGCGGGCTGAACCTGACGGCTGAAAACGGTCCTCACCATACAGGCGATACCCACACTGCTACCTTCGCGTTTGCGCCCATCACCTATACCAGCGCTGACGCAGGCAAGACCTTCTACTACCTCATTGAAGAGATCCACTCCGGCGAGGTGATCCTGGGTGTCACCCACAACACCGAAAACGCGTCCTTCGTAGTCAAGGTGACCGTTTCTGATCCCGGCAACGGCGTTCTGGCAGTGACCGAAGAGATCGTCAAGGGCGGCAACGAGATCCTGTTCCGGAATGTCTATGTTCCCCAGGGCACCTACACCGAGATCCCCGCCATCAAGGATCTGACCGGCAGAGTGCTGGGTGACGGTGAGTTCTCCTTCCTGATTACGGAGAAGACTGACAACACCTACGCCACCGACAAGGCAGGCGGTGTGCAGAGGGTTGTTCAGAACCGCGCCGACGGCTCCATCGTCTTCGGCAAGCTGGACTACGATTCCATTGGCCACTACTACTATGTAGTGGAGGAGCAGAATAACGCTTTGGGCGGCGTCACCTACGATACCACCAAGTACCATGTGCATGTGGAAGTCACAGACAACGGCATCGGCCATCTGGTGGCAACTGTCCATTTGACAATGGTCCTCATTCCCGAGGAGGGCGCACCTGTCTACCTGCCCACAGGCGGCATTGATTTCCATAATGTATATGCCCCCAGAGACGGTCAGATCGTCATCTCCGGCAGCAAGAACCTACTGGGTGGCAAGAACCTCACCGACGGTGAGTTCTCCTTCGCGCTCTACGAAGGCGAGACCTTGCTGGGCACTGCCCCCGTCAAAGCGGCTGATAAATCCTTCGCCTTCGATCCTATCACTTACACCGCAGAGGATATCGGCAAGACCTTCACCTACACCGTTAAGGAAGTAATCCCTGCTGACGCCGTAGGCAACGGCGACGACACCTGGACGAAGGGCCAGTATATTTACGACGGCTCAGTGTTCACCGTGGTTGTCACCGTCAAGGACGATGTAAAGGACGGTGTCCTGGAGATCACCAAGGTTGTCAACAACTCTGAGACCACACAGATCGTCTTTGAAAACACCTTTGTCCCCAACTCTGTGGAACATACCTTCCAGGCCAAGAAGGAATACGACAAAGATCTGAAGGGCAACGATTTCATTTTCTCCCTAAAGAGCGCCGACGGAAAGCTCAGCGTGGACCAGGAGAAGAAGAACGACGCTGACGGCAATGTGATCTTCGATCCTGTCTCCTTCCCCGAGGCCGGTACTTATTCCTTTACCGTCAAGGAAATCGGCAAGATTCTTGGCTTTATCCGCTACTCCGCGGCTGAATATAAGGTGACTGTTCAGGTCATCAATGTCGACGGCGTCCTCTCTGTGGTGCAGCCTGTCACTGTGGAGAAGACCGACGGCGCAGCGGAAGAAAACAATCTCATCTTTATTAACCACTATGTGCTGGACGGCGAGGGCGAAGTGACCCTCACCGGTAAGAAGACCCTCACCGGCGACCGCACCGGTGTGAATGCAGGTGAGTTCACCTTCGGTCTGTACGATGCGGAAGGCACGCTCATCGAGAGCGTCACCAACGACGCAGCCGGCACCTTCGGCTTCACCACTCTCAAGTTCAACGAGAGCCACACTGTGGTGAACGGTCAGAAGCAGTACACCTACACTGTCAAGGAGATCGCAGGCGATAACGCCCGCTTCACCTATGACAAAACCGTCTACACCGTAGTGGTCACCGTCAAGGATAACGACCAGGGCGGCATCTCTGTAAGCTACACCGTGAACGGCAAGGCTGACGGTGTCATCTCCTTCACCAATGTCTACACCAATCCCGCGCCTGTCACCTACACGCCCGAAGCCGTGAAGAAGTACAACAAGCCTCTGAATGGCGGCGAGTTCACCTTTAAGCTGGAGGGCAGCATTGGCAGCGCAAAGGTGGAGCAGACCAAGAAGAACACAGAGGGCGGCGCGGTGAAGTTCGACACCCTGTCCTTCCCCGAGGCCGGTACTTACACCTTCACCGTCAAGGAGATTGACAAGGCTCTGGGCTTCATCCAGTACGCCAAGGAAGAGTACACCCTGACTATTGAAGTCACCGACACCAAGGGTGTGCTGAGCATCGGTTCTGTCACCGTCAACGGTAAGGAAGACGGCACTATGGAGTTCGTCAACACCTACCTGCTGGACGGCGAGGGTGAAGTGACCCTCACCGGTAAGAAGACCCTCACCGGTGACCGCACCGGTGTGAATGCAGGCGAGTTCACCTTCGGTCTGTACGATGCGGAAGGCAAGCTCCTCGAGAGCGTCACCAATGACGCAGCCGGCACCTTCGGCTTCACCACTCTCAAGTTCAACGAAAGCCACACTGTGGTGAACGGTCAGAAACAGTACACCTACACTGTCAAGGAGATCCCCGGAGAAGATCCCTACATCACCTACGACGAGAAGGTCTACCAGGTCGTCATTACCGTTAAAGACAATGCAGAGGGCGGCGTCACTGTCAGCCACACCATCAACGGCGCTGCCGATGGCGTTATTACCTTTGCAAATGTCTACACCGAGCCCGATCCTATCACTGTTCTTATGGATGTGACCAAGGTCGTAGAAAACAAAACCGAGCCCGGCATCACTCCGGACGGCTTTGAGATCCTCCTCCACCAAGGTGAAGAGGAACTGTCCTCCGCCAAGACAGATGCAGAGGGCAAGGCGGTCTTCCAGCTCACCTACAGTCTCGCAGATGTGGGCAAGACCTACACCTACAAGGTGACGGAAAAGAAGGGCAGCCTCTCCGACGTCACCTACGACAAGACCATCCACGAGATCACCGTCACCGTTGAAGCCAAGGAAGACGGCACATTGTATACTGTCATCAATGGTCAGGAAACCTCCTCTGCAGCGGTATCCTTTACCAATGTCTATGAGAAGCCTGCCTCCCCCGACACCGGTGACCACACTCCCATCTTCCTGTCCGGCGGTCTGATGCTCCTGAGTCTTGCCGGCATCGCCCTGCTGCTGACCAGGAAGCGCAAGGAAACTGTATAACCCCCAAGCCAAACCGGCCTGCGGTAAAACGCAGGCCGGTTCTTTTTGTGACAACATCACGGAAACCCCACATAAAATCGGGCATACTGATAATAGAAAAAGGAGGTATCCCATATGAGATTAAAAGATAAAGTCGCGATCATCACCGGCGGCAGCCGGGGCATCGGTTTTGCCACCGCGGATAAGTTCCTGCAGGAGGGAGCTATTGTTATCATCGCCGCCAGTTCGGAGGCCAATGCGGAAAAAGCTGTCCAGCAGCTGCTCTCATTGCATCCCAACGGCATTGTCGCCGGTATCAGCCCGGATCTTGCCAACTGGAGCGAAGTCCACGAGGCATTTGACAAGATCCACAACCAGTATGGCCGCATCGACATTCTGGTCAACAACGCCGGCATCTCCGAAAGCACGCCGTTTTCTAACTATACCGAGGAGTTGTTCGACCGGGTGACCGACCTGAATGTGAAAGGCATCTTCACCGCCACCCATGCGGCCAGCGAGTATATGACCGCCCAGGGCAGCGGCGTGATCCTCTCCACATCCTCTATGGTGAGCATCTACGGTCAACCCAGCGGCGTTGCCTACCCCGCATCCAAGTTTGCGGTGAACGGCTTTACTCTCTCTCTGGCTCGGGAATTGGGTCCCAAGGGCATCCGGGTCAACGCAGTCGCCCCGGGCATCACGGAAACGGATATGATGAAAGCCGTACCCAAAGAGGTAATCGAGCCGATGATCAAGCAGATCCCCCTGCGCCGGCTAGGACAACCGGAGGACATTGCAAACGCTTTTGTCTTCCTGGCATCTGAAGAGGCATCCTATATTACCGGCGTGGTCCTCAGCGTGGACGGTATGGCCAGATCTTAACGCACGGCAACTCTTTCCCTTTGCGGGAAAGAGTTGCTTTTTATCTGTGACCGTGATATCATTGTTCCATAATTCCAACACTATGCAATATAGGAGGTAATATATGGACTTCAAAGCCTATGTGGCAAAGTTCAACGCCAATGACGAAGAGTGTTATAAGCAGCTGATCCCCAACGAGAGCGCCTTGGATTTCCTCCTGGAAAATGCCCCCCGGCTTTCCTGCCCCGACGAGGTGATTGAGGAAACCTTCGCTTTTCGCACCTGGACGCTGCGAAAGCATTTCAAAGAGACGGAAGACGGATTGGTTCTTACAGAGTTTTTGCCAAAGGTGCCCTGGTCTTCCACCCACAACACCATCAACGCGCCCCTGTTCCATCACTTAAATGAGAGCCGCTGGTTTAGAAACTCTGATCGTTTGCTGGACTACATCTCCCTGTTCCTGGACGGCAAGGCCAATGCCTTTGCCTACACCACCCCCGCCCTGTGGGAGATGCTGAAGTTCCTGAAGGTGACCGACAACCTGGACTATGCCGTGAAGAATGTGGAAAAGTTTGAGGCCTATGTCCGGGGTTTTGAAGTCTTCCAGCTGAAAAACGGACTGTTCTGCTCCATCGACAACCAGGACGCTATGGAAGTTTCCATCAGCGGCACCGTGGTCACCGACACCGGCTTCTATGCCCCCCAAGGTATCCGTCCCACTATGAATGGCTATATGTACGGCGCCTATGTGACCATGGCAGAAATTGAAATGATGTGCGGCCGGGAAGACAAAGCTGCCGCCTACACCGCCAAGGCTGAAGAACTGAGGGAACACTATAACCGCGCCGGCTTCGACGGAGATTTCTACAAAGCCATTCACATCGATCTGGAGGCGCTCCACGGCGATGTGACCACCGATGACATTCCCGACGGCTACAACGCCCGGGAGCTAATCGGCTACATTCCCTTCATCTATGGCCTTGCCGGGCCGGAACAGATGGACTGCCTCAAGTATCTGAAGGACGAAACCGTCTTCGCCGGGCAAATGGGCCTGACCACCGCGGATATCTCCCATCCTAAGTTCCTCTACGAATTCGGTCATACCTGTCTGTGGAACGGCTATGTATGGCCCTATGCCTCCAGCCAGACCATCACCGCCGCCATCAATGTGCTGGAGCGGAGCAATCCTCCCCACATCACCCACAAGGATGTATACGATTTCATTCGCAAGTACGCAGAAATGCACTACCGAATGAAAGACGGCAAAAAAATCAACCATATCGATGAGGTAATGAGTCCGTACGAGCTGGTATGGACCTCCCGGGAACTGCTGAAGCTGCTGGGTTGGATGCCCCAAAAGGGCGGCTACGAGCGGGGCAAGGACTACAACCACTCCACCTTTATCGACCTGGTGATTCGTGGTTTGATTGGCGTGAAGGAGGATGCTGAAACCCTGACAGTGGAGCCTCACATTCAGGGTATCTGGCCCTGGTTTAAGCTGGAAAACCTCACATTCCGCAAGAAAAGTTATGACATCTACTATGACGAAGACGGCTCTCACCTGGGCAAGGGTGTTGGCGTCGTCATCGAAGAACGCGTCTGAAAGGAGTGTTGAATATGAAGTTTTATATGTGCAAAACCTGCGGCAACATCATCACCAAAATGAAGGACACCTCCGCCCCTGTGATGTGCTGCGGAAAGACGATGGAAGAACTGATCCCCGGCAGTGTGGACGCCTCCAAAGAAAAGCATATCCCCATCTACACCCTGGACGGTAATAAGGTATTTGTAATGGTGGGGGAAACAGAACATCCTATGGCAGAGGAGCACTTTATTGAATGGATCGCCGTAGAGACCGACTCCGGCATCCAGACCAAGTACCTCTCACCCGGCCAGTCTCCTGCTGCCAGCTTCGGCATCTCCAGCCAGGACCGGCTGGTGGCCGTGTACGCCTACTGCAATCTCCACGGTCTGTGGAAAAAGGAGCACGAGGAAGCTCCCCTTTGCGACCTGCAGCCGGTGGATACGGACTCCAGCGAGAACTATGTTGTATGCCGGTGCAATCAGGTGAATTACTTTGACGTGATTCACGCGGCCCAGGAGCATATGGATCTTGGCAGTATGCTTGCCCTCTTTGATGAGGTCAAAAACACAACTCACTGCTCCACCGGCTGCGGTGGCTGCTATAATAAGGTTCTTGCCATCATTTCCGATATTTTAAGCGGAAAAATCAGATAATTCTACAAATAACGGCCGCTGACCTTCCCGTCAGCGGCCGTTATTTTATCATTCAGTAGCCAATGAAAACGCCGAAGATCAGCACGCAAATGGAGATGGCAAAGAGCAAAATCTGCAATTTCCATGTCCATTTCAACCATTTCCAGTAGGACACATTGGCCATGGACAGGCCAATCAACAGCACCGGATTGGTGGGCAAGATCACATCGGTAAAGCCGTCCGCCATACAGTAGGTCAGGATCACCATCTGGGGAGAGATCCCCAGGGTGTTGGTGATTGGCAGGACGATGGGCATCACCAGGAAAATCTTGGCGGATGCCGAGCCGATAAATACCTGCAAAAATAGGATCAGCGCATAAATCAGAAGTATTGTGACAATCTTGCTCCTGCCCTCCAGCAGGCTCAGCACCGCGTGCATCACCGTGTCGATGATGCCGCTCTCCTCCATAACCAATCTGACGGAAGAAGCAATAGCAATCATCACCACCGCAGGCAGCATTGCCACTGCGCCTTTGAGAAAGCAGGTGATGACCCGGCGGAAGTTTTTGCACACGATCTGACCCGCAACGAGACCGGAGATCAAAAAGCTCGCTGCCAAAATGGGAATGGCAAAGCCGGAAATCTCCCGGACACAGGCGATGGCCACCAGCATCACGCCCTGAATGGCGAAGAAGGTAGTATACACCCGGAAGATCTTCTCCTGGTTTTCCGGCATATTCCCCATTTCTTCCGCCATATTCTCCCGGCGTTTCAAATCCGATTCATAGGTCAAAGAGTAGCTGGGGTTTGCTTCGATTTTGTGAAGATATCCCATTAGGAACAGGCACAGCACCCCGTATACGATTACAAAAAATACGATCCGCAGCCACGCGCCGGAAGAGGTAGGGATCTCCGCGTACTGGGCCGCCGTACCCACAGAGAAGGGGTTTGTGATGGCAGTGGAGAAGCCAAAGCAGGCTGCCAACAGGCAAGCGCCCAGGCCCACCATTGTGTCCATTTTCATGGACAGCATAAACACCACGATCAGAGGCAGCAGGGTCACCAGCTCCTCAAACATACCAAACAGGCTGCCAAAGAGCATAAAGATCAGCACCGTCACGCAGACCACAGGGCCGCCCTTTTTTCGCAGGTGGCTCATGATCCGCACAATCACCGTCTTAATGCCGCCGGTCTTCTCCAGCAGGTTGAAAATGCCGCTCATTACCAGCAAGAATATGCTGATCATAACGATGGTAAGGGCGTCACTTGACGCAAACACCCGCACCGGCGCCGTAAGCACCCGCCAAAAAGGGATGCCCTCGATAGCGCCCTTTTCATAAGTACCGGGTATGATATTATTGTCTTCGTTCCGGGCAAATGTGCCCTGGGGCACAAAATAAGAAAGGCTTCCGCAGAAAATAAGTATCGCCAGGAGCATAGCAACTACCGTCACAAAGGACCGGATGCTAATGCTGGAAAAAGCTTGTTCTTTCCGCTTTTCTTCCGTGGGTTTTGTCTTTGTAAGGATAGTGATCACCCCTTTTTACGCGTGTACCGCGGTTTTGACAGTCTCATCGTAGAGGATCATGGATACCATATACCAATCCACCGCCGCGCGCTTTTCCTCGGGAACAAAGAAGAGGATCTCAGCTCCATCGTAAACTTCGAAGTTGACGCCCGCGCCAAAGAGCAGCCGGTAGATTTTCTCCAATGGGAAGTGCAGCTGCACCTGCTCTCCGTCTTTTGTGCCGGAGTAAGTCAGTCCCTCACGGGTGAGGGTGCAAACCCCCTGCCCACCGTTGCGGGTCAGGCCTCGGCCGGTGCTTTTCAGCCGCAGTTCCACGGGAGAGGAAAGGGCAAAATCCGGGTTCCGAACAATGCTCTCCCGTAAAAGGTTCTTCTGCCAATCGTACCACTGGGAAAGGTTTTGGAATTGGAAACCGCCGGTAAAGGCGTACCGATCATCTATAGAGGTCAGGTATCCGCAAACCTCGCAGAACACCTTGTCCTTTTGGGTTGTAATGGTGTGTTTCCGGCCGCAGATAGGACAGATGGTGAGAATATTCTCCAGCCCCTCCGCCATACGCTTCGACCGGTAGCGCAGCTGCGGACGCGCCTCCAGCCAGCGGAACTCATCGTAGGTAAGCCGTCCCTCCACGGCTCTTTTGATCTCCGCCACAGAAAGGTTTTTAACATCGTCAACCGTCAGCAGAATGTCCAGCTCCGCCTCCACCACGCTGCCACGGCGGAAGCCTTTTCCCCACTTGGGGTCAGCAAAGTAATCACCGCCGAACTTTACGGTGTACACAGAAACACCCGCCTTCTTAATGAAGGAATAAGTGCTCTCCTGGATATCTTCAAAGCGGCCGACAGTGGAGAGCCGGGCCTCCGGCATCATTACAAGCAAGCCATCATTTTTCAAAACCCGCAGGCAGTTTTTGGTGCTGGCGGCATCCAGCGCGAACATGCTCTTGGGGAAACCGCCCACATTTTTCAGCAGCCACCGCAGGATATTGTCGTAGAAATACAGCCGCGCAATCACAAAGTTGGGTTGATACTGCCGGAGCAAGGTAGCGGCATAGATAAAGTCGATGAAAGAACCATGGTTGCAGAGTACCATTGCAGGTTTCTCCACTTTTTCCACGCGGCTTGTCGCCTTGATCCGAACGCCGCAAAGAGAGAAATAGGTCTTCACCACATGGTATAAGACACCAAATAGGAATCTGTTTGGCTCCCGGGCAGTCACCTGAGATGTGTTCTTATGGGCCTCCGCATAGGTGTTGACTTTGGCAAAGAGAATCTCTTTCTTTGTCCACAGGAACGCGATCATCGCAAGCAAAGCCGCAAAAACACAGATGACCACGATCCAGTGGCTGGCGATAGTCATATACCCCAGCGCCACACCAATGCAGATCGACGGCAGCGCGCCAAGCAAAGTCACAGTGATGTAGCGGCGGTAGCGCATACCGGTGCCGGCTGCAAAGAAGCAGATCATCCCATAGGGAATGGCCGGCAGCAAATATAGCACAAAAATAATCAGCACGCATTTGCTGGATCTGGCCACCTTATCCAGGTCCAGATTCAGTTTTTTTACAAAAAAGTCACGGGGCCTTTCCCCAAGGGCCTTTTGCACCAGGAAGATAACCGTACCTCCTATCGCCACACCGATGGTGCAGCACAAAACCCCCACAGGAAATCCAAAGGAGCAGCCGGAGAGTACCTGAACAGGCTCTGCCAGCAGGAAGGGGAAGATCACCTGCATGGACGCAAGGATCACTACCATAAGATAATCCCGCCAGTTAAAAATGCTGAATGTATCCTGCAACTGGTCCTTGGAGAGATCGTTCAGAAATATCCGTTTCAGCAGTTTCAAATTGTCACCGGAGAATACAAACAGCGCCAGCAAGGCAAAAAAAGCCACCAGAACCAGCACGATATAGAGTCTCTCTTTCCGCTTTTCCGGGGACTTCATTCCTGTCTGCACCTCCTTCCCGGACATAATACGCGCATTATTATAACACAAACCGACAGAAGATTCAAGAAAAACCCGCGAAGATAGCGTTCTGCTTCTTCGCGGGTTTTTTTCATTACAGTTCCACTGACAGTTTGCTGAGGATCGCCGCCAACTTGGCATTCACCATATCAAAGTCCGAAACCGCATCCATAATCTCGTCGTAGGCCACATCCTTGCCCGCAGCCATCAGCTCCCGAGCCAAGTCTGCTACCTCCTGGGCGTGGGCATCGTTGTGGCTGACAAGATACCGCATCATCACCAGTAGTTCCTCCAGAGGCGTTGCGCTCTCCACGGGCCGGTGATCGTGTTCTTCCTCTCCGTGGGTATGGCAGTGGGTCAAATCCCCGTGATTGTGGACTGTGCCGCTGTGGGAGTGGGCCAGTACATCCTTCTTCACACCGCTGACCTGATACATACGGCGGTTGGAGACCACCACCTCCACATCCAGGTGAGCGTCAAAGATCCGTTTCAGGCTATCGGCCTCCATTAGACCGTTGGACACTTTACTAGCCGGACCGTTATGGTGATTATCAATGGCCGCCCGGCTCATTCCGTGGGCAACAGTGAGCCGCCCATCCTCCTTCAGCAGACCTGCCAGGATCTTAATCAGGCGTTTGGGATACGGAAAATGGGGAAAAGCGTTATATACAACAATCCGGTCAAACTTCCGGTCAAAGGCATACTCCTCCACATCGCCGCAAAACACCTGCACCTTTTTCTCTTCGGTATACTTAGCCGCGGCGATCTTTGCCATCTCCGGAGAGATGTCAATGCCGGTGACGGATGCTACATTCCGGGCAAGATAGTAATCGAACATCACACCGGTGCCGCAGGCCACATCCAAAATGTCCATTCCCGCGCCCACTTCGGCATTGTCCAAGATTGCTCCGATGATCACATCGCTCTTAATCATCTCTGCGTCCCAGGTGGGGGCGCAGCGGTCGAAAAAGGCAATGACATCCTGTTTTTCCATAGTTTTTCCTCTCTTTTATCCAAAAAATGCTTCCGTATCGATCTTCTGATAGCCGCCGAAACTGGAGGGGCAGGCAAATATCTCCTCCGCCAGCTCTGCGCCCAGGAACATCTTGGTCACCTCATTTGTTTTTTGGATCAGGTCGATGTCGGCAAAGACTTCGGGATACACTGTCTTGGCGATGAACCAGGTATTGATCAGCGCGATCTCGTAGTTGGTGTAGTAGGCATTGTATGCCATTTCAAGATACACTTCACCGCTGCGCCAAGCCTTGCAGTGATCGAACATGGTCTTATCCTCGGCGTACAGGGGCTTGATGTTTTTGACTGCAGCTGCATCCATAATGATAATGTCCATCTTTTCGCCCAGCTCCACAAACTTCTCTTCCTCAATGGGGCCAATGCCATCCATTCCCAGGCCGCTGACCACATTCTTAACGCCAGCCACCTGGAAGGAAATGTAGTTCTCGGAAGTCATCAAATGGTTGGTTGTACCCCAGTTGCCCAGACCGCAGATGTAAACACTAGGCTTTTCTTCATCAGCAATATTTGCGACCTTGGCTTCAATGGCAGCTTTTTCGTCGGCAACAAACTTCACAAGTTTGGCAGCCTTTTCTTCCTGCTGGAAAATCTTACCCAGCAGCTCCATAGAGCTAGCGAACTTTTCATCAAAAACGCCCTTAGAGCCTGCGCTCAAAGTGATAACGGGCACGCCCAGCTGCTCCTGCAGAGCATTGGCCTTTTCCACATCCTTGAACTCAGAAATGACAATATCCGGTTCGCAAGCCAAAATCTTCTCTGCCTCTGCCGCCTGGGCCATAGGGCCGCCTACACCGCAGGAGGGCAGTTGATTAAAGATTTCGCCGAATGCCAGTACATAAGGACGGGCAACGGAATCAAACATCATAGGGCGTTCTGCCAAAGTGGTATTGTCAATGTCTTCCACACCGGCCAGCAGCGCAATATCGCCGACGTAGGAATACATTCTCAGCGCGCCGGCACCGATGCAGATGACCCTCTTGTAGCTGCCGGGGGTGACGGTGACATTACGGCCGATCATATCGGTGACGGTGACGGTCGTGGTCCCGGCATTGTCATTGCTGGGCGCGGGATCTTTCTGTGTGCCGCAGGCACACAGGCAGACGACCATTACGAAAGCAAGAAATAGTGTCAGCAGCTTCTTAGCATTCATTGTGGTACCCTCCTAGAATTACTTTTTGATTATTTATCTGGACGATTTTGACTGCTATATTGAAAATATCCTTGATGACATCTTCCGTGACGATTTCTTTCCCTCCGGCGTACTTTACCGTGCCGTCCTTCATAAAGAAAAACTTGTCTCCAAAAGCCATAGCTTGATTCAAGTCGTGGAGAGATGCCAAAATACCGATATTTTTCTCTCTGGCCAGTTTCTTTGCCTCCTGGACGATCAGCAGCTCATTGGCCATATCCAGATTTCCGGTCGGCTCGTCAAAGATCATCATTTGCGGCTCTTGGGCCATGGCACGGGCAATCGCCACCTTCTGCTTCTCGCCGCCGGAGAGCGCTTCTGCGCTGCGTTCGGCAAAGGCCAAAAGTCCCATATCCTGCAGAATCTTCTCGGTAGCCGTGTAGTCAGAATGGCTGGCTTTCATACCAAAGTAAGATACCCGTCCCATCAGCACGGAGTCGAATACCGTCAGATCACCAAAATGAATGTGCTGGGGCACATAGGCGATCCGCCTTGCTCTTTCTCTCCGGGGCAATTTCCCAAGATCTTCCCCATCAAAGGTAATGCGGCCGCTCTTAGGTTTTTCCAGTCCCAGAATATTCTTAAAGAGCGTGGTCTTTCCGGAGCCGTTCTTGCCCAACAGTATGCCCACCTGCCCTCTCTCCAGCTCCAGTGATGCGCCGTTTAATACCAAATTTCCCCGTCCGCCGTATCCAAATTGCAGATCATTTACCTTCAGCATCCGTGGTGGCCTCCCTTCTTACCAAAAATAATCGCGATAAAGAAAGGCGCTCCCAGAAGGGATGTGATGGCGCCTACCGGCAGCGCAGAGCCGCTGCCAAGGCTCCGGGACAGGGTATCCGCAAGGAGCAGCAGCAGGCTGCCCATCAGACAGGACACAGGAATGGTCACCCGGTGATCCTGACCCAGCAGTTTCTTGGTGACATGGGGACAGATCACGCCTACAAAGCCGATAATGCCCAGGAAAGACACGCACACCGCAGTAATGACAGAGCCAAGGAGCAGCGTGGCAAACCGCAAACCCGACACATTGACTCCCATAGTTTTGGCGGTAGCCTCGCCGCTGAGAAGAGCATTATATTTCCAGCCCATCAACGTAAAGAACACAAGACTCACCAGCACCACCATTGCCATAATGGCATCGGTGCGATAGGTTGCCCGGCCCAAGTCGCCAAAGCTCCAGACCACCGCCGCGGACAGACCCACATCGGTGGCATAAAACTGCAAAATGGTGGTTGCCGCCGTCCAGACAGAGCCGATGGCAATACCCGCCAGCACCACCACATTGGGGGAAAAGGAGCGGAGAGTGCAAAGAGCCAAGATTAGCAAAACCGACGCGGTGGAAAATACAAATGCCAACACAGAGGTGGCGTAGGGATTTGCCCCCACATCAAAGCTCTGGGGATTATTGCCTGTAGACAGGAAACCGCCGGCAAAGGCGATAATTGAGAGATTCGCGCCAAACACTGCCGCATTGGAAACGCCCAATGTGGAGGGGGATGCCATCGTATTATTCAAGGTGGTCTGCATGACAAGACCCGCCACAGAAAGGCCCGCGCCGGCAATCACCGCCGCCAGTACCCGGGGTACCCGAATCTTCCAAATAATCCGGCTTTGGGCATCACTGCCGCCTCCCAGCAGGGCATCCAGAGCATCACTGAACGTCATATTGGATGAACCTACAAACAGGCATCCCATGCTAACAAGGATCACCGCCGCAAGCATCCCAATAACCACCGCTGTGTTTCGCCGCTTCTTTTTTTCCAGTTCTTTAATATTCATGGATCTTTCTCCCGATTATGATTGGGTGCATTATATCACACCCCCCTCCCCTTACGTAAGGCCCCTGGGGGGATAAAAAGCGGCAAAAACCGCCCTCCGGAAAACCCATTGTCAAGCCCACTGACATAACAAAAGCCTTAGGACCTTTGTTATGGGGGTTTCTTTTTTTTATTAAGCCCCCTCACCCGGGAAATA
>JAZKZN010000015.1:0-31825 GCA_045612705.1 Faecousia sp. | reverse complement strand
CGGAAAAGAAAGAAGTGGCATCGCTCATGCCCCCAGTTTTTCTGGTGACCTGCCGGGCGGATAAACTGCGGAACAGCACCGTCCGTTTTTATAACGGCCTGAAAAAATGCGGAATTGACGCATTTTTGATGGACTTTCCCCGGAAAAAGGAGCTGATCCATGACTTTTCCGTGGTCAAAACGGAACTGCCTGAATCCCGGCAGGTGGTGGAAACCATGTGCCGTTTCTTCCGGGAGAAAATCCATCATTGACAAAATGCCCGGTGTGTATTAGAATAAACCAGTGTAGCACAAGATTTATGCCTATGGAGGTATGTCATTATGTACGAGAAGCTGGTCAATTACCTGGTCAACGAGAAGGACGTGGATCCCTCCGTCATCACTCCCGATGCCACCTTCGAGGATCTGGGTCTGGACTCTCTGGACGTGGTCGAGATGGCCGTGGAGCTGGAAGAGGAACTGGGCGTTGAGCTGGAGGTCGAGGATCAGAACATCACCACCTTCGGTGAGTTTGTCGCCTTCGCTGAGTCCAAGGCCAACTAATTTTCAACTGAATCAATTTCACCTTGTTCAGCCGGCCGGCTCGTAACAAGGTCGCACTAGTCGGGGAGATAGCGGTGCCCTATACCTGCAATCCGCTACAGCAGGGATGAATCCCCACACCCGGGCTTGTCCCAGTACCGTCCGGCCCGTGTAAGCGGTGTTGAAGGAACGGTCCTGCGCAACAGAATCCCGTGAACCATGTCAGGTGGGGAACCAAGCAGCATTAAGCGGATCGTTCTGTGTGCCGCGGGATCGCCGTTCCCGAGCTGGCTGCACGGAAACCGGGTGTTGGGCATGTTCAAATGTGGGTGTGCGATCTTGTTATGAGCCGGCATTTTCTACGGAGGTTTTTATGTATCAGGCGCTGTATCGAAAATATAGACCACAGGTTTTTGATGATGTGGTGGGGCAGTCAGCGGTCACGCAGACCTTGAAAACCCAGCTGCAGAGCGGACGCCTGAGCCACGCTTATCTGTTCACCGGATCTCGGGGAACGGGCAAAACAAGCAGCGCCAAAATCCTGGCGAAAGCGGTCAACTGTGAGAACTCCCAGGACGGCAATCCCTGCAATCGCTGTAAATCCTGTCTGGCCATCGACTCTGGTTCATGTATGGATGTGCTGGAGATTGATGCAGCCTCCAACAATGGCGTGGACAATGTCCGCGACCTGCGGGATGACGCAGTTTATACTCCCTCCCAGGTGAAGATGCGTGTGTACATCATCGACGAGGTACATATGCTCTCCATATCCGCGTTTAACGCACTTTTGAAGATCATTGAAGAGCCTCCCGAGCATTTGCTGTTTGTCCTGGCGACTACGGAACTACACAAGGTTCCTGCAACAATTTTATCCCGTTGCCAGCGGTTTTCGTTCCGTCGGATCAGCCAGGAGGATATTGCTTCCAGACTGCAGTATGTGGCTTACCAGGAGAATATCGAGCTGGATGAAGATGCCGCACGGGTGCTTGCAAGGCTTGCCGACGGCGGTATGCGCGACGGTCTGAGCTTGCTTGATCAGTGTGCTTCTGCTACCGCCGGTGAACTGACAGCCGATAAGGTCTATGCCTGCCTGGGCATTGCCGGCATTCAGGAGTGTGGTAAGCTGATGGCATGTATTGCCGATCATAATACGGGGGACGCGCTGAATCTGCTCAACCGTTTCTATGCCGAGGGCAAGGATATGGGCGCATTGATGGACGAGCTTGCTTGCTTGACCCGGGACTTTATGGTGATGCAGACTGCCCCCACTGAGGCAATCAGTATGTTGTCGGGCGTGGCGTCCAACCAGGAGGTCAAGAGCCTTTCTCAGCGGTTTACACCTGCTGAGTTGGTGCGGATGCTGGAGTTGATCCAAAAGACCGCAGCAGGCTTTGTGCGCAGTGCCAGCAGACGACTGGATGCTGAACTTTGCATTGTCAACCTCTGCCAGCCGGAACTGCAGCTGGATGCTGAAAGCTTAAACGCTCGGCTGACGCGACTGGAAGATCAGATCAAAAGCGGCGGCATTGCAGTGACCAATACGCCCGCAAGGCCGAAGACAGAGGAAGCAAAACCTGTCCCCGCTCAACATTCCAAACCCGCTGCCCATCAGGCACAATCGGAGCAGGAGAAGGACAATACTCCCGCCGGTTTTTGGACGGAACTTTGCAGTCAAATCCGCAAGGAACTGAAACCCCCGGTCTCCGGCTTTATCACTCCTAATGGCCCCGTGCAGGGCGTGTTGAAGGGCGATTTTGTGGTACTGATGTGCGCCAATGCCTTTACAAAGCAGGTGGTGGATAAGCCGGAGGTGCTGGAGCTGGTGTCCCGAAAAGCATCTGCGATGCTTGGCCGTCCCGTTCGAGCAACTACGACAGATAAGACAGATGTGAAAAATGAACAGATGGAACAGTTGCTGCAATTCGGCAGAGACCATTCCGATGTGATCAATATTAAGAATTAAGGAGCATTATACAATGGCAAAAGGTGGATTCCGGGGTATGCCCGGTGGTATGGGCGGTATGAATCAGGCCGCAATGATGAAGCAGGCGCAGAAGATGCAGCAGGAGATGCTGCGTATGCAGGAGGAGATGGAGAATAAGACCTACTCTGCAACTGCAGGCGGCGGTATGGTAAAGGCTGCTGTTAACGGCAAACACGAGGTCGTTTCTTTGGAGATCAATCCTGAGGCAGTGGATCCTGACGATGTGGATATGCTGCAGGATATGGTAATTGCTGCTGTCAATGAAGCTATGCGCGCCGCTGATATAGATTCCGCCAATAATATGTCCAAGCTTACCGGTGGCCTGAATCTGGGCGGCCTGTTCTAAGGAGGAGCCATGCAGTATTTCCCCGCGGCACTGCAGGACCTTGCCGATCAGTTTGCCAGGCTTCCCGGCATCGGGGGTAAGACCGCCCAGCGACTTGCATTCTATGTTCTGGGTTTGCCCCAATCTGAGGCCCAGGCCTTTGCAGATGCGATTTTGGAAGCAAAGCGTACAGTCCATACATGCCCGGTATGTCAAAATCTGACCGACCGGGAGATCTGTCCCATCTGCGGCGACGACACTCGGGATCACAGCGTGATTTGTGTTGTGGCAGAACCCAAGGATGTGATTGCAATGGAGCGCAGCCGGGAGTTTAACGGTGTGTACCATGTGCTTCACGGTGTGATCTCTCCGCTGAACCATGTGACCCAGGATGACATCCGCATCAAGGAACTTTTGTATCGGGTGGGAACCGGTGATGTCCGTGAGGTGATTATGGCTACCAATCCGGACACGGAGGGAGAGGCCACAGCGATGTACATTTCCCGCCTGCTGCGACCCATGGAGGTCAAGGTGACCCGCCTGGCTTACGGCGTGCCCGTTGGCAGCCAGTTGGAATATGCCGACGAAGTGACGCTTTCCCGAGCGCTGGAAGGCAGACAAGAGATATAAAAAACCCCGGAATGTCTACACATTCCGGGGTTTTGCACGTAAATTACAACTTTCCGTAGGTTTTAGACAGGAAACGCTCGGTGTTGACTATGAAGCGTTTGTGAGTGCCTTCACCGATTTTGCCTGCTTCATCGTAGGCGGTGACGCGAAAGGTGATAGCTGCGCCATCTACCTGGGTGACCTCCGCCTCAGCCCGCACCTCGAGACCCACCGGTGTTGCGGAAAGATGGGAGATGTTCAACTCTGTGCCAACGGATGTTTTATCGTCGCTCAATGCTGATGCAATTGCTTCACACGCAGCACCTTCCATCAAGGCAACCATACAGGGCGTGGCATAGACCAGCAGAGAGCCGGAGCCTACCTCGTATGCGGTGTCCTCCCGTTCCACCACGGTGGACACTTCGCCTTTCATACCAATAGTAATTTCCATAATGTATACCTCCTTTTGCATAATTCCACTATAGTTCAAAAGGTGGCAGGTGTCAATAAAGGATTGCATTTTTCTCTTAGCTGGCCTATAATAAAGCCAAATTACGGAAGATAAGGCGTGAAAAATGAGAAATAAATCAGTTAAAGATGTTGCCCTGGGGGGTATGCTTGCAGCGGTGGCGCTGGTGATTATGTGCTTGGGTGGATTGATCCCCTTATCTACTTTCGTATGCCCTATGTTTGCCACCCTCACAGGACAGATGGTTTTCCGCACCTGCGGCAAGAGAATTGCCTGGTGCTGGTACGCCGCGGTGGCAATTTTGAGCTTGCTGCTTGGCCCTGATAAGGAAGCGGCGGCAACCTTCCTATTCCTGGGATATTACCCTGTTGTTAAGCCATGGTTTGATAAGAAACGCTGGGGATGGATAGGGAAGATAGGTTTGTTTAACTGCGCCATCGGCTGCATGTACCTGCTGCTTTTAAAACTGTTCGGAATGGAAGATATTGCGCGGGAATATGCGGAGCTTGGGTTGCTTGGAGGCGCGGCTCTGCTGGTTCTTGGTAATGTGACCTTCGTGCTGCTGGATCTGCTGCTAAAGAAATTGTGGCGTAAGCGAAAATAATAAAACTGCCCCATCAGGGGCAGTTTTTGCGTCTTCAGGGCAATTCCACAAGGGTAGGTGCGTGACCCATAGCAGGAATGATCCGCTCCAGAAGATCGGTCATTTTGATCCGTAGCGTGGTGGTGTTGATACAGGGATGGAAACCGATATAGTCACAATCCAGAACAGGTTTATCAATCACCAGTCGTACCTGCTTGTTCTGATCATTCATAAGACCAAATACGCTTAATGAGCCGGGAGTGATATCCAGATACTGCTCCATGGCCTCCGGGGAAGCAAAGGATAAACGGGACACACCTAACTGTGCAGAAAGGTCCTTGGTCTTGAACACTTTATCTCCGGACATTAAGAATAGGTAAAAGTCTGTCTGCTGGCGGTTGCACAGAAGCAGATTCTTGCAAGTGGTTGCCGAGAGAACTTTGTCGATCTCGGCGCACGCCTCCATAGACATGGCTGCCGGGTGGTCCACACGCTGATAGGTGATTCCCAAACTGTCCAGTAAATCATAAACCCGGATTTCCTTTGCCAGTCTGCCGGCTGAATCCTCCGGTCGTCCCTTCACAAGTGTCATAACACCAACCTCCATTTAAGAGTTTTTCATATTATAACATAGGTTTCCGGAAAAAGCTACGAACCAATAAATAATCTTGCAAAGCGGACGGGAATTGACTATAATACCAGTAGAATGGAAAACTGTTGATACTGCCCGGATTTCACCGGGAAACGGGAGTGTGAAATATGGATGACAGAAAACTAAAAGGCTGGCTGTATCTGCTGCCGGCAATCCTTTTCCTGGGCGCATTTATGGTGTATCCACTGATTGATGTATTTATCTATTCTTTTGAGGAGGGATTCCATTCCGCCTCACAGACCTACTTTGGAGTGGGACTTTATAACTATACCTACGTCCTGCATGATCCCTATTTTCTGCAGGCGCTGAAGAATACACTGCTGCTGGTGGCTATTACCGTGCCCCTGTCCACAGGCATCGCACTGCTGATCTCTTTGGGACTCAACTCTATTAAGGGCTTACGGAAACTGTTCCAGACCATTTACTTTCTGCCCTATGTGACCAATACGCTGGCAGTGGGCCTGGTGTTCATGATCCTGTTCCAGAAAACTCCCTATACCGACGGATTTGTGAATCTGATCATTCAGTGGTTTGGCGGTGAGTCCGTGGACTTTATCGGTGGACCCTACTGGGCGAAGATGTTTGTGCTGAGTTTTTACACCATTTGGGTGGTTATGCCATTTAAGATTCTAATTCTGACCACGGCTCTGGCCTCGGTGAACGAGACCTACTACAACGCTGCTAAAATTGACGGAAGCACCCGCATGCGGCGATTCACCCGGATCACTCTGCCTATGATTTCTCCGTCGTTGTTCTATCTGATCATTACCGGCTTCATCGGTGCTTTCAAGGCTTACAGTGATGCGGTGGCTCTCTTTGGAACAGACTTGAATGCGGCAGAAATGAACACTATTGTGGGCTATGTCTACGATATGCTTTACGGCAATAGCGGCGGCTATCCCTCTTATGCCTCTGCAGCCGCCATAATACTGTTCTCCGTTGTGCTGACCATTACCTGCATCAACCTCCTGGTCAGCCGGAAGCATGTCCATTATTAAGGGGGTGCAGATATGGATTACGAAAAGATCGGTCGCTCTGCAAAGATCGGTAGGACCTTCGGCAAGACCGCAGTCTATGCCTGCCTGACCATTTGGGCGGTCATGGTGCTGTTTCCTTTTTACTGGATGATACTCACCTCTGTAAAAAGCTACGGATCTTACAACTCCGAGTATATTCCCAAGCTTTTTACCCTTGCACCTACTTTCCAAAACTATATTGAAGCATTCACCGCAGTGCCCCTTGCGGACTATTTCCTGAACACGCTGATCTTCACCCTTGCGACCACCGGTATTATGCTGGTTGTTACGGTGCTGGCGGCCTTTGCCTTTGCCAGACTGAACTTCAAAGGTAAGGACCTGTTGTTCACACTGTTTCTGGCGCTGATGATGATCCCTAATGAACTGGTGGTCATCACCAACTTCGTCACCATTACCAACCTGGATATGCGCAATACCTTTGGCGGTCTGATTCTACCGTCGGTCACATCTGTGTTCTATATCTACCTGCTGAAAGAGAACTTTGCCCAGATCCCCAATGAACTGTACTATGCAGCGAAGGTGGATGGCACTACGGATATGCGGTATCTGCTGCGGGTGATGGTGCCTATTTGCAAACCTACCTTGGTGACGATTACCATTCTGAAGGTTATTGAGTGCTGGAACTCCTACGTGTGGCCCCGGCTGATTACCGACAAGGAAAGCCATTTCCTGGTATCCAACGGCATACAGGCGATTCGTGAAAACGGCTTCGGCCGGGAGAACATTCCTGCGATGATGGCGGCGGTGGTGGCTATTTCCTTACCACTGATCGTGCTGTTTTTGATCTTCCGGAACAAAATTATGGAGGGCGTGTCCCGGGGAGGTACCAAGGGATGAAAAAGATTCTCTCTTTGCTGCTCCTTGTGAGCATACTGATCTCTATGTGCGCCTGCCACGGTAACTTTGCCACAGCTTCATATGATGAGGAGCTGGCTTCTGCGTTTGCTGTCCCGGAAGCCTTTGACACTACCCGTGATTATGAGGTCACCTTCTGGGCGAAAAATGACACCAATATGACGCAGGTCGGGATCTACAAGCAGGCAATCGCTGATTTTGAGGCGATTTATCCCAATATTAAGGTGAACTTGCGGCTGTATACAGACTATGGCAGGATCTACAATGATGTGATCACCAACATCCCCACCAAGACGACGCCCGATGTCTGCATTACCTATCCCGATCACATCGCAACTTATCTCACAGGTAAGGACACAGTTGTGCAGCTGGATACGCTGCTGACAGATCCCCGCTACGGCCTGGGCGGCAGCGAGGTGCGCTTCGATGCGCCCACTGTGGATGAGGTTGTGCCCAAGTTCTTAGAGGAGGGGATGATTGAGAATCACCACTACGCGCTGCCCTATATGCGTTCTACTGAGGCTTGCTATGTGAACAAGACCTATGTGGAAAAGCTGGGCTTTACTGTGCCTAAGGTGCTGACATGGGATTTTGTTTGGGAGGTCAGCAAGGCTGCGACGCAAAAGGATGATGAGGGCAACTATATTGTCAACGGACAGAAGGTGATGATTCCTTTTATTTATAAGTCCACAGACAATATGATGATCCAGATTCTCAAGCAGCAGAATGCCGGGTACTCTACTGATGCCGGCGAGATCCAGATTTTCAACGACACTACACGGCAGACCCTGCAAACTGTGGCTGAATATACCGGATACGGTGCATTCTCCACCTTTAAGATCGGTGGCTACCCGGCCAACTTCCTCAATGCGGGTCAGTGCATCTTCGCCATTGACTCCACTGCCGGCGCAACCTGGATGGGCAGCAAAGCGCCGCTCATTGATATCCCTGAGGATGAACTTGTAGAGTTTGAGACAGTGGTTTTGCCCATACCCCAGTATAACACACAGCGCCCGGTGATGATTTCTCAGGGTCCGTCTATGTGCCTGTTCAACAAGGAAGATCCACAGCAGGTGTTGGCAAGTTGGCTGTTTGCCCAGTTTATGCTGACAAACCCCGTGCAGATCGCATATGCTCAGACAGAGGGCTATGTCCCTGTGACCACGAAGGCCCAGGAAAGCGATGTGTATCAGGACTATCTCAGCCGCAGGGGAGAAGACAGCGAGTTGTATTACGACATTAAGATCGATGCCACTAAGCTACTGTTGGAGCATATGGACAACACCTTTGTGACACCTGTCTTTAACGGCTCTGCATCCTTACGAAATGCTGCCGGCCAGCTGATCGAGAATGTGACTAAGTCGACCCGCAGGGGTGAGACTGTAGACGATGCGTATTTCGATGCTCTTTACGCCGATGTCACATCCTTGTACCGCCTGGATCAGATCACTACGAGAAACGTAGAAGTGGAGATGGGAGAACTGCCTCGGACGGCAAGGTATCTGCTCATCGGATTGGCGGTTTGCTGGCTGACAATGGGTATTTATGTGGTAAGTGCCGCAATTAAAAAGAAGAAAAAGATGAAAAAAGATTGATTTTTAATAAAACAGGTGTATAATGAACCTGTTCAAAAACACAAAACAAAAAGGAGTATGTAAAAATGAAAAAGTTAATTGCATTGTTCCTGGTCATGGTTATGGTCCTGGCATTTGCTGCTTGCACTCCCAAGACCCCTGACAACACCGAGCCCAACAATACCGAGGGTACCGAGGCTACTGAAGGCACCGAGGCTACTGAGGCTACCGAAGCTATTGTCGCTGACGAAGTGATGACTCACGAAGAATACATCGCTGCTGAGCTGGACGCTAAGGTTGTTGTTGAGACCTATATCCAGGCTACCCAGTCCTGGTGGGACAACAAGATCACTGCTTACTGCCAGAGCGAGGACGGCGCTTACTTTGCTTATGAGCTGGCTTGCTCCGAAGAGGATGCTGCAAAGCTGGTTCCCGGCACCAAGATCAAGATCACCGGTCATAAGGGCGCATGGGAAGGCGAAGTTGAGATCATGGACGGTACCTTCGAGTTCGTTGAAGGCGAGGCTTTCATCGCAGAGGCTCTGGATGTGACTGCTCTGCTGGGTACCGACGAGTTGATTGACCATCAGAACGAGAAGGTCCTGTTCAAGGGCATGACTGTTGAGGCAGTTGAGTACAAGAACGGCGAGCCCGGCGACGATATCTACTTGACTCTGAGCTACAATGGTGCTTCCTACGACTTCTGCGTAGAGCGCTACCTGACCGATCCCAGCACCGATGTTTATATCGATGCAGGCGATCTTGCCGCAGGCAATGTTGTGGATATCGAGTGCTTCCTGTACTGGTATCAGGGCCCCAACCCCCACATCATCGGTATTACTGTTGTTCAGTAAAAAATCACAGCACCTTGCAATCTGCAAGGTGCTGTTTTTTGTTCTTTTGTTTACAGATTGCGCCCTTTGTGGTATACTGTTTTCATTGATTACGGGTAA
This sequence comes from Faecousia sp., assembly GCA_045612705.1. Lineage (GTDB taxonomy): Bacteria > Bacillota > Clostridia > Oscillospirales > Oscillospiraceae > Faecousia. The sequence continues at coordinate 22,263 of JAZKZN010000015.1, read as the reverse complement.
AGTATCCTATGGGGAGGTGAGGGCATGGACAAGTTTATACTGCAGTCTGAGTTCAAGCCATCCGGTGACCAGCCGGAGGCTATTGAAAAGCTGGCTGCCGGAGTGGAATACGGTTTACGGGAGCAGACGCTTTTGGGCGTGACCGGTTCCGGCAAGACTTACACGATGGCATCAATTATTGAGAAACTGAATCGCCCCACCTTGGTTTTAGCCCATAATAAGACCCTCGCTGCCCAGCTCTGTTCTGAGTTCCGGGAGTTCTTCCCCGATAACGCGGTGGAGTACTTTATTTCCTATTACGATTACTATCAACCGGAGGCCTATATCGCCCATACGGACACCTATATTGAAAAGGACTCCGCCGTGAACGAGGAAATTGCCCGCCTGCGCCACAGCGCCACATCCGCACTGTTTGAACGGCGTGATGTAATTGTGGTCTCCTCTGTCAGCTGCCTGTACGGCTTGGGTGACCCGATCGACTATAAGAGCATGGTGATCTCTCTGCGTGTGGGTCAGCAGCATCCTATGGACAAGGTGCTCCGCAAGCTGACGGAGATCCGCTATGAGCGAAATGATATCGACTTCTCCCGAAATAAGTTCCGTGTCCGGGGTGATACCCTGGAGGTCTACCCGGCCTACTGGACTGGCAGGGGAATCCGTGTGGAGTTTTTTGGGGATGAGGTTGACAGGATCTCTGAGATTAACGCCGTCACCGGTATGGTGGAACGGTACATTGACCACGTAGCCATCTATCCCGCCAGCCATTATGTAGCCTCACGGGAGAAAATGGAACGGGCAATGGCGGAAATCCGGAAAGAATGTGACGAGCAGGTGGCCTATTTTAACGAGAACCACAAGCTTCTGGAAGCACAGCGGATCTCCCAGAGAACGGCTTATGATCTGGAAATGCTCACGGAGATCGGCTTCTGCAACGGCATCGAGAACTATTCCCGGGTGATCCAGGGCCGCGCCCCGGGAACACCGCCTACCACATTGCTGGACTATTTTCCTGATGATTTTTTGCTCTTTGTTGATGAAAGCCATGTGACACTTCCACAGTGCCGCGCTATGTATGCCGGTGACAGAAGCCGGAAGGATGCCCTTGTGAACTATGGATTCCGTCTGCCATCGGCATATGATAACCGTCCCTTAAACTTTACGGAGTTTGATTCCAAAATCAATCAGGTGATCTATGTTTCTGCGACACCTGCAGAGTATGAACAGACCCGTTCTGGGCAGATAGTGGAGCAAGTTATCCGCCCAACCGGACTTCTTGACCCGGTAGTGGAGGTAAGACCTGTGGAAGGACAGATTGACGACCTGATAGGGGAGATCAACGCAAGAGCAGCCAGGGGAGAACGGGTGCTTGCTACTACCCTGACAAAGAAGATGGCTGAGGACCTGACTGTTTACCTGCAGAAGGCCGGCATTCGCGTGCGGTATATGCACGCGGACATTGGCGCTATGGAACGGATGGAGATCATCCGTGACCTTCGTATGGCCAAGTTTGATGTGTTGGTGGGCATCAACCTCCTCCGTGAAGGCCTTGACTTGCCGGAGGTGAGTCTAGTTGCGATCCTGGATGCCGATAAGGAGGGATTCCTCCGATCTGAAACCAGTTTGATTCAGACCATCGGCCGTGCAGCAAGAAATGCAGACGGCCGCGTGATCATGTATGCCGACCGCATCACACGCTCTATGCAGGTGGCCATTGACGAGACAAAACGCCGCAGAGAGATTCAGGATGCCTATAACAAGGCAAACGGTATAACCCCCAAGACCGTTATCAAATCGGTTCGGGATTTGATTGAGATATCTTCTCCCACTGCGGAGCGGAAGGGTCGCACAGGTGTGAAGATGACCAAGGCTGAGAAGGAACGGGAGATCACCCGTCTGGAAAAACAGATGAAGGAAGCGGCTCGGATGATGGAATACGAGTACGCGGCTCTGTTGAGGGATCAGATCATCGAGCTGCGGGGAAACCAATAAAAAAGCAGGTGCTTTTGCACCTGCTTTTTATTACGCTTTACCGATGTATTGGAATCTGGGGCCTCGATAGTTGTCTCGCTCTACAGTCTCGTTCCACATATTTGCCGGGCGGACCCACAGGCCTTTTTCCCCGTACTGCGCCTGGTAGACCACCATGGGTTCCAAAGTTTCCGAGTGGCTGGCTATGCCGAGAACGATGTATTCCTTCCCCTTAAAGTGGCGATATCTTCCGGGTTTTATTTCCATATGTTTTACCTCTTTTTGAAAACTGCGCCGGTGTTGCCGGCGCAGTTAAGTGTTTATTGGGGAACGTTGCCTCGGTCAGGATCTAAGATGCCAGCGGCATCGAAGAGGGCGGCAAACCAATCGGCGTGATGGGCCATATTGGCACCGGTCACAAGAATACGACCCTGGCGGACATAGTTGTTAGTCACGGTCATCCAAGGTTGACCATCCAGGCAGAAGCCCAGGTAGTACCGGAAGCCAAGGTTGCGAAGAGTATCGTATTTCTCGCCGGCATAGACAGTTTCAGAAGTGATGTCAGATACCTGGGCGTAGACCAGAATATCCAGATTGCCCAGCAGTGGAACAACCTCATCCGTCCAGCCGCTCAGATCACTTTTGATGGCGGACAGGCTGCTATCACCGTAGCCGATGTTCTCGTAGGTGTAGCAGGCCAGAGTATAGCCGTTATCCCGGAGGGCATTAGCAACTGTCTTGGCGTCATTAACGGCCTTATTATACGCATCCTCACCGAAGAGCTCCTTGGCGCTGGGGTGGGTGCGGTAGCCAAACAGACCGTTATAGCCGGTAAGGGCCAGCACAGCCTTCGCCCCCTTGTAGGAGAAGCCGGGGTTCTTGGCAACAAAGGCTTCCAGAATGGGCACAAGGTCAAAGTTGCCGGTAGTGGTCTGACCGGAGGCGTCTACCATCTCGTTGTAGAACTTGGTGCCGTCCCATAGAAGCTTGCTGGCAATACCCGTACCGCCTGCATCGGGAACCTTGTCGGAGTTGCTGTCAATGAGGTAGTAGTTGTAATTCACGTTGGTTTGGGTCAGCATTACCGGCTTTTTGCCGTTGGGCAGGTACAGGGTTTTGGACTTGTAAACAGTCTGACCGTCGCTACCGGTTTCGGCAGACACGATGTCATCCAGTCCCACCAAAATATAGCCGTTGTCATACAACTGCTGGAGGATCTTGGAAAACTCCTCCGTGGTGACGAAGTTGCGGTTAATGGAATAGCCGTAGGTATCGTGAGAGAAACCGCGGTTGGGATCGGCAACCAAAAGCTGGAAGGAGAGGTTAACCACCTTGCTCGGGTCGTCCCATGCTACCAGCTTGCTCTGGGCTTTTTCATAGGCAACGATTTGATCATTTACATTGGGGAAATTGTTGATATCTCCGCTGAAAGTGTTCAGCAATGCGATCGCGCTTTCGTAGTCATAACCCGCGGCAAGATCGGCAGCCTGAGCCAGCAGGGCATCTGCTTCCTGCGCCAATCGTTCCTCTTCAGCTTCTTGGGCAGAGGAAGCGGCAATACTGGCTGCGATTTCAGCTTTGTTTTTCTGCACGGCTCTAACGATGGATCCGATAATGAAGATCAAAATCAGAATAACGGCAACGCCTGCAATGATAACAGGAAGGTAGACTTCCTTAAAAATCTGCATTTTCGAGCGCTTTCTACGCCGGGGGTTCACCGGGCGTTCGGGCTGATTGTTCTGCGCGTCCATGTGTATTGCCACCTTTCTTTGGTATAGTATTTACTATTATTATATCGGCAAATACGATAAAATGCAAGAAAAATCCTCCAAATGACTAATTGCCCGGATTTTTGCATCCGGGCTATTGGTTCATACATATTCAATGGTTAACTCGCCAAAGCTAACGCTGCCAGTCAGAGTGATCTGGCCTTCCGGTTCGTTATCCGGTGCGCCTATGATTTCCACACCGGCAACGGCAGTAGAATGCTCTGTGACAACTCGGAACTTCCTCGGTATAATAAGACGCAGTTCGCCAAAACTGCAGGTAGCATCAATGCTGCAGTCTCTGGTAACAGAGGTGACCTTTGTTAAATCCAAGACGTATTCACCAAAGCTGACAGAGATATTGCCATATCGCAGGGTGTCAATGATCACTAGCTGCGTACACTCACCGAAGCTGCTGCTATAGGTAAATGTGTCGCCGTCGAGGGCATAGTTGTGCCTCTTATCATTTTTAGAGGAGATGTTCATGCTGAATCCAGGCTTTTTTGCCTTTTTGATGGCATCTGCCAGCAGGCTAATGCCGAACAAAATAATTAAAATTGCCCAAATCAGTTTTCTTTCCGGCTCAAAGGAGAATCGGAATACTTTATCTGCCAATATATAGCCGCCAAAGAGGACGCATCCGATGCGGAAGAAGGAGAAACCATTCGTAATGCCGAAAAAACCAAACATCAGAATGGCAGTGGGCCAAAGAACATCCCAGAGGGAAAGGCCCCAGCTCAGAAGTTGGGAAGCAAGGTATAACACGCCAACAGCAATTACAAGAATAGCGCCGCCCAAGGCGCTCTGCCGGCCATTGTTCCATTGGAATTGCCAACGATCTCCTTGATCGTTGTGGCCGTTAGTTTCCTCAATGACCTCGCCGGTACAGACGGTATGGGCGGTGTTATACCCAAGCAGTATGTCGGTGGTGACACCGAAGATCTCTGCCAATTTAGGAAGCATGGTGATATCCGGACAGGACTGATCATTCTCCCACTTGCTGACCGCCTGTGCGGTGACCCCAAGTTGTTCCGCCAGTTGATCCTGTGTTAGTTTCAGACGCTTTCGGTTTTGAGCAATCCGTTTACCAAGAGTATGTTCCATATTGACACCCCCATATATTTTGTACCCATATTATGACATAAATTCGGCGAAAATGCTATCAATCATTCGTTAATTTCTAAAACATTTTCTCTCAACAGACAGTTGAATGGAAGTCAACCGACAGTTTCATGCTTTCCACTTGCTAAATCCTGCGTTTTGAAGTATTATGAAGCTATGCTGATTGCGAGGAGAACTGCTATGGAAAAGATTACAAGTTTTACCATTGATCATATTAAACTGCAGCCAGGTCTGTATGTGTCCCGTAAAGACTCTGTGGGAGCTGAAATGGTGACTACCTTTGACCTGCGTCTGACCAGCCCTAATGAAGAACCGGTGATGAATACCGCCGAGATGCATACTATTGAGCATTTGGCTGCAACCTATTTGCGGAATGAACCGCAATGGAAGCAACGGGTGCTGTACTTTGGCCCTATGGGCTGCCGGACAGGCTTTTATCTGCTGCTGGCAGGCAATTATGAATCCCGGGATGTTTTGGAATTGGTGAAGAACTGCTTCCGATTTATTGCGGATTTCCGGGGTGAGATTCCAGGCGCCAGTGCAAAGGACTGCGGAAACTATTTGGATATGAATCTTCCGATGGCCAATTACTGGGGAAGAAAGTATAGCGAATTATTGGAAAATGCGGATGAGACACGGCTTTTATATCCGGTATAAAGGAGAAATAGGATGAAACTTGGTATTATTGGCGCCATGGATGTGGAAGTTGCCATTCTGAAAGAGAAGATGGAAAACAAGACTGAGCGGGTCGTTGCCGGCGCAGTCTACTGCGAGGGTGTTTTGGAAGGATTGGGCGTTGTTGTGGTACAATGCGGCGTGGGTAAGGTCAATGCTGCACTGTGTACGCAGGCTCTGTGCGACTGCTTTCAGGTCACCCATATTGTAAACACGGGTGTTGCCGGCTCGTTGAATGCAAAACTGGATATCGGCGATTTTGTCATCAGCCGGGATGCAATCTACCATGATTTTGACTGCCATGTTATCAACCCTAATTATACGGTTGGTCAGGTTCCTGGGTTATCCGTTCGTGCGTTTCCCGCTGACGGCAATTTGATTGATCTTGCCTACAGTGCTGCCGATGCTCAGGCGCCCGGCCACGCCCACGTGGGAACAGTTGCCAGCGGCGATCAGTTTATCTGCCAGAAGGAGCAGAAAAATAGCATTATTGAAAATACCGGCGCGTTGTGTACTGAAATGGAGGGCGCTGCGATTGCGCATACGGCCTGGCGCAATGCCATTCCTTTTGTAATCATACGGGCTATTTCCGACAAGGCAGACGACTCTGCGGAGATGGACTATCCTGCTTTCGAGGCCATTGCTGCAAGAAACTGCGCAGCAGTCACGCAAGCAATGGCACGGGCGATGGCCGTGAAGTGAGACTGCGATATGAATAGAAAACTTCGCTATCTCACAGAGACTGCAGTTATGCTTGCGCTCCTGGTGGCGCTGCAGGCACTGAGTAAACCACTGGGCCAACTGGTGACCGGATCCGTTGTAAATACGATTCTGGCAATCACTGTGCTGTTTGCAGGTGTTTATAGCGGTATTACCGTATCGGTGTTGTCTCCGGTGCTGGCATATCTGTTGGGTATCGCGCCTCAAATTCTCACTGTGCCTGCCATTATGGTGGGTAATACGGTATTTGTGCTGATCTTGCATTTCGTTGCGAGAAATGACAGCAAAAGGATTCTGCGGCAAATTACGGCGTGGGCCGTGGCTGCCGTGGCCAAGTTTGCGGCCCTGTACGGGATCGTTGTTTGGCTAATCTGCGGTGTGTTTGCAGATCGGTTGCTGGCAGCTGGCGTTTTGAAAGAACCGATGCTCCAGCTTTTGCCTGCCACATTCTCCTGGCCGCAGCTGTTCACTGCCCTGGTTGGCGGCGGCGTGGCACTTTTGATTGTCCCCGTACTGCGAAAGGCACTGCATAGGTAAATAAAAACACCACCCGATGGGTGGTGTTTTTTGGCGGAGTGAGAGGGATTTGCTTTTCTGCGGAAAAGCCACGGCGGTTGCGATATGCCACCGGCATATCGCTAAGAGCCGCCTTTCAAATCCTCTCAACAAATGGCAATACCAACAAAAACACCACCCGATGGGTGGTGTTTTTGTTGGCGGAGTGAGAGGGATTTGAACCCTCGCGCGCTTTTTAGACGCCTACTCCCTTAGCAGGGGAGCCCCTTCGGCCTCTTGGGTATCACTCCGAATCAAAAGCATATTCATATGTTGCCAAGCCATTCTATCACGGGTGGTTGGGTTTGTCAAGTCCATTCTGGTCGGATTGGATAACAAAGATGTCGGTTGTTCTTATTTGTATCTTCTCACATAGAATTGTTCCATACAATGGAATATGAGGTGGTACAATGGAACATATAACCAACGATATAACGCTACGGGGAACACTACAGGCCCTTCCGGTATTCTCCCACGAGAATCACGGGAAACGGTTTTGCCGTTTCTATCTGGAGGTGCCAAGACTGTCGGGGGCGGTGGACATTCTGCCCGTGGTCACAGACGAGGAGATCATGAATCAGGTTGATCCCACAGCAGGTGGGATGCTGACAGTTTCCGGACAAGTGCGCTCTCATAATCAGCGTACCGATGGCGTACGGCATTTGCTGATATTCGTCTTTGCCACATCTGTGGCGTCCGAAGATGGTGAGCCTATGAATCAAGTGATATTAGAAGGCCCGCTATGCCGGGAGCCAACCTTTCGCCTAACACCGCTGGGGCGGGAGATTTGCGATGCGATGCTGGCAGTTCCCAGGGTTTTTCACCGGGCGGATTATTTGCCATGCATCCTTTGGGGCAGAGTTGCTCACGAAATCGCCCAGTGCCATACTCGGGATGTGATCTCCATACGGGGCAGGCTTCAAAGCCGCATCTATACCAAGCTGACGGAAAATGGACCTGAGGAACGCACGGCGTATGAGGTTTCCGCTCTTACAGCTGAGATTGTTGAGGAAAATCTATACTGACCAAGCCGGGCGGCGGATAAACACCGCCGCGCCAAAGCCACGCAGACCGTAAGGTCCGACGATTACATATGCCATCATATCCAGAGGGAGTTTGTCTTGCTCCATGCATTTTCCTCTTTTCACAGAGAAAAATCTGTGATACTATCAATGAGAAGGAAGGTGTGATGGTATGAAAGAGAAAGTAAGGGGTATTATTGACGCATTAAAGGTGCGATATCCGGATGCCCTTTGTGCCCTTCATTACAAAAAAGACTATGAGCTTATGATTGCGGTGCGACTGTCCGCTCAATGTACCGATGCACGGGTGAACTTGGTGACACCGGCCCTCTTTGAGCGGTATCCAACTTTGGAAGCAATGGCTAACGCCGATATCCCCGAAGTAGAGCAGTACATACACGCCTGCGGATTCTTTCGACAGAAGGCAAAGGACATCGTCCTTGCCTGCCAGATGTTGATTGCGGATTATGATGGTAGGGTGCCGGGCAAGATGGAAGAACTCCTGCGCCTGCCGGGTGTCGGCAGAAAGACGGCAAATCTGCTGCTGGGGGATCTGTATAATGAACCGGGTAGCGTGGTTTGTGACACGCACTGTATGCGGATCTGCGGCCGCTTGGGACTTTCTTCGGGCAGAGAGCCGGAGAAGGTGGAAAAACAGCTGCGAGCCGTCCTGCCACCGGAGGAGAGTTCGGATTTCTGCCACCGGATTGTATTATTTGGGCGGGATATTTGTACTGCCCGCGCACCCAAATGCGATGCTTGTCCCCTTGCGCTTTTTTGCCAAGAAGTGAATAAAGGCTAATAATGCCCCCCTTGTCCGAATAGACTTGGACAAGGGGGGATCTTTTTTGCGTAAAAAACTTCCGATATTTTACAGCGCATTGCTTTTGACCGGTGTGAATCTGCTGCTGCGGCTGGTGTCCACCGGCTTTCAGGTTTTTCTGTCTGGCAGGATCGGCGCTGCGGGCATCGGACTGCTGCAGCTTGTACTGTCCGTTGGCGGCTTGGCACTGACGGCTGGGATTGCCGGGATTCGTACGGCAACCATGTATCTGACGGCAGAAGAATTGGGCCGGCGCCGCCCCGAAAATGTAAATAGCATTCTATCCGGCTGCTTTACTTATAGCCTGCTTTGCAGCGGTACGGTGGCGACCATTTTGATGTTCTCTGCGCCGCAGATTTCTTCACAATGGATAGGGGAGAGCGGGACGGCTGCTGCTGTGCGGATGTTTGCCCTTTACTTACCCGTGAACTGCTTGTGTGGGGTAATGGTGGGGTACTTTACGGCGGCGAACCGTGTGGGAATGCTGGCTGCTGTGGAGGTTGCAGAGCAGATTTGTTCTATGATCCTTACGGTTTCTCTGCTGCATTTTTGGGCCGGGAATGACCCTTTGCGTGCATGTATAGCGGTGGTTATGGGAGGCGGCATTAGCGGCTGTCTGACCCTTGTATGCTTGCTTGTTTTGCGTAAGGATGAAGGCTCGGGAGCGTTGAGAATACCGGTCAGACGGCGGCTGCTCTCCACCGCTGTCCCCCTGGCGCTGGCGGATGATCTGAAATCCGGGATTTCCACAGTGGAGAATCTGATGGTCCCTAAGCGGCTTGCTTTGTGTCAGAAAATTGCAAATCCCCTGGCATCCTTTGGCGTGGTGTGCGGAATGGTGTTCCCGGTTTTGATGTTCCCGGCTGCCATTTTGTTCGGTCTTGCAGAATTGCTGATTCCGGAGCTGGCTCGGTGCTCGGCGGCGGAGAGTCAAAACAGGATTCGCTATTTGGCAAAGCGTAGTCTGCGGCTTGCTATGCTCTACGGCTTTCTGTTCAGCGGGTTATTATTCTTACTTAGCGATGAATTGTGCTGGTGGCTTTACAACAATCGAGATGCCGGTGTGTATTTGCGTCGGTTTGCGCTTTTGACGCCGATGCTATACTGCGATGCCATTACCGACGCTATGATCAAAGGCCTGGGACAACAGACCGCATGCGTACGGTATAACATTCTTACCTCAGGTCTGGATGTCTTGTTCCTGTATCTGCTGCTCCCTGCGTATGGAATGGAGGGGTATTTTTTCAGCTTCTTGATTACACATGCGATTAACTTTGTGCTCAGCCTGCGACGGTTATTCAAACTGACTGGTAGAATTATATCACCGGTCATTCCTACGCTTACAGTATTGGCCACGGGGATTGCTGCTTTTTTTGCCTATGCTCTTACACAGCCGGTTTTGAGGGGTACGGCATATGTCCTCCTCTTTGGAAGCCTGTTATGCCTGTTCCGCGTGGTGGGCAGAGAAGATCTATCCTGGGTGCGGGGTCTGATACGGCCAAAAGACCCACCAAGGGCTGTTAGCAGCTCTGGTGGGCCATCTTAAACTTACAGATTTTTCAGGATTTCCAAAAGGAACTGCCAGGTGCGTTTGGTGGATTCGATTTCCAAACGCTCTCGGCTGGTGTGGATGTCGTGCATATTGGGGCCGATGGAGACACAGTCCAACCCAGGAAGCTTCTCACTGAGAAGACCGCACTCAAGACCAGCATGGATGGCTACGACCTCCGGCGCTTTGCCAAACATATCCGTGTAGATGCGCACCAAAGTGTCCCGCAGAACGGAATCCTTCTTGTATTCCCAAGCGGGATACTCGCCGCGAACACTGCAGCTGGCACCGTGGAATGCAGCAAGTTCAGCCAGTTTGTCCAGAAGAGAGGCTTTTTCTTTGTTAACAGAGCTTCGTACCGCCCAGGTTAGGCTGAGGGAATCATCCAGTGTGACAACACCCAGGTTCAGACTGGTCTGCACCAAGCCTTCAATGTCCTCACTCCAGGACTGGACACCGTTGGGCGCTGCGTTCAAAAGGGCGATGACTTTTGCGGAGGATTCGGTGGTCAGGGCATTTCCGCCCAGGGCATCCACATTGTCGCCGCGTACGATGGCATCAGGCTCATCAAACTGCTCTCGTATTTCCTGCTGCAGCTGCTCTGCAATCTCGTTGATCTTTTCCGGATACATACCGAGAGCTACCAACGTGACAGAGCAGGAACGGGGGATGGCGTTGTCTTTGGCACCGCCATCCAGTTTGGTGATACAAACGGGCATAATGGCCTGTACGCGGCTGAGGAAATCGCCCATGACTTTGTTTGCGTTAGCGCGGTTTTTGTGGATCTCCACACCGGAGTGGCCACCCTGGAGACCGTCAACGGTCAGGCGGACACAAGGACCATATACAGCGCGGCGGGACACAGGCAGAAGCAGATTGGCTCTGGCGCCACCGGCACAGGATACGGTAAAAATGCCCTCTTCCTCCGAGTCAATATTCAGCATCGTCCGGCCCTTTAGAGCGCTCAGGTCGATACCTGCCGCACCATCCATACCGGTCTCCTCATCAACAGTGATGATTACCTCCAGGGGAGGGTGTGGGATGGTTTTGTCCGCGAGGACCGCCATTGCATAGGCAACGGCGATGCAATCATCACCGCCTAATGTTGTGCCCTTTGCGAATACGCAGGAGCCGTCATGGGTAATGTCAAGGCCTTCTTTATCCATATCAATAGGGCAATCGGCATCTTTTTCGCAGACCATATCCATGTGGCCCTGAATAATTACGGGAGCGTGGTCTTCATAGCCTCTGGTGCCGTCAGCAAAGATCAGAACATTATTCAGCTCGTCCTGCACATACCGCAAACCTTGCTCTTTTGCAAAGGAAACAATGTAGTCGCTGATCTGCTTGGTGTTTCCGGATCCGTGGGGGAAGGAACAGAGCTTTTCAAAGTAGGTAAATACGGCCTGGGGCTCCAGACCGGAGAGTTTTACAGCATTCATAATAAGTACTCCTTCTTCGGTTTGAGAGTATTCTAACATACCTGCCGTAAAAAGTCCATATTGGGGACGAAAAATGGGGTGCGTTTCTACGCACCCCAAAGGCTTACTTTCTGCGGAAGGACTTGCAGTCGGTACACTGATCCATGGTGGGGTTGCCCTCATGAGTACCAACCAGAATACGCTCCAGAGCGCAGTAGTTGCTGTCAGTGCTGTGGTTTGCGCACTGATGAACGGTGCATTCGATGCACTTGTTAGCATTGGAATTCATAATGTCGCCTCCTTTTTCGTGATATGACTAGTATGGCTGCATTTTTCTTATATATACTGCGTGTTTATAATTGACTTTTTCGTCATAAAACAGTATAATATCTGCGGAAAAATACGAAGACGGATAACCGTTTTTCAAAGAAAGGAAAATACGCCATGATTTATAGTGCAGAAGTACAGCATATGTGCTCCGTGGCCAAGGGCGCCTATCACGGTCCCGCTCCCATTCCCGAAGAGGGTAAATGGGTTCAGGTCAAGGAAATTAAGGATGTCAGCGGTTTTACCCACGGCATCGGCTGGTGCGCCCCTCAGCAGGGCTGCTGCAAGCTGACCCTGAATGTGAAGGAGGGCATCATTGAAGAAGCTCTGGTAGAGACTCTGGGCTGCTCCGGTATGACCCACTCCGCCGCTATGGCCTCCGAGATCCTCATCGGTAAGACCCTGCTGGAGGCTCTGAACACCGACTTGGTGTGCGACGCCATCAACACCGCTATGCGGGAACTTTTCCTGCAGATCGTATACGGCCGCAGCCAGTCTGCCTTCTCTGAGGATGGTCTGGCAGTCGGCGCATCTCTGGAAGATCTGGGTAAGGGTCTGCGCAGCCAGGTTGGCACCATGTTTGCCACTCAGGCAAAGGGCCCCCGTTATCTGGAAATGGCTGAGGGTTATGTGACCCGTCTGGCTCTGGATGAGGACAACCTGATCACCGGTTATGAGTTTATCAATCTGGGCAGAATGATGGACTTCATCAAGAAGGGCGACGATGCAAACGAGGCTCTGAAGAAGGCAAAGGGTTCCTACGGCCGTTTCGCTGACGCTGCTAAGTACATCGATCCCCGTCACGAATAAGAGGAGGACAATACAATGGCTTTGTTTGAAGGTTACGAGAGAAAAATTGACAAAATCAATGGTGTCCTCGCACAGTACGGTCTGAACTGTGTTGAGGAGTGCCGTGAGATCTGCACTTCCAAGGGCTTCGATCCCTACGAGATCACCAAGGCTATCCAGCCAATCGCCTTTGAGGACGTTGCATGGGCCTACTGCGTGGGCGCTGCGATTGCTCTGAAGAAGGGCGAAAAGAACGCTGCTGAGGCAGCTGAGGCTATCGGCATCGGCCTGCAGGCATTCTGCATTCCTGGCTCCGTCGCTGAGGACCGTAAGGTCGGTCTGGGCCATGGCAATTTGGGCGCAATGCTGCTGCGTGACGAGACCAAGTGCTTTGCATTCCTGGCTGGCCACGAGTCCTTTGCCGCTGCAGAAGGCGCTATCGGCATTGCCCGCAGCGCCAACAAGGCTCGTAAGGAGCCCCTGCGTGTTATCCTGAACGGTCTGGGCAAGGACGCTGCACAGATCATTTCCCGAATCAACGGCTTCACCTATGTGAAGACGCAGTTTGACTACTACACCGGCGAGCTGAAGATCGTGGAGCGCATTCCCTACTCCAAGGGCGAGCGCGCTGCTGTTAACTGCTACGGTTGTGACGATGTCCGTGAGGGCGTTGCGGTTATGCGCTATGAGGGCGTTGACGTTTCCATCACCGGCAACTCCACTAACCCCACTCGCTTCCAGCATCCCGTTGCCGGCACTTACAAGAAGGAGTGCATGGAGACCGGTCGTAAGTACTTCTCCGTTGCTTCCGGTGGCGGTACTGGCCGTACCCTGCATCCTGATAATATGGCTGCAGGCCCCGCTTCCTACGGTATGACTGACACCATGGGCCGTATGCACGGCGATGCTCAGTTCGCAGGTTCTTCCTCCGTCCCTGCCCACGTTGAGATGATGGGCTTCCTGGGCGCAGGCAATAACCCCATGGTCGGCATGACTGTTTCCGTGGCCGTTGCCGTTGAAGAGGCTCTGAACAAGTAATTTTTTCTAACCATCGATAAATATCCCGGCTCGTACGAGCCGGGATATTTTTGCAGTGAATGTGCGTATTTACAAATTGAAATTACAGGTGGTTTTCGGTTATGTCGACAAAGTGACATAGGTGTTCTTGACAAGTATTGATGCAGTATTTATAATGTCCACAATATGCAAAAGGAAGTGATTTTCCGATGAGATCTAAAATGCTGAAGCAGGTTTTTCTTGACACGCTACCTGTTTTGACCGGCTACCTTTTTCTTGGTATAGGCTTCGGCATTTTGCTCGCCGAGCAGACGGGAAAGGGTGTCCTTTGGGCTGCGCTGATGGCGTTGTTTATATTTGCAGGTTCCGGGCAGTACTTAACGGTTGAACTGCTGAGGAACAACACCGATATTGTAGGCGCGGCCATTGCGATTTTCCTCGTAAACGCCCGGCACATCTTCTACGGAATATCCCTTGTGGATGCCTATAAAAATGCCGGTCTCAAGAAGCTGTATATGATTTTTGGACTAACTGATGAGACATACTCTCTTGTCACCCAAAAGAAACCGCCTGAAGGGATGGCGCGGCATACCTACTGCCTGCTGGTGACTGGTTTAAATCATATCTACTGGGTCGTCGGCTGCGTCTTGGGTAATCTTGCAGGAAGCTTTATTCCTATCAGTTTTGAGGGCGTGGAGTTTGTGCTGACAGCGCTGTTTGTCACCTTGTTTGTAGAACAGTGGCTGAGCAGCAAAAACCATTTGCCCGCATTGATCGGCGTAGGCTGCACGGTGATGTGCCTTGCGGTGATTGGCAATGACTATTTTCTGATTCCTTCACTGGTGCTGATTGCTACGCTGCTGATCCTCTTCCGCAATGTAAGGAGGAATCGCCATGAAGCATGATGTACTAATGATCGTTGTGGTAGCGCTTGTGACGATGGCGACACGCTTTTTGCCCTTCCTTATTTTCAATGAAAAGCGGAAAACACCGGAGATCATTACGTATCTCGGCAAGGTGTTGCCCTTTGCCATTATGGGCATGCTGGTGATCTATTGCTTGAAAGATGTGGCGTTTCTCAGAAAGCCTTTTGGCATACCGGAGCTGATCGGTATCGCTGTTGCTGCCATTTTGCACATCTGGCGCAGAAACACGCTTCTCAGCATTGCTGCGTCGACGGTTTGCTATATGGTGCTGGTGCAGCTTGTGTTCTAAAACAGAATCCCGCATAATTTGAGGATATGCCTTTAGCGTACAATAAACATAATTCTACCGCAGGGCGGAGCTTGTTCCCACCGCTGATCCCAATAAACTACCGCAGCACCGAAAGATTGGTGCTGCGGTTCACTATTTGACATATTGGAATCCGTTAATCTGTTTGTTCAATAGACTGGATTGCATTAAGGACTTCTTTCGCCCAAGCTTCCTGCTCATTTGTATGGCATGAAAGTTTCTTGCCATCAAAATATACATCTAATTCACCATACCAATACTGGATGCGCAGCGTATCGCCTGAAATGATATTTCCATCAGAAAGCACTACATCTTCAAAATGAAAAGAGACAGCCCATTCAAAATCTCCTGGTGCTATTGAGCGAGTGCGTGTTTCTTGTGGCAAAAGGTCTCTTAAACTGCGGCGGTAGTCCTGTGTATACAACAAACTGCACAGCATTTCAAACTCTTCGCTATTCTTATCAATGGTAAACTTTGTAAATGCTGTTTGCTCACAGATTTCATAATAGCCACGAAGCTCAGTGCATTTATCAAGGTTAAGCATCGGGTAGCGTTGCTGAATAGTCAATGGCCTGCTGTAAAACAGATATACAGCAACAAGAAGTAGCATTACAGAAACCACAATAACGACCTTTTTGTTTTTCAGCTTCTTCATAGCGATCCTCACTTTTTGGCAGTGTCTAATTTAAGCTTGTCGAATTGATTGTACTACGGAAGCAGAATGATTTCAATATCCAAAGCGTGTTTTCGCCGGGAGCAAGCACTCTCCCTACCATAAGCGTACAGGGCTTGCAGAGCATCCGGGTGTCTGCCGGATACGAAAAACCGGGCAGTTGCCCAGTACCACAATGAATGAAAACTGGCAGATCAAAATGACCTGCCAGTTGTATTTTTGTTATTTATCCCCTAAGAACACCGCGATTTCTCGTGGGGGACACTTTAATTTATGCATCTTCCACGATACGGTTTTTCTTGAAAGATACTTTGTAATAGTAAAAGGCGGTCAGCAGACTGCACAGCAGCCAGCCGGCAGGGTAGCTCATAGCAATGGGAATGATCTCGTTGCAAATCCGTGACATAACAAATAAATAGAGCTGACGGAAAAGCACAAATGAGGAGAGCATAATCACCATAGGCGCCCGGCTGTCACCGGAGCCCCGCAAGGCGCTGGCGTAGATCTGATTGAAGCAGCAGAGCATATAGAAGGGTGTGAGCCAGTGGAGAAACATAGTTCCGTTCTTGATGACTTCCGGTTTATCGTTCAGGAACTCCACGATTGCCGGCGCAAAAATCATTACAGGCACCATCATAATTGCAGTGGCAGAAAGAGAGGTAAGCACAGCGGCGGTGACACCCTTCTTGGCGCGGGCAACCTGATTTTTGCCAAGGTTCTGCCCAACAAAGGTAGTGGTTGCCAGAGCAATGGACTGCATCGGCAGGAACAGAAGCTGGTCCACTTTCAGATAGGCGGTCCAGCCAGACATGTAGTCGGGGGAGGGCAAGCCTTCATCGAAGAAATTGATATAGGATTGGACAAATACATTAGAGAAGGCTGTGACGGCCATCTGCAGCGCGGCAGGAATGCCTACCAACAGAATCTTTTTAAGAATTGGCCAGTGAATCCGCAGTTTCGACACCCGAACTTTGACACAGCTGTCAGTTCTGAATAAAGTGATGAAGACGAGAATAGCGGAAATGAATTGAGAGATGACCGTGGCATAGGCAACGCCTTCAACACCCATATGGAACACCAGTACGAATACCAAATCCAGCACAGTGTTCAGTACAGCACAGACTACCAAAAAGTAGAAAGGTCTCTTGGAATCTCCAATAGCCCGCAGGATGCCTGCGCCCATATTGTAGAGCATTAAGCCAATCATGCCAGAAAAATAAATATTCAGATATGTAGTGGCCTCCGCTACTGCGTTTTTGTGCAGGTCCATAAAACCCAGCATATAGGGGGTGATCAGCAAACCCAGCGCGGTAAAAAAGACACTCAGAATCAGCGTCATTACAACAGCGCTGTGTACGGATTCCCCAACCTTGTCATTGCGGCCGGCACCGTAAAATTGACTAATCACCACACCAGCGCCGGAGGCAAGGCCCATAAATGAGCCAATAAGCATATTGACAACAGGGGATACCGCGCCAACGGCAGAAAACGCCTCGTTGCTGACAAAATTGCCTACGACCCAGGTGTCTACCGTGTTATAGAGTTGCTGGAATAAATTGCCGATCAGCAGGGGAAAGGCAAAACGAATAATATGACCGATAATACTGCCGTGGGTCATATCCACATCGTGCTGTCGGGAGAGGCGGCCACGGTGTGCGGAGTGGGATGACATGATAATACCTTCTCTCTAAAAATACTGCTACTTGGTGATTTGTCAGAATGTAAACTGTTCCCATGGAATATTGACCGGAAGCTTGTGGGTGACAATGTCGTCGATATGCAAAAGAAGGGGGAAATCCTTGCTATCCAACTTACCCGCAGCTATATTCTGCCGGACAACCTTTGCGACGCGACCGGAGACTACAAGAGATTCCAAGGTGACGCCGCTGAGTTCCTGTTTCGCACTGTCGATATCCATACCGCGGCCCAGAAGAATACCAATCAATCGAGTGCGGCCCCCATACACTGTCACATACAGATCGCCGGCGCCTACGCACAGATTGTTTATGTCCGGAGCACCCTGGAACTGCAGCAGTTTTGCCATTTCTTTAACGGCCTGGCCGAAAACAGCCGCCTGCGAGTTGTAGTGCAGTTCACTATCAATGCCGAAGTGCTTCTGGTTCAGACCTACGGTCAACGCGATGCCGAGAGCATAACTGTTCTTAAGGGCAACTGCGCTTTCAATGCCCACAATATCCTGTGTCAGGCTAATGTGGTAGTAATCCGTCTGCATAACAGACTTGAGGTACTGCAGGTCTTCCATATTCGTGCCGCAAAAGGCGACCTCTGTCTGGTCGTGCTGGACCAGCTCATAGCTGGTGCAGGGACCGCCAATGGCATTCATGGAAAGATACTTGCCGATGCTGTCTAGCTTTTTCTGCCAAAGAGCCGGATAGGTGAGCAGGCGTCCGTCCTCGGTGTCTATGAGGCCCTTGGTGACCGTCAGGACCTTCATTCCCTCCGGCAGAATGGGAAGAATCTCTTCCGCAAACCACTCCACACCGAAGCTGCTGACGCCTCCAATGATAACATCGGTATCAATCAGTGCGGCTCCCAGCTGCTCAATCTGATAGTACTCAACACCGGACGGGAAGGGCAGGGGAAGCTTCGGATGCTTTCCGGTGGTACGGCAGGCTTCGATAATTTCACGGTCCAACGGAGTACCTACAAGGCGCACTTTATTACCGTTTTCCCGGGCGGGAAAGGCCAAGGCAGAACCCATCATACCGGAACCGATAATTGTTATTATGGCCATAAATATGCCCTCCTATTTGACAATTCTAATTTCAATTAGTATGATAATAGCACGGTAGAAAGAAGAAATCAATATAACATACGGAGGTTTTTGATGGAACAGTATTTGGGGGCAGAGTGCTGCGATTGCGGCAAGTTTCATCTCGCGGAAATTGACGATGTGGTGACGGGAAAAGGCGTTCTCGGCCGCATCTGCGAATACATCGAGAAGTTCGGCGCAAAGAAACCCTTCCTGCTGGCGGACAGCAACACTTTTCTGGCGGCTGGAGAGTGTGTTTGCGATGTTTTAAACGCGCGAGGTATTTCTTATGCCAAGTATGTTTTTCCCAGCACTGCGCTTGAGCCTGACGAAGCTGCAGTAGGCGCGGCGGTTATGCACTTTGACTGTTCCTGCGATCTGATTATTGGTATTGGATCCGGCGTGATCAATGATATCGGTAAGATCCTCAGCAATGTCTCCGGCAGGAAATATATCATTGTAGCGACAGCTCCTTCTATGGATGGGTATGCCTCGGCTACCTCATCTATGTCTATGGACGGTCTGAAGGTGTCCTTGAATAGCCGATGCGCCGATGTGATTATCGGCGATACGGATATTCTGAAGAATGCGCCGGCGCACATGCTTAAGGCCGGCCTGGGAGATATGCTTGCGAAGTATGTGAGCATTGCGGAGTGGCGGATTGCACATCTCATCACCGGCGAGTACTACTGTGAACGGGTGGCGGATCTGATTCGTGAGGCGCTAGAAAAATGCGTGAATAACGCAGATGGATTGCTAAAACGGGATGATGCCGCGGTTGAGGCTGTATTTGAGGGGCTGGTCATTGGCGGTGTTGCTATGGCCTATGCCGGTGTTTCCAGACCGGCTTCCGGCGTAGAGCATTATTTTTCTCACATTTGGGATATGCGGGGCCTGTCATTAGGCACGCCTGTGGATCTGCACGGCATCCAGTGCGTTCTAGGTACTGCCCAGTCCGTAAGACTCTACGAGGAACTGAAGAAATACACGCCCTGTGAAGAAAAAGCAAAATCTTATGTGGAGCAATTTTCCTATGAGGACTGGAAAGCACAGCTGCGGGCATTCCTTGGCAGCAGCGCTGAAACGATGATTGCGCAGGAAGAACGGGAACAGAAGTACGATAAGCGCACACACCCAGCGCGGTTCGCACGGATTGCTGAGAATTGGGACAAAATATTGAAGATTTTGGAGGAAGAGTTGCCCTCCGTTGAAGAATTGGAGTTGATTCTCCATACCATTGGTATCTCTTCCAAGCTGCAATCTCTGGGTGTGGACAGTGATACTGCTAAGCTGACATTCCGGTCAACAAAGGACATCAGAGACAAGTATGTCCTGTCCAGGCTGGCCTGGGATCTGGGCGTTTTGGAAGAACTTTGCGAGATTTTATAAGGAGACAAAAAATGAAGGGAATTACCCAATTGAAACAGATACGGCTGTACCTGTTTGATATGGACGGAACGCTTTATTTGGGCGACAGACTTTTTGATTTTACCCAGGAGCTTCTTGCAACCATCCGCCGTACCGGCAGGCGGTATTTGTTTATGACCAATAATTCCTCCAAGAGTGTGGAAGACTATATTAAAAAGTTAGAAAAACTGGGGATTATTGCCTGCCGCGAGGATTTTATCACCTCATCTCAGGCCACAGCGTATTATCTTAAAATGCATCATCCGGAATGTAAACTGTATGTATGCGGCACGCAGTCTCTGAAGATAGAACTCCAAACGGAAGGATTTTCCATTACGGAAAAATTGGACGAAGTGGATTGTATTGTGATGGGGTTTGATACAGAGCTGACTTTCCAAAAGTTGGAGGAGATTTGCCGCCTGCTTGCTGTTAAGCCGGACCTTCCGTATATTGCCACCAATCCAGATTATGTGTGTCCTACTGAGTTTGGGAGTGTGCCTGATTGCGGCAGTGTATGTGATATGGTCTTTAACGCCACTGGTAAGCGCCCCGTTGTAATCGGCAAGCCCAGTCCGCTGATGCCGGAACTGGCGATGTCGCGCCTTGGTTTCGCAAAGGAGGAAACGGCGGTGGTGGGTGACCGAATTTATACAGATATAAAATCTGGTCTCAACGCGGGAATTACCAGTGTTTTGGTAATGAGCGGTGAGACGACCCGGGAGACTCTGGAATCATCTAAGGATAAACCGCACCTGGTGCTGGAAGATGCGTCTGAAATTATAAAAGCGCTTTAGGGAATCCCTAAAGCGCTTTCTCTTTATTACATATCGAAGACACCCATAATAATGATGCCGGCAAGGGTAATGGCGATGCAGGTGTAGTGCTTCCAACTGAGCTTTTCTTTCAGGAACAGACGGCTCCAAAGAACGGAAGCAGCGCAGTAAGCGGAGATGATGGGAGCGGACATAGCTACATGCTCCTCGTCGGCCAAAGCATAGATGTAGGCAAACTGACCGGCAGTCTCGAATACGGCACCCACATACTTGGGTCCCTCCATCTTAGGCACAAGCTTCTGCTTTTTAATGACCACTGTGTAAATAAAGCACAGCACACCGGCAGCCAGGAAGGTCAACTCATAGGCCACATTGGCAGAGTCTTCATCCAGAGTCTCCAGCACAAGACTATCGGCAAAGGTGCCGGCGGCGTCCAGCAGACAGTAGGCAATGGGTAGCGCCAGAGCAAGCCAGCTCTTGGCGTATTTGTAATTTGAGGTGGACTGGCGTGCGGCGCGAAGCTCTTCGTCTTCGTTGGCTTCCACGAAACCAAGGCCAATCACACCGACTGCTGCCAGAGCAACCGCTACATACTGAATAGCGACCATATCCAGCGCGTCACCGGCGATCACTGCCATAATGATGGTGGCGATAGCGACCAGTGCGCCGGAGGAATTGCAGATGGGGGAGGAGATAGAAAGCTCGATGTAGCGCAGGCCAACATAGCCAAGAGTCATTGAGCCGATATACAGTAGGGACACCGGCAGATATGTCCAAATGACTTGCCAGCTGATCTCAACGCCGCCGACAAAAATCTCATAAGCAGCGTGCAGACCCATAACTACGCCCACGGCCATAACCATCTTGAACTGAGAATACTTATCCTTGCTGTCACGGCAGCCGATTTTAGAAAAAAAGTCGGAGCCGGACCAGCAGAGCAGAGCGATAATCGCAAACCAAAACCAATTCATAATATACCTCCAAAAATAATCAAAGGTTCACAAGACCTGCGTCTACCATCTTCTGCAGACTCATGAGAATACCAAGTTTTGCGTGACACCAGGTAAGTCCGCCCTGAAAATAAACGGCGTAGGGAGGGCGGATGGGTCCATCAGCAGAAAGCTCAATGGAGGAGCCCTGCACAAATGCACCGGCAGCCATAATGACTTTATCGTTATAGCCGGGCATATCCCAGGGCATGGGAGTGGCATATGCATCCACGGGTGCAGCGGCCTGAATGCCTCTGCAGAAAGCGATCATGCCTTCCTCGCTGCCCAGCTCCACAGCCTGGATAATATCGTGACGGCTTTCCTTTGCATCGGGGACGCAGCGGAAACCCAGAGGCTCGTACAGATTTGCAGCGAAGATCGCACCCTTTTCTGCACCGGCAACCACAGTGGGCGCCATGAAGAAGCCCTGATAAAGAGCGGGCATCAGACCCAGGTTGGCGCCAACCTCCTGACCCAAGCCGGGTGCGGAGAGACGGTAAGCGCAGCGGTCAATGCAGTTTTTAGTGCCGACGATATAACCGCCGATGGGAGCAAGACCGCCGCCGGGATTCTTGATAAGAGAACCCACAGTCATATCAGCGCCCACAACGGAAGGCTCGATCTCTTCCACAAACTCGCCGTAGCAGTTGTCCACCATGCA
>JAZKZN010000014.1:0-4365 GCA_045612705.1 Faecousia sp. | reverse complement strand
GGGTCCGCTCCACGCACAGTTCGGACGCTATGTAAACGAGCCGGGTAACTACACATCCATGAACACAGACGGACATCTCCGTTCCGTATTCTTTGGCAGAAGCGAGACAATGACAATTAAGGACGGCGTTCTTGATGGTGGCGAGTTTGCTCACATCTACTTCATCGACTGGGACCATGTCCGCGCCCGTCATCGTCAGCTGAATGTTACCGTTATGGGCACTACCGACGATGTTGGCGATCGCAAGTGGAACGGCGGCGAGACCATCAACACCCTGCGTAAGTTCACTCCCGAGGAGAAGGCTTACGACCTGCACTACGATAACCAGCTGGAAGGTCGGGTATAATCTTACATAATGCGTCTGGTAAGGCTGCCACATCTGCGGTGTGGCAGCCTTCTGAAAATATTTGGAAAGGACGAAGAAGATGAGAAGCTATACGATCACCAAAGTAAACGACGCGCTGGACTGGAACAAGATTCCTGTGATGCCTATCGACACTCTTCTGTGGACTGACAGCGTGGATCTTTCCGCTGTCGCACAGATCTGCTGGGATGAGGAGAATCTCTATGTGCGCATGGAGGCGGTCGAGCCGAACATCCGTATGGAGGAGGAAGGACCGCTGGCGATGGTATGCCTGGACAGCTGCCTGGAGTTTTTCTTCCAGCCCACCTCCCGGGAGGAATATTTTAATTTTGAGATCAATCCAAAGGGCGCTGTTTGGCTGGGTCACGGCCGTGATCCCGCCAGCTTGATTCGTCTGCTCCCTTTGGGCGGCTATGGGATGTTTGATATTCGTACGGAATTGACAGACACCGGCTGGGTGCTGACTTATCGCATTCCCTTTGCCTTTATCCGCCAGTTCTTCCCGGAGTTTACAGCCGGGGAGGGTGTCCGGATGCGGGGCAACGCCTATAAGTGCGGCGACAAGACCGCAAAGCCCCATTTCCTGGCTTGGAATCCCATCGATTTACCCAACCCTGCCTTCCACTGCCCGGCTTTTTACGGCGAGCTGGTGTTTGGCGGCTAACCAAGGAGAAATAAAATGAAGTTTTTTCACGTATATAACGAAGAGTGCTTTAAGGGTCTGGAAAAGAACGGCCTGATCAATAAGGACACCGGCTTTAAGATCCAGAATGTTTTCTGTATGCCGGAGGATATGAAGTTTAATCGTCTGGCAGCCAAGGGTGGCAAGCTATACAATCTAATCCGGGAGGGCAACATTCCTTTCTATGTGGACCGGATCACCGGCGGCACTTTGTGGCACGATTACCCGCTGGATAAGAAGCTGATCCGGGAGTATGACGAATTGCTGGGCGACTGGTTTTTAGGCTTCCAGCTCCACGAAAGCGCCAGCAATCGCCGCCAGGACTGGAATCAGATTCTGAAGGCCACCGGCCGGAAGGATAACTACAGTCTTGAGGAACTGAATGCAAAGCTGATCAGCCAGTACGGCATTATGCCCGACGGCACCCAGTTGACCTCTCTGTCCCAGGACCCTATGTGG
This sequence comes from Faecousia sp., assembly GCA_045612705.1. Classification (GTDB taxonomy): domain Bacteria; phylum Bacillota; class Clostridia; order Oscillospirales; family Oscillospiraceae; genus Faecousia. The sequence goes on along the minus strand of JAZKZN010000014.1, from coordinate 2,860 downwards.
GTTTATGCCACGCTGCGCTATGCCGAGACCCCTGAGGACTATTTTGAAGAGATCAAGGCTATGTACCAAAGAAGACTGGACGACACTGACGGTCACATCCTGCCTTGCGACAGTTATTATATGGCTACCCGCCTCCACGATCAGCTAGGGATGAAGTCCTTTATGCCGGAGGTTGGCTGCCAGATCCCCCAGATGCGGCAGCAGCTGGCGCTGGCAAGAGGCGTCGCAAAGGCCGGTGGCAAGACTTGGGGCGCTTACTATGAGTGCTGGCGGGAGATTCCCGGCATCGGCTACGCTATGCCCTGCTTCAATAATGACCCCTCCAACGAGTGGTATCTGTCCCAGGAACTGCACCCTGACGATTTCAGCTCCTACGGCGAAAACGGCGGCAGCTCCCGTCTGCTCCAGAACCGGATCTACTACCACGCCCTTATGAGCGGCGCAGATTACTTCTCCGAGGAGTGGGGACTTAACTGCAGCTACAGTGATATGAAGGAGTTCTCCCTGTCGGACTACGGTAAGGTTAAGAAGAACTTTATCAACACCGCGCTGGAACTGCAGGGCGTGAAGCCTATCGTTCCTTTTGCTATTGTGCTGCCCAAGGCCTATGGATTTATCGAGATCCCTCAGGTCTTCGATAAGTACGAGCTGGGCCTGCACCGGGATGTATACCTGGAGAATGTGCTAACACCGGAGCAGAAGGCCTACTTCGGTCATGTGGAAGATGTGCTGAAGCTGTTCTATGCCCGGCAGGGGGTCTGTGGCAACGAGGGCCATGTCCTCACCAACTCCCGGTTTGGTGATGTGTTTGATATCATCTACGAGGACACCGCTGCCGAGGCAATGACGGGATATGACTACTTGATCGACGCAACACCCAATGGTGACTTTGCCCGGGCCAATGCCGGCAAGGGGTTGAAGATTTTGGAAAGTGGCGATTTGGAAGCTTTGGCGCAGACAGTGGAAAAGCTGATCCCCCAGGTGATGCCCTGCTACGCAGACGGCCTGTGCTGGCTGGTATCTGCCGACGAAACCGGCAGACGCTTCGTGTCTGTTTTCAACAATGAAGGCAATGAGCGGAGTTTGGAAAAGGGTGATATTATCCATAGCGAGGCAGACCGCACCGTGAAGCTCACCTTCCGGCAGAATGCCCAGTTGAAGGTCATCGCGGAGTCCTCTATGGCCGTGAAGGTGCAGAAGGCGGATGATAAAACCTATCGCGTCACTGTCCCCGCCGCGGGTTTTGCGGTTTTTGAATACTGAGCAAATCCTACAATTTTCCCAAAAAGAGCCGGCAGCTATTGACAATGCCGCCAGGTTTTACTAAACTAAGAATTGATGTATTTTCTACATAAGGAGGATAACAACAATGGCCTACGGCAAGAAAGTTTGGATTTTCCCTGATGCAGAATTGCCCCCTGTGGGTGTGAACCTGATCCCCGGCCACGAATCCGTGATCATCACCAATGTGAGCGACCAGGTGGCAAATGTAAAGTTCACCCTTCTGTACACCGATAAGGAACCCGTCAGCTTCACCACACAGGTGGAAGCGATGCGTGTGCGCTGCCTGCGTACCAATGAAGAGAAGGATTTTGGCGCGTTTACTGCCAAGTTTGAAGAACAGTATGCCATCATGCTGGAGAGCGATGTGCCTGTCGTTGCCCAGTATGGCCGCGCAGAGCCCAGAACCGTCAACTTCTACACCACCCCCGGTTATTGCGAATAACCCCTACATACGACAATATTTTTAGGAGGAAATGAAAATGGCAAGAATCTGCATTCCCAATCATGAATATAAGGAGAGAGTTCAGCGTGCTGCAGCGATCCTGCGCCGGGAGAAGCTGGACGCTCTGATCGTTAACGGCAACGAGGCTGACTACGCTAACCCCCGTTATTTCTCCGGCTTCTGGCCCCTGTTTGAGCGCGCCGGCGTTGCCATCTCTGCTGACGGCCGCGCTGCCTTGATGGTAGGCCCCGAATCCGCAATTTTCGGTGCAGACCGCAATCAGCTGGACAAGACCTTTGTGCTGACTGCTTACCGTGAGGGCGCAGATCCCTCTTATCCCGAACTGAAGCCCGATACTTTTGACGATGTGTTCAAGTATATCGGTGTCACCGGTAAGAAGATCCGCATTGGTGTGGCATCCTTCCTGGATACCTCCGTCACTATCTACAACGCCATCCGGGAAGCGTTCCCCGAGGCTGAACTGGTGGACGCCGGTAAGGTCATGGTGGAGCTGCGTTCTATCAAGTCCGAGAACGAGCTGGCCTGCCTGCGTGAGGGCTACCGCATTGCCGACCTGGCAACCCAGCAGGTCATGAAGGAGATTCATCCCGGTATGACCGAGCTGCAGGCTGTGGGTATTGCCCAGCGCGTAGTTTATGAGAACGGCGCTGAGTACGAAGGTCTGCCTATGTACGTGTTCTCCGAGGCATCTACCCGTCATGCCATCTCTCGTTCCTCCTACCGTGAGTTCCAGAAGGGCGATATCGTTCAGCTGAATCTGTCTGCAAAGATCGACGGTTACTCCGCTGCGATTGGTTATCCCATCTGCCTGGGCAAACTGGAAGGTCAGCGCAAGGATATCGTGCAGTTCTGCCGCGATGCTCATAACTGGTCTGCACAGCAGGTCAAGGCCGGTGTATATGCCGCTGACATTGCCAAGGGCTTCTACAACTACTTTGTTGACCACGGCTATGAGAAGAACTATGTTTACGGTCCTCTGCATGGCACCGGCATTATCGAGGTTGAGGCTCCCTGGTGCGAGACCAGCTCCGAATACTATCTGAAGCCCAATATGTGCTATCAGGTGGACACCTACATCTCTGCTGATACCTTCGGTGTCCGTTGGGAGAAGGG
>JAZKZN010000013.1:0-17113 GCA_045612705.1 Faecousia sp. | reverse complement strand
TTGCACTAAAAAAACGGCCGTTGCAAGAAAAGCCAGAACCGCTCCTTTTTATAGCGCAATGCAGCCGCCTTTCTTGTTGTTATTGTAATTATAACGCTTAGATTCAGAACGACACCCTACTGTCGCTTTTTCCGCTGATCCCTTCAGGAGAGTGCGTATTCTACCGGGGGTAGAACGGGAGAGAATTGTAAAAATGACGGCAACCCCTATGCTACCCTTAGAATGTTGTGCAAGGTGCATAAAAAAGCGGCGCGTTTTTCTGCATGGCTACAGAGTGTTTATAAAATATTTGCATCCTTATTTCCAAATTGTGTGCTATAATAATAATGGTAGCGGATGAACTACCCAACCCTTGCAGTAAAGGAGCAACCATGAATAACGTTCTCTTCTTCTTAACACCGAAGGCCATGTGCGCCTTCTTATATGATGATTATACCATTCGCCAGGCATTGGAAAAAATGGAGGCTGCCGGCTTCGCTGCGCTGCCCATCCTCAACAAGCGGGGGGAGTACCGCGGTACGCTCACCGAGGGCGATCTGCTATGGGCGGTGAAGAATATCTGCTATATGGATATGCGCCAGGCAGAGGCCAGACGGATCATGGAAATTAACCGCCGCCGGGATTATGTGCCTGTTCGGGTGACCACGGATATGCATGACCTGGTCCAGCGGGCCAGCAATCAGAACTTTGTTCCCGTGGTGGACGATAAGGACACATTCATCGGCCTGGTGACCAGAGGCGCCATCATCAAGTACTGTTCTCAGAAACTGTTTACCCAGGATTAAATACATAACGGCAGCACCCATCGAGGGTGCTGCCGTTTGCGGTTTAGAACGGTTTTTTCTCCATTGATTGAATACTTGTCTTTTGTATCTCCTGGGATTGCTGGATTTCCAGCAGGCTTTCCTCTGCTTTTTTTCTGAGGTTTTCCTGTGCGGCAGGTAAATTGGCAATTCGATATTTCAGATTCGCCAGCTTTGTGCCCCTAATGGAGTAGTGGGGCGGCGCAAAGTACAAAAAACTGCCCTTTTCCCCAAAGGTGGAATACTGCTCTACCTGAAAATAGAAAAGGTTTTTGCAGATGTACCCATTGGTGTTCAAATGTTTATTCTGTAGCTTTTGCAGATCCTGCAGAGTGTCTGCGGAATGAACAAAGGTGGTAAACTGCGCGTTTGCAAAGCGATCACGCATTTCTAAAAGGGATAGGGGTGTCTTGGCTTCGTCAATAAAATATCCGTCCGTTGTGGGGTCAAGCATAATCCACTTTTCAAGACTTTGGTCATAGATCTCCGCAACCACATGATTATCGAAGTCGTAGGGGGAGAAGGGCAGGATGCGGACACGCCGTGCGTAAATGCCCAATGCCAGACAACATTCAACCAGTATCTTGGATTTATTCAAACAGTTGATACCTTGTTCCGGATTGTCGAGGCTATATTCCAAAAGACGCAGGGCGTTGCATTCGATGTGATTGTCATACCAGGACGAATGGGTAAGTCTGGGAGCTAAATAATGGAGTAATCTTTTTGCTCTGACAAAATCGCTGCCATTTCCCGCAATGTTGACTAAGTTATATTTGCTTCGCAATTCTTCGTACTCGGGACGATCAAAGTCATAGATGACCTCTTCGGCATTTCCGCTACCGAACTCTTGATTATGGAATAGCACGCCGCTGTAAACATCCAGCATCCGCCGGGCAATTTCACCCATTTCCTTTTTTGTCATAATGATACCTCTTCGTCAAGTTCTTACAAATTGTTTACCAAATTGGAATTTGTCTAACGGTTCATGTATTATATGTTGTTATGGAAATAATACAGGACTTGAGTTTGAGAATCAAACAAGTAAATATTGTACCTTACAAGGGAAGTATGTCCATCGCTCCATGTATGTTCCTCGGAATCGATATAGAAGTAATCTTCTGTATCGATGATTTCTCGGTCAAAGTCATAGTTTAGAACAACTTCGCTCGAAGGATCACTATCCTTAATGGTTTCAATCCATCCCTCAAAATCATCCAAATGTGTGTTAATTATAGCAAAGTCAGTTTCCTGTATTTTGTTCAAGTACTTATTCTCCGCAGCATTTGCAGAGGTGAAATAATATTTTGCGTAATCGGTATAATCCTGAAATCCCCCTGATGTGAAGAACTCCTTCTTTTCATATTCGCCTAATAATGCAATCACTTTATCTTCTGGTGCTGCACAAGAAGTAATAGACAATATAAATATAACGCAAACAAGAACTACTATAATTTGTTTTTTCATAAGAACTCCTCCTTCGCCAAATTCAAGTTTGTCGAATTCCATGTGCTGAGCGGAAGCTAGCGACCGGTCGAGAGATAATCTTGTTTGACCATCGCAGTTCGTGACGCATTGTCAGCCGGCACTGCCGGCCAAATTTAAGTTTGTAATAGTATCCTATCACAATTCGCCAAGGAAGACAAGGGCAGGGACTTTTCCGGCGGCATTTTTCTATGGTTGAAAAATGCTTGGTTTTCTGCTAAAATAGAAAAAACTATGTCCTGGAGGAAAGCCATGAGTGATGAACAACTGAAGGTCATACTGGGCGCCAATATTGTGTCCTATCGCAAGCGGCAGCGCCTGACCCAGGCCGGCCTTGCAGAGAAACTGAACTATTCCGACAAAGCCGTGTCCAAATGGGAGCGGGGGGAGTCTATGCCCGATGTGATGACCCTGGTGCAGTTGGCGGAGCTATTCGGCATCACTGTGAATGACCTGCTGGTGGACCCCGATGTTCTGCCGGAATACAGCGGCGCCGTGGTGGAGAAAATGGAAAAGGCTGTGGAAAAGACTCTGAAGCGGAAAGCCAACAAACAGAGCGTTTTGGGCCTCAGCTCCCTGTTGGTGTGGTTTGTGGCCATGCTGATTTTTGTGGTGGTTTCGTCCCTTGACCTTCCCAAAAGCTGGATGGCCTTCGTTTACGCCATTCCTGCCAATGCCATTGTAATGCTGAGTCTGCGGTCTGCGTGGCACGATTTTCGATGGAATCAGACGCTGGTGTCTGTTATTATGTGGGGCGTACTGCTGAGCCTGTACCTTTCACTGCTGATGTTTGCCGACCTGAATATTTGGAAGCTGTTTTTACTGGGCCTGCCCGGCCAGCTGGCGATTTTCTTCTGGTTCCGGCTGTTCCGGAAAGGACCTAAGGAGGAGCACAATGGATAAGTCCGCGTTGCGCCGGGAGATCCGGGAGCAGAAACGGGCCATGACCGGAGACGAGATCCTCTCCCGGAGCGAAAAGCTGGCGCGGTTGTTTCTTGCTACGGAGGCCTACCGGCAGGCGAAGACCATATACGGATACCTGCCCTATAATCAGGAAGTCCGCACGGTGCCGATCCTGCAGCAGGCTCTGCGGGATGGTAAACGGGTAGCTGTTCCTAAGGTGATTGGGGACGAGATGAAGTTTATCTATATGGAAGATCTGTCCCAGGTGGAGACCGGATATGCCGGCATTCCCGAGCCGGTGGCAGACGGCCCTGTGGCGGAGGACAAGAACGCTTTGGTGCTGATGCCCGGCCTTGCCTTCACGGAAAAGGGCCAGCGAATGGGCTATGGCGGCGGATTCTACGATCGCTTCTTGGCGGAAGAGCCGGAGCATTCTACGGTGGCATTATGCTACGAGTTCCAAATGCGGGACACACTCCCCACAGAGGATTACGATGTTCCTGTGGATCTGGTTTTGTGGGCATAAGGAGGGGAAAGTATGCATATTCCTTCTGTGACCACAGACAAGCTGGAACTGGTCACTTTCCGGCAGGCCCTGGAGGCGGCCAACACGCCCAGCGATGAATACGATATCAATAAGTGGCTTTATGCCCCCAACTTCTATTCGGAGTACCGGTACATATTAGGAACGCGGGGCAAAAACCCACTGATCTGCATTGGCATCAATCCCTCTACCGCCCAGCCGGGCGATCTGGATAACACCCTCAAGTCTGTGGAGCGGATTGCTTTTGGCAACGGGTTTGACAGTTTTATTATGTTCAATGTCTACGCCCAGCGGGCCACCTGCCCCGACACTATGGAGAAGCAGTGCAACCTGCAGCTCCATCGGGAGAACCTGGAGGCCTTCCGCTATGCGCTGTCCATCTCCGAAAAGCCTGCCGTTTGGGCAGCCTGGGGCACTCTTATTGAGAAACGGGAGTACCTGCCCCGGTGCCTGCGGGATATGCTGGCAGTTGGGCAGGAGTACGGCGCCAGTTGGTACTGCGCCGGCCAGGTGAGCAAAAAAGGCCATCCCCATCACCCGCTGTATCTGCGGAAAGATGAACAGATCAAGCCTTTTGATGTGGAAGATTACTTACGGAGATTGTAATGATGGAAAACGAGTGCGAGTCTTGCTGGTATTACGATTACGACGAGGAGTACGATGAGTACTACTGCAAGATGGATTTGGACGAGGACGAGGTTTATCGCCTTTACACCAACCCCAAAGCCCACTGCCCTTACTACCGGCAGGGAGATGATTATACCCTGGCAAGGAGGCAATAAATGAAAAAACTGATCTTACTGATACTGGCCGTGTTGCTGCTGGCCGGCTGCGCAAGACAGCCTTTGCCTACTGATCCTGCGCCTACTGAGGCAACAGAGGATCCGGGCCTTTACATTCCCAACAGTGCGTTGGAGCAGCAAACGGGCGGCGCGGTGCGCCGATATCCTCTGAAGGGGGACGCCTATTTTGATATTTACACCATGGGCAACAATCTGCTGGTGGCGGGAGATGAACTGTTGGTCCTCTCCGGTGATCAGGGCAAGCAGACGGCGACTGCCAGCCTGAACGGTGCGGCTTCCCGGCTGGATGTGGCGCCCACCGGCGTGGCTTACTTTGTCAGCGAGAGCCGGCGGGTGGTGGTCATGAATCCCCAGCTGCAAAGCACAGTCCATCTGCAGCTGCCGGAGAATATTGTAGGAGAGCCGGTGATCAGCCTGAAGCGGGATGAGGTTTATTTCTCCACCGGCCTGGAACTGCGCGCGCTGCATATGAGCACAGGTGTTTCCCGTTTGCTGCGGAAGCAGTCTGCCAACGAGCAGATCCTGTTGGGCGGCTGCTTTGACGGAGCGGTTCTGATTTGTCAAACGGCAGATGATTCCGGCAGGGAAAATATTTCCTATATTTCGTCTGAGACCGGGCAGACCCTCAGCCAGGAGAGCATGCTCACCGTTGAAACCTTTGGCGAGCAATATCTGGTCAGCCGCTTAGACGGTGTTGTCCATCAGATGATCTGCGGTCAGCGGAATGGGGAGAGCAAGCTTTTCCTCGCACCGGAGAATTATGTTTGGCAGGCTGCGCTGGAGCGCAGCGGCGCGGTGGGTTATGCGGTGACGGAGGAAGGCCTGGAACTGGTGTTCTTTGATCTGAACACCGGTAAGCGTACCGGTGAAGTGAAACTGCCGGGTGCCCATGAGCCCGTAGCCGTTCACAGCGACGGAAAGTACATCTGGGTTCTGACAACCCTTGGAGAGGAAACTCACCAGACTCTGTGCCGTTGGGATGTAAGCAAATCCCCGGTAATTGACGATGAAAACTATTTTGCCGAGCTTACCACGGCTGACAATCCTGATGCCGAGGGGCTGGCCCAGTGCCGGACTTTGGCGGACAGCCTGGAGGAGAAGTACAGCGTGAAGCTGAATGTTTGGCAGGATGTCACGGTCACCACCGGCGGTCACACCGTTGTAGCGGAGTATCACCCCCAGGTGATTATGGGGATGCTGGAAGCAATCCAGCAGGTTTTGGAGCAATTCCCGGAAAACTTCCTCTATAACACCGTGGAAAACGGCTGGATCCGAATCAGCCTGGCGCGGAGCATCGAGGGTGAGGACACTTGGACCCAGTTCTGGTCTGAAAAGGACTGCTGGATCATTCTCTCGGCCGAAGGAAATGCGGCAGAAGATCTCCTCCAGGGCCTGGCTTTCGGCATTGACAGCCACGTGCTGGGCAATAGCCGGGACTTTGATGACTGGAATGATCTGAATCCCCAGGGCTTTGAATATGCCTACGGCAATCCGGTGGAGAACAAGCCGGAGTTGCTGGAGGGCGAAGAAAGAGCTTTTGCCGATCTGCAGGCAATGACCTATCCCCATGTGGATCGCTGTCGTGTGTTCTACAACGCTATGCTGCCAAACAATGCTGAGGTCTTCCAGTCGGAGATCATGCAGGCAAAGCTTCTGCGGCTGTGTGAGGGCATCCGGGAGGCTTACGGCATTGAGAAGACCGATGCCACCTATCCCTGGGAGCAGTATTTGAATACCTCTTTGGCCTATAGCGAATGATGATACCCCCGGGGAGTCTCCCCGGGGGCTTTTTTGCTTGACGAAAAAGAAGAATATGGTATGATATTTTTGTAGGGATTTGCATAAAATATGAGTCAAGACATAATTTTTTCATATTTGTAGAATAGTATGGTGAAAAGAAATAGATAGGAGTGATCTTATGGATACATATAAAAACGAACAGATCGCCCGGGCGAGGAAGAGATCCCCTTTTGCGAACTCTCCCTATGAGTGCGCTTATACAGAGCCTGCGGCGCAGGTGGAAATGCCTTCCGGTAAAGGCGGCCGAAGAAAAGGCAGAGTGTGGCTCGCTTTGCTGATTATGGTAGTTTGTTGCGTTGGCACGGCCATCGGCGTGAGCAGCATTTGGCAGGGAAGAATGGACCGGATGGAAGCGGCGATGGAGGATCGCTTCGACGCGCTACAGGAAATCTACAATGAGAACAACAGACCTGTTGTTCCCGACCAGTCCAGCCAGGGAGAGCTGACGCCCAGTCAGGTATACGCGAAGAATGTGGATGCCGTGGTGGCGATCACCTGTTGGGCTTCTGACGAGTGGGGCTACTACGAAAGCCGGGGTTCCGGCTTTATCATCACTGCGGATGGCTACATCGTCACCAATCACCATGTGATTGAAGGCGCCCAGGAAGTGGAGGTCACCATGCACTCCGGCGCGGTGATACCTGCTGAGATTATAGGCAGCGAACCCAGTAATGATATTGCTCTGCTGAAAGTAGATGGCAATGGCCTTCCCTATGCGACTGTCGGTAAAAGCAGTCTGACCCTGGTGGGCGAACAGGTTGTGGTGATCGGCAATACCTTGGGCGAGTTCCCCTCTTCTTTGAGAGTGGGCCATGTCAGCGCCAAGGACCGGCTGGTAGACACCGAAGGCGTGATTATCAATATGTTTCAAACCGATGCGATCGTCAATTCCGGCGACTCCGGCGGCCCGTTGTTCAATATGCGGGGTGAGGTGATCGGCATTATTACCGCCAAGTACTCCGGCAATACCGAGACCGGCGTTTCCATTGAGGGCTTGGGATTTGCCATTCCCACGGATGATGTGAAGGGTATTTTGAATGACTTGCGGGAGTTTGGTTATGTGACCGGCGCATATATGGGTGTGTATGTTCTGGATGTGGACGCCAATGCCCAGTATTTCGGCCTGCCCGCAGGCGCGTTTGTAGATGGTACGGAGCCGGGTATGGCTGCGTCTCGCGCAGGTATGTGCAGGGGTGATATCATCATCAGCGTAGGTGGTTATGATGTGGACTCCGTTTCCGCCCTGACCCGTGTACTACGACGCTTTGAACCGGGAGATACTACCTCTGTGGTAGTTTATCGAAATGGCGGACTCAAGTATCTTACCATCAAGTTTGATGAAAAACCTGTTGAGGTGGAAGCGCCTATGCCCGAAGAAGGCGACTATGAAGAATGGTATGAGTACTTCTTCAACAAAGATTGACAGGAAATAACTGTGACCGCATATCAATTGCGTCTACAGGGGGAATCACTGTGAAAGAGAAAAAAACCAAAAGAAAAGCTGGCAGGGGAATATTGATTTTTATTTGTGTCGTGCTGGCGCTTGTGCTGACGGTAATGGCGATCGCCATCGCCTATATGGACAAGGTTCTGAACCTGATGGGAAGAAATCCTGATGACAGCACCATGTCTTCGGAGGAATACCAGGACTTTATCAACAGTAATACGGAAGAAACTCTGAGCCAGGAACAGCAGGAAAATGCCATCGATCCAGACGATGTGATCTGGGATATCGATACCCGGCCGCTGGTGCGGCAGGAGCATGTGATTAACATCCTGCTGATCGGCCAGGATCGCCGAAAGGGAGAAGACCGTTCCCGCTCCGATGCGATGATCCTTTGCTCCCTAAACACCGCTACCGGCGAGCTGACACTGACATCCTTTATGCGGGATATGTATGTACCGATTCCCGGATACGGCAACGAGCGGATCAACGTGTGCTACAGAGTGGGCGGCATGAAGCTGCTGGATAAGTGCCTGGAGCAGAACTTCGGCGTTGAAGTGGACGGTAATATCGAGGTGGACTTTGCCGGATTCCAAAAGGTGATTAATCTGATTGGCGGTGTGGATGTCGAGCTCACAGAGGCGGAAGCAAAGTATATGGCCAATCGGGGACACGATGTGGTGCCGGGCATCAACCATTTTAACGGCAATCAGGCTCTTAATTACGCCAGAAACAGATGGGTAGGCAATTCGGATTTTTCCCGTACAGAACGGCAGAGGAAGATCATTAGCGCTGCCATTGAAAAATGCAGAAGTCTGAACTTTTTCCAGATCAAGAATGTTATCGAGCAGGCACTTCCTATGGTCACTACGGATATGACAAATATGGAGCTGATTGACTATGCTCTGGAAGTACTGCCGCTGCTGAAAGATCTGAAGATCAATACCCAGCAGATCCCGGCGGACGGTACATTTACCGATGCGGCGGTAGAAGGCGTTGGTCTTGTGCTGGTACCCAATCTGGGAGCAAACCGGCGAATACTGGAAGAGTATACTGTGATGGAAACGGAATAAAAACAAAACACCCGCCAAAAGCGGGTGTTTTCTTTATATTTATATAGACTGCTCCGCCAGCATTTGCTGCAGACTCTCACAGATCTCCGGCTCAAGAGGCGCTTTTGCCAAAGCATCTGCCATCGCGGAGATTTCAAATCGGCAGCCGGTCAAAGCAGTTTCTACTGTTTCCGGCAAGGACCAGTCCATGGCGTCGGAGTAGACTTTCGCGCTGGTGATGAGGCCGTCCTTGGCGTCAAGCTGCAACTGCATATGTCCCCAGGGGAAATGGGATTCGCATTGGAAGGTGAAGGAGAGGGGAGCGCCGTACAGATACTCCCACGCGCCGTACTTCTTTTGCAGGTCTTCGATAGCGGCCACATCTTCCCGACGGAGAACGACGGCAGTCGCTTCACTGCCATAGACCAGGCAAAAAGCTTTCACCATATACTGCTTTAACATATCTATGGTCAGATCGGGGGCAAGCTCCTTCAAATTGACTACCCGGGAACGGACAGAGGTCACACCCTTTGCTTCCAGCTTGGCCTTGGGAGGACTCAAGTACCGACCCAACTTATCCCGGTCCACATCTACCATCAGCGTGCCGTGGTGATAGGCGTGGGTGCGATTTTGATAAAATGCGTTGCCGGAGAACTTTCGTCCATCTGCCAACAGATCGTTGCGCCCGGATCGTTCTGCATGGATACCGGCAAATTGGCAGGCCTTCTGAATAACAGTCAACTGCCTGTCCAGGTCGTAATCCTCTTTGCACATCATAAATGTGAAGTTCAGATTCCCCAGGTCGTGGAAGACAGCGCCGCCGCCGGAGAGCCGCCGGGCCAGCACACCGCCCTCCTCCTGCAACAGGGTGGTGCGGCACTCTGCCCAGGCATTTTGATTTTTGCCAATGACCACAGTGTTTTGGTTCTGCCACAGGTAAAGAACACAGGTGCCCGGCGGGGTAATGTCCATCAGGTGCTTTTCCGTGGCTAGATTTCTGTGAGGGTTATAACAGTCGTTTTGGTAGACTTTCAGTTGCGTAATCATAGAAGAACCTCGTTGTGTTGATACTGGGTTATTATAAAATAGGTACAGCCTGCTCGTCAATAAAAATATTGTTAATTTTCTCTTGACATTCTGTGCAATGGTGTTATATTTGTTATATTATTATCTCTTTATAACATTCGAGGTGCTGTTATGAATCAGTTTCGACTGGAAAAGATGCGCTCTTACATCGAAGATCAAAATGTCGTCACAATCAAAAAGCTGCAAGAACTGTTCCCGGAGGTGTCTCTGATGACCATTCACCGGGATTTGGATATGCTGGTGGAAGCGGGCACGGTGGTAAAGTTCCGGGGCGGCGCCAAGTCTGTGCGCCACAGCGGTGACCCGGAGTTCAACGTGCGGATCGGGGAGAATAACGCCGGTAAGTTTGCCATTGCCCAAAAAGCGCTGGAGCTGATCCAACCCCACAGCGCAGTGTTCCTGGATGCCAGCACCACCAATCTGATGCTGGCAAGAAGCCTGCCGGATATCAATTTGAATATCTTCACCACAGGCCCCAGTATCGCATTGGAACTGTGCAAACTCCATAATCCGGTGGTCACATTGTGCTGCGGTACGATTAACCGGAAAAACCTGGCTCTTTCCGGGCAAAATACATTGGAAATGCTGGATAAGATCAATATTGATCTTGCCTTCATCGGCGTGTCCGGATGCAGCGTGGATGCGGGCTTCACTTGCGGCACAGAGGGAGATATGCTGGTCAAGGGCAAGGTGATTCAGAAGGCGCGTACCAGTGTGGTTATGTGCGGCCGGGAAAAACTGAAGTGTCTGATGCCCTACACCTTTGCAAAACTGTCTGATGTGGACTACCTGATTTCTGACGAAACGATGCCGGAAGCCTTTCGGACGGCGGCCGAAGAAGCCGGACTGAAACTTTTGTGAGACGATTTGCCGAATCCCGCAAGAACGCGGGATTCGGCAAATATTCTTTTGTAGCAAATTACTATTGACGAACACTGATAAGTAGTGTTATAATTAACAAGCTATAACAATGGGGGACTTTGGGTGTCTGGCACAATAGCCACACCTGGGGGAACCTGAAATTAAAGGAGGACATCCCTTTGGCAAATGCAGTTATTATGCCCAAGGCGGGCATCACCGTGGAAAGCTGTATCATTGGTGAGTGGGTTAAGAAGGTTGGCGACAGCGTCAATGTCGGCGACGTTCTGTTTACTTACGAGACCGATAAGGCAAGCTTTGAATGCGAATCCACCGCAGCAGGTACTCTTCTGGAAATCTTCTATCAAGAAGGCGACGAAGTACCCTGCCTGGTTAACGTCTGCGCTGTCGGCAACCCCGGCGAAGACGTATCCGCTCTGAAGGGCGGCTCCGCAGCCGATGCTCCCGTTGAAGCACCTGTTGCCGCTCCTGCCGCTGCTGCTCCCGCAGCTGCACCCGCAGCCACCGTGGCTACCAAGGCTCGTGGCGTTCTGATGCCCAAGGCTGGTATCACCGTGGAGAGCTGCATCATCGGCGAGTGGCTGAAGAATGTTGGCGACCAGGTCAAGGTCGGCGATATCCTGTTTACTTACGAAACTGACAAGGCTTCCTTTGAGTGCGAGTCCACCGAGGAAGGCGAGCTGCTGGCAATCTTCTACGAGGCCGGCGACGAAGTGCCCTGCCTGGAGAACGTCTGCGCTGTCGGCCCCCACGGCGAGCCTACCGATTGCCTGAAGGGCATTGGCGGCACTCCCGCTGCTGCTGAGGCTGCCCCCGCCGCCGAAGCCGCTCCTGCCGCTGCTGCTCCTGCCGCTGCCGGCGCTCACACTGTGATTATGCCCAAGGCTGGCATCACTGTGGAGAGCTGCATCATCGGCGAGTGGCTGAAGAAGGTCGGCGATTCCGTTAAGGAAGGCGACATCCTGTTCACTTACGAGACCGACAAGGCTTCCTTTGAGTGCGAGTCCACCGCTACCGGCACCATTCTGGAGATCCTCCACGAGGCCGGTGATGAAGTTCCCTGCCTGGATGCCGTTTGCACCATCGGTGTTCCCGGCGGCGCAGCTGCTCCCGCAGCAAACTCCGGCGCAGCCGTATCTCCCAGAGCCAAGAAGCTGGCAGCATCCGCCGGCGTGGATGCTTCTCTTGCTACCGGTACCGGCCCCAACGGCCGTATCATCGAGCGGGATGTCCGTGAGCTGATGGCCAATCCTCCCGTTGCTGCTCAGGCCGCTCCTGCCGTGGCCGCTGCCCCTGCTGCTGCCGCCGCTCCCGCTGCCGCTGCTGCACCTGCTGCTCCCGCAGCCGAGGCAGAGGCTGAGTACAAGGATGTGAAGTTCAGCGGTATCCGCCGCGCTATCAGCAAGTCCATGACCACCTCTCTGCACACCATGGCTCAGCTGACTCACAACACTTCCTTCGACGCTACTGCAATCCTGAATTACCGCAAGGCCCTGAAGGCCGCTGGTGGCGAGTACGCAGGCATCACCTTGGGCGACATCGTTCTGTACGCTGTTTCCCGCACCCTGCTGAACTACCCCGATCTGAACGCAAATATGCTGGATGACAACAACATCCGCATTTTCAACCACGTGAACCTGGGCGTCGCTGTGGATACTCCCCGCGGCCTGATGGTTCCCACCATCCGTCATGCTGACGAGATGAGCCTGCTGGAGATCTCTAAGGCCGTTAAGGAGCTGGCTGCTGAGTGCCGCGACGGCGCTATCAGCCCCGACAAGCTCTCCGGCGGTTCCTTCACCGTCTCCAACCTGGGCAATATGGGCGTGGAGTCCTTCACTCCCGTTATCAATCCTCCCCAGACCGGTATCCTGGGCGTTTGCGGCACTATCGACCGCGTGCGTAAGGGCAAGGACGGCAACATTGAGCTGTACCCCGCTATGGGCCTGAGCCTGACCTATGATCACCGTGCTGTGGACGGCACTCCCGCAGCAAAGTTCCAGAAGGAGCTGGGCTTCAACCTGGAGAACTTTACCGTTCTGCTGTCCAAGTAAGGAGAAATCCCTATGGAAATATTTGATTTACTGGTTGTGGGTGGCGGTCCCGGCGGCTATCTGTGCGCCGAGCGTGCTGCCCAGGGCGGTATGAAGGTCGCGTTGTTTGAGAAGAGAGCGCTGGGCGGCACCTGCCTGAATGAGGGTTGCATCCCCACCAAGACCCTGCTGAACTCCTCCAAGATGTACCGTCATGCCACTGAGAGTGAAGCTTATGGCGTTTCCGCCACCGGTGTCACTTACGACCATGCAAAGGTCGTCGCCCGGAAGAACAAGGTTGTTAACACCCTGGTCTCCGGCGTGGGCGCGACTATGAGCGCTAATAAAGTCACCGTCATCACCGGCGATGCCGTGATTTCCGGCCGCGGTGAGGCAGGTTTTGCGGTGAGCGCAAACGGTACTACCTATCAGGGCCGTCGCCTGGCAATCGCCAGCGGCTCTGAAACGGTCGTTCCTCCCGTACCCGGCCTGAAAGAGGGCTTGGCTGCAGGCTTTGTGGTCACCAACCGGGAAGTTCTGGATCTGACCCAGCTGCCCAAGAATCTGGTGGTTATCGGCGGCGGTGTGATCGGCCTGGAGATGGCTTACTACTTTGCCTCTGTGGGCGTTGCTGTCACCGTCATCGAAATGATGCCCAAGATCGCCGGCGCTACCGACCCCGAGATCTGCAAGGTGCTGACCGATGCTTTTGAAAAGCGTGGTATGGTCTTTAAGCTCTCCAGCAAGGTGCTGGAGGTTAAGGCTTCCTCCGTTGTCTATGAGGAAAACGGAGAGAAGAAGGAAATTACCTGCGATAAGGTCCTGCTCTCTGCCGGCCGCCGTCCTGCTACCGCAGGTATCGGCCTGGAGACGCTGGGCCTGCAGATGGATCGGGCCGCTATCGTCACCGACCGCCACATGTGCACCACCGTGCAGAATGTGTATGCCGTGGGTGACTGCAACGGCAAGTCTATGCTGGCGCACACCGCTTACCGTGAAGCGGAGGTGGCCGTCAACCATATGCTGGGCAAGCCCGACGAAATGCGCTATGATGTGATCCCCGCCGTCATCTACACCGATCCCGAAGTGGCCAGCGTTGGCCACAGCAAGGAAGGCGCTGAGAAGCTGGGCATGCACGTTAAGGAAGTGAAGCTTCCCATGTCCTACGCAGGCCGTTATCTGGCAGAGACCAACGGCGGCAAGGGCTTCATCAAGCTGGTGGTGGACACCGACAGAAACCGTTTGGTGGGCTGCCACATGGTTGGCTCCTACGCATCTGAGATCATTATGACTGCAACCATGATGGTGGATACAGAACTGAATCCCGAGCGGCTCAAGAAGCTGGTCTTCCCCCATCCCACCGTTGCAGAAATCATTCGTGAAGCAATTTTCCATATTTAAGGAGGAAATAAGATATGCCCAAGAGTTTGTTTGTCGATCCTTCCGTCGTGCGTGCGCCCGGTAAGGTCACCTTCAACGAGATCCCCGTTAACCAGTACAATAAGACCATCAAGGAAGAGCTGGAGTCCGGCCGCTACACCAAGGAAGACCTGATCCGCATTTTCCGCGATATGACCGTTCTGCGTGAGTTCGAGACTATGTTGAACTCCATCAAGACCCAGGGCGGCTACAACGGTATCGACCACACCTACCCCGGCCCCGCTCACCTGTCCGTCGGTCAGGAAGCCGCCTGTGTCGGTCAGGCTTACCTGCTGGACGAGAATGACTTCGCTTTCGGCAGCCACCGTTCTCACTCCGAGATTCTGGCAAAGGCTCTGTCCACCATTCAGAAGATGTCCGACGAGCAGCTGATGAACGTTATGGAGAACTTCCTGGAAGGCAAGTGCCTGCGTTCCACCCAGAAGCTGGGCGAGACCAAGGACGTAAAGGAACTGGCTATCCGCTTCATCCTGTACGGCACACTGTCTGAGATTTTTGCCCGTGAGACCGGCTTCCACCTGGGCATGGGCGGCTCTATGCACGCCTTCTTCCTGCCCTTCGGCGTTTATCCCAACAACGCTATCGTTGGCGGCAGCGGCACTATCTCCACCGGCGCTGCTCTGTTTAAGAAGGTCAACAATAAGAAGGGCATCTGCGTCTGCAACGTGGGTGACGCTGCTATGTCCCGCGGCCCCGTTTGGGAAGCGCTGAACTTCGCAGCAATGGATCAGTACAAGAATCTGTGGGAGTCCCACAATGACGGTATGCCCATTCTGTACAACATCTTCAACAACTCCTACGGTATGGGCGACCAGACCCGCGGCGAGACCATGGGTCAGGGCAATATGTCCCGTATCGCCTCCGGTGTCAGCCCCACTCAGTTCCATGCAGAGACCGTTGATGGCTTCAACCCCCTGGCAGTGATCGATGCTATGGAGCGGAAGCTGGAGCTGCTGCGGAACGGCCAGGGTCCCGTTATGCTGGAAACCATTACTTACCGTTTCTCCGGCCACTCCGTCTCCGACCAGAACGCATACCGCACCAAGGAAGAGATGGATGCTTGGAAGGATGTTGATCCTCTGACCACCTATCCCGCTGCCCTGGTTGAGGCCGGCGTGCTGTCCCAGGCTGATGTGGACGCTATCCTGGCTGAGACCAAGGATCGCATGACCCTGATCTGCAAGGCAGCTGCCGACACCGAGATCAGCCCCTACTGCGACTTCGACAAGGATCCCGCTGTTGTTGAGCGCCTGATGTTCTCCAACCAGCAGGTTGTTGCTTTTGATGATCGTGAGCCTGAGTTCACTGTTCCCAAGGAAGAGGCTGAAGGCTATAAGAAGATTAAGAGCAAGGTTCGTAATTCCGTGGATGCTGACGGCAAGC
Source organism: Faecousia sp. (assembly GCA_045612705.1). Taxonomy (GTDB): domain Bacteria; phylum Bacillota; class Clostridia; order Oscillospirales; family Oscillospiraceae; genus Faecousia. Next base: position 1,464 of record JAZKZN010000013.1, on the reverse strand, counting down.
CCGTATCCAAGATGAAGATGTTCAACCTCCGCGATGCTATCTCTGAGGTTATCTGGGACCGCTTCTACGAGGATCCCACTCTGATCGCTTACGGCGAAGACTGCCGTGACTGGGGTGGCGCATTCGCTATCTACCGCGGCATGATGGACGCTCTGCCCCACTGCCGTCTGTTCAACTCCAACCTGGCTGAAGGCGCTATCGTTGGTACCGCTGTCGGTTATGCTATGTCCGGCGGCCGTGCTCTGGTAGAGCTGATGTACGCTGACTTCATCGGCTGCGCCGGTGACGAGATCTTCAACCAGATGGCTAAGTGGCAGTCCATGTCTGCCGGCATCCTGAAGATGCCTGTCGTCCTGCGTGTCTCCGTGGGCTCCAAGTACGGCGCTCAGCACTCTCAGGACTGGACCGCACTGTGTGCACATATCCCCGGCCTGAAGGTCTGCTTCCCCGCAACTCCCTGGGAAGCCAAGGGTCTGATGGAGTCCGCTCTGAAGGGCACCGACCCCGTGGTCTTCTTCGAGTCTCAGAGAATTTACGACGTTGGCGAGCAGTTCCGCGAGGGCGGCGTTCCTGCCGAGCGTTATGAAATCGAAATCGGCGATACCAACAAGGTCCGTGACGGTAAGGACATCACTATTCTGACCATTGGCGCAGTTCTGTACCGTGCTATGGATGCAGCTAAGGAACTGAGCGAGAAGTATGGCATGGAAGCTGATGTTATCAACCTGCACTCCTTGGTACCGCTGGACTACACAAAGATTATTGAGTCTGTGAAGAAGACCGGTCGTGTTGTTCTGGTGTCCGATGCTTGCGCAAGAGGCTCCTTCCTGGGCGAAGTTTCCCGGAACATCACCGAGATGTGCTTCGATGATCTGGATGCACCTCCCGTTGTCATCGGTGCTAAGAACTGGATCACACCTCCCTTCGAGTTCGACGAGTACTTCTTCCCCCAGGCAAGCTGGATCCTGGATGCTATCCACCAGCAGATTATGCCTCTGGAGGGCTACGAAGCTAAGCAGAACTTCTCCGAGGCTGAGAAGGTTCGCTGCGCTAAGGCTGGCGTGTAATGCAAGTTAAACGAACAGCCAATGCCGGTGTCCTGCTGGAGCTGGACGGTGTTAAGCTGCTGCTGGACGGTGTTTGCGGCAGGGTAGGCCCCTACTTGGAAACACCCGTTGAGGAAAAAGCCGCATTGCTGGCAGATCCTCCCCAGGCAGCCTTGTTCACCCACGGACATTTGGATCATTGCGATGCTTCGTTTATACCTGCCTACCTGGAAAAAACCGCAGGTCCCGTTATGGGGCCTGCAGATATTCCGTATTGTGAGGCAGGAGCGAAGCAGATCGGCAATGTGAAGATCACCCCGGTGGAAAGCCGCCACATCGGCAAAAACGATGGCGCATTGCACCGCTGCTATGTGATCGAAGGCAGCAAATGTGTATGGTTTATGGGGGATGCGTCACC
>JAZKZN010000012.1:0-32789 GCA_045612705.1 Faecousia sp. | reverse complement strand
CACTTCCACACCCATGCGCTTCATAGTCACACCCAGCAGATTGAACGTGCCGCCATAAATGGCGGTGCTGGCAACAATATGGTCGCCACAGGAGGCAATATTAAACATGGCATAGAAGTTGGCGGCCTGACCGGAACCGGTAAGCATAGCAGCGGTACCGCCCTCCAGCGCCGCAATTTTTGCAGCCACCATGTCACAGGTAGGATTCTGTAGACGGGAGTAGAAGTAGCCGGAGGCCTCCAGATCAAAGAGTTTGCCCATATCCTCGGATGTGGCATACTTAAATGTCGTACTCTGAATAATGGGGATCTGCCGCGGCTCACCGCTTTCGGGGCTGTAGCCGGCCTGAATGCAAAGCGTCTCTGTACGCAGTTTCTTTTCCATAGATATCACCTCTGAAAGTAGATAGGATTATTGTAATGCTCCCAGGGTATTTTGTCAAATTGATTGGATGATTTCCAGCAATTTACACACATCCTCACGGGTGGTTGCCCAAGAGGTGGCAAGGCGGATCACGGTATGGGTATCGTCGGTTTTTTCCCAGAAGCTCACATTGACCCGTTCCTCCAAAGCCTGCAGCATACTGTCCGTCAGTTTCACAAACACCTGGTTGGTAGGTGATCCGTAGCACAGTTCCAGGCCCTTCTTTTCCACTGCCTTCCGGATCTCGTCTGCATAAGCCACCGCCGTGCGGCCCAGTTCCATATACAGGTTGTCTGTGAAGAGTGTATCAAACTGAATGCCCAAAAGAAAGCCCTTGGCCAGCAGCGCGCCGTGCTGCTTCATCAGTGTGAAGAAGTGGGGGATCAAACCGGTCCGGGGAATGACCACCGCCTCGCCCAGCAGAGCGCCGCATTTGGTGCCGCCGATGTAGAACACATCACACAGTCTTGCCAAATCAGATAGCTGCACATCATTTTCCGGACAAGCCAGGGCGTATGCCAACCGCGCGCCGTCGGCATACAGATACAATCCATTCTCCCGGCACACCCGGCTGATATCTTCCAGCTCCTGCAAAGAATACAGTGTGCCGCTTTCCGTAGGCTGAGAAATATACACCATGCCGGGCATCACCAGATGATCCCGGTTGCCGTCAGTGCGATAGCTTTTTGCCAGCTTTTCCACATCTTCAGCAGTCAGCTTTCCATTGTGCTCCGGCACGCACAGAACCTTGTGGCCACCATGCTCGATGGCGCCGGCCTCGTGGCCGGAGATATGACCGGTCACGGGAGCGATCACGCCCTGATAGGGCGCCAGCAAATACTTGATGACCATAGAATTGGTCTGAGTGCCTCCCGGCAGGAAGAACACTTCCCCATCTGGGGCATCGCAGGCCTTGCAGATCTTCTTCCGGGCAGCGGCGCAAAAACCATCCGTGCCGTAGCCGGAGGTCTTCAGCAGATTGGTCTGCACCATCCTCTCCAGAATACGGGGATGGGCGCCCTCCATATAATCAGAGGTAAAGGACAATTTTTCCATTTGCATACTCCTTATTTACACGCGCTTATTGGGGGCAGGTCATCTCCATAATCCGCTCAATGGTGCGGTGGAGCAAGTGGCTCTCCTCGGTATCAGCAGCCTTATAGTAGACCTCTTTCCCCTCCCTGCGGCTGACGATCAGACCGCTGGCTTTTAATCTTTGCAGATGGTGGGAGACCGCCGGCGAAGACATATCCACCAGCGCAGAAAGGTTGATCACGCATTCCTCGCAATGGCAAAGCAGCCAAAAGATCCGTACGCGGCTGCTGTCGGAAAGTTGCTTGAACACCTCCGCCACAATTTGAAAATCTTCCGTATGCTCCAGCTGTTTTGCCAGCTTTTCAATGGCATCTGTGTGGGTATGCTGGTGGGGCAAATGTTTTTCTGCCATAGGACAAGGCCTCCCTTCCTCATAATAGCATCAGTATACCACGAAACGAAAAATCGCACAAGTATTTCCTTTTGATTCCCTCCTCTTGACTTTCGCAGGAAATACCGGTATACTTTACTTATCAATTAAACATTTATTTAATCGTTTAGCAAGGAGGATCCCAATGAAGAAAACCTACAAGATTGAAGTTGACTGCGCCAACTGCGCCAACCTGATGGAGCAAGCCGCCAATAAAGTTCCCGGCGTCGCACGGGCGGTGGTAAGCTATATGACTCTGAAAATGACGGTGGAGTTTGCTGACGGCGCCGATGTGGCCGCCGTTATGGAAAATGTGCTGAAGGTCTGCCGCAAGGTAGAGCCGGACTGTGAGATCTTTTTCTGATATGAACCGAAAACAAAAAAACAAGCTGCTGCGGATCGGCGCAGCTGCTTTGGGTATGGTAGCGCTGCATCTGATTCCTCTGCCCCTCCCCGTCAAAGTTGCCCTGTCGCTGGCAGTTTACCTGCTGATTGGCCACGATATTTTGAGAAAGGCCGGGCGAAACATTGGCAACCGGCGGGTGTTCGATGAGAACTTTTTGATGGCTTTGGCCACCGTTGGCGCGATCATCCTTGCTTTCTATCAGCGCAGCTACGACTTCAACGAAGCCATCGCGGTCATGCTCTTTTACCAGATCGGAGAACTCTTTGAAAGCTATGCCGTAGGCAAAAGCCGCCGGAATATCAGCGCCCTTATGGATATCCGTCCAGACTATGCCAACATAGAACAGGACGGTCAGCTGGTGCAGGTTGATCCCGAAGAGGTAGCCGTTGGCAGCATCATTGTCGTACGGCCGGGAGAAAAGATCCCCATCGACGGTGTGGTAGCCTCCGGCTCTTCCAGCTTGAATACCGCTGCCCTCACAGGAGAAAGTCTTCCCCGGGAGATTGCAGAGGGCGATGCGGTGATTAGCGGCTGCATCAATATGACTGGCCTGCTCAAAATAACCACCACCAAGGCTTTTGCCGATTCTACGGTATCACAGATCTTGGAGCTGGTAGAGGAGTCTGCTTCCCGCAAGTCCCGATCAGAGAACTTTATTGCCAGGTTTGCCCGGGTGTACACCCCCGCCGTATGTTATAGCGCTTTGGCGCTGGCGTTTTTGCCTCCGCTGGCAAATCTTCTGCTGGGAAACGCTCCCCTTTGGGGCACCTGGCTTTATCGGGCGCTGACATTTCTGGTCATCAGCTGCCCTTGCGCCCTGGTAATCAGTATTCCCTTAAGCTTCTTTGCCGGCATCGGCGGCGCCAGCCGGGAGGGTATTTTGATCAAGGGTTCCAGCTATTTGGAGGCGCTTTCCAAAACCAAAACTGTGGTCTTTGACAAAACCGGCACCTTAACTGAGGGCAGTTTTCAAGTGACCGGGATCTCCAGCCTGAAGATAGACAAAGAAACTCTGCTGGAATATGCCGCTCTGGCAGAGTATGGCTCCACCCATCCCATCAGCAGGAGTCTGGTAGCCGCCTGCGGCAAGGAAATTGATGCTGCAAGAGTCTGCGACATCACGGAAATCGGCGGCAACGGCGTGACCGCCAAAGTGGACGGCATCCCTGTGGCCGCGGGCAACCGGAAGCTCATGGACAGCCTTGGTATTCCCTGCGACCTTATTGCCCTCCCAGGCACGGCAGTGCTGGTGGCAGTCCATGGCGTGTATGCCGGTTGTATCACCGTCTCCGACATAGTCAAGCCGACCTCATCCCATGCCATTGCAAAGCTCCGCCGCGCCGGTGTTAAGCAGACGGTCATGCTCACCGGTGACAACAACGCCGCCGCTCAGAAGGTGGCCAACGAGCTGGGGATCGACCTGGTGTACAGCGAGCTTCTTCCCGGTGACAAAGTGGCAAAGGTAGAGGGATTGCTGACCGATCACGCCGGCACACTGGTCTTTGTGGGCGACGGCATCAATGATGCACCGGTACTATCCCGGGCAGACATCGGTATCGCCATGGGCGCTCTTGGCTCTGATGCGGCCATCGAGGCGGCGGATGTAGTGCTGATGGACGACAATCCCGCCAAGGTAGCGCGGGCCATTCACATCTCCCGAAAATGTCTTGGCATTGTGTATCAGAACATCATCCTGGCTCTGGGTATTAAGTTTGCCTGTTTGGCGCTGGGCGCTGCAGGCTTTGCCAATATGTGGTTTGCCATTTTCGCCGATGTGGGTGTGATGATTTTGGCCGTTCTCAACGCCATCAGAGCGCTGAATACCAAATGACAAAAAGACCCTCCGGATTTCTCCGGAGGGCCTTTCTATTATTTAGGTGCCTTGATCTTATTGAGCTTTTCGTTGATGTCCAGCAGTTCTTCCTTGGTGAAGGAGACATTCATCATGCTCATCATGCTGGTTAGTCGCAGGAGTGTGAAGCCGCCCATCATCTGCATAATACCGTCGGTCATCTCGAAGCCGGAACCGCCTTCGCCACCCTTCATAGCGCTCTTGATCTTCAGGAACAGACCACCCAGCAGCATCTTGCCGCGGAGAGTTGCCATAATGTCGCTCATCTTGCTGTTCAGGGACAGATAACCCTCGGGCTCGGTGATGTCAAACCAGTTGAGGACAGCGCCCTTCTCTCTCAGGCGGTAGCTCTCGTCGGGGGTATCCACCTTGCAGATCACGCTCTCATCCTTCAGCTCGCCAGCGACGGCAACCAGGTGAGTAGTGCCTGCGTTGGGAACATCAAAGTAGAAGAAAGGCAGGCCGTTGTTCTGCTGCACGCCCACGGAAACACCGTTAGCAAACAGCTCTACGCTCTGGCAGTTGGAGTAGACAGTCACCTTGGTCACATCCTCCACACGGTTTACATAACGCTTTCCGCACAGGTGGACCATAGGCTCGGGATTCAGCCATGCCTTGTAAGCATAGAAGGAGTCCTTCTTGTACTTACGGTCAAAGGTCATCAGACCCTTGTGGTTCTGGCCGTTCTCGCCGCCTTCTGCTCTTGCGTCAGCGCCAAAGTCATACATATTCCACACATGGGTTGCCCACAGGTAGGGACGTGCGTCAATGCACTTGATCAGTTCCTCGTGGTAGAAGGCCTGGTATTCCTCAGTGTAGTCACCCTGGGTGGGCTTGGAGGTGTGCCAGTTCAGAGCCTCGCAGCCGTACTCGGAAATGCCGATGGGCAGACTGGGGTGCATCTTGTGGAACTTATCGAACCAGGGGCCGTTCATGGAGGTGTCGCCGCCGTACCAGCCGAAGTAGTGGTTGTAGGATACGGTGTCGGGAATGTTCAGGTACTCTGCGTCCATGGGGCACATAGACACAACTGCCATAGTGGTCAGTCTGGTCTTATCCATCTCGTGGCACAGGTCATTCAGAATGCGGTGGTTCTCCAGCAGATCGGGATCCTTTTCACCCTTCATGGTAATCTCGTTGGACAGACCCCAAACCACAATACAGGGGTGGTTGTAGTTCTGGGTGATCAGTTCCTTCATCTGGCTGATGGTGTTCTCACGGCCGGTAGCCATATGCTGGGAGATGTAGGGAATCTCCGCCCAGATCACCAGACCCTTTTCGTCGCACAGATCATAGAAGAACTGGTCGTGCTGATAATGGGCAAGACGAATGGTGGTAGCGCCCATCTCGCAGATGTACTCCACGTCCTCGATGTGATCCTCGTGGCTCAGAGCATTACCCTTGCCCCAACGATCCTGATGGCGGGACACGCCACGCAGGGGGTACTCTTCACCGTTAAGGATGAAGCCCTTATTGGGATCGATCTCAAAGCTGCGGCAACCAAAACGAGCAGAAACAGTATCCACTGCTTCGCCGTTTTCCAGCAGCTCAGCCTTGGCAGTATACAGATAGGGATCCTTGCGGCCGTTCCACTTATGGGCATTCTCCAGCACAAAGTTTGCCTTGGTATCTGCAGTGACAGTCTCTGCCACCACATTGCCTTCCTTATCGGTCAGAGTGTAGCGCACCTGCTGACCCAGCTTGGAGTCGGTGACAAATACTTCCACTTCCACATTGGCGTTATCGCCGCCCATCACAGGAGTGACCTTGATGCCGGAGCCGCCGTAATAGTCCAGGTCAAAGTGAGAGGCCGGAACTGCAATCAGGTTCACGTCCCGGTACAAACCGCCGTAGAAGGTGAAGTCTGCCATCTGGGGATACACCCGGTCGTTGGCAGCGTTATCTACAGCAACCACCAGCAGATTGCTGACAGTCAGGTGGTCGGTCACATCCACACGCCAGGTGGAGTAGCCACCGTCGTGATGGGCCAGGTGATTGCCGTTCATATACACATCTGCAGAGGAGTTTGCGCCCTGCAGTTCCAGGTAGTACCGGTCTGCTACAGGCAAGTCGGCCTTATCGATCTTCTTTGCATAGTAAGCAGTGCCGCGGAAATAGTCGTTTTCGCCGTCCTGGCCGTCAATGGCGTTCCAGGAGTGGGGCAGATTTACAAAATCCCACTTGTTATCAATCTCAGTGGGAACAGCAGTGGCAGCCTTAGAGAAGACCCACTTACGGTTCAGGTTGATGATTTGTCTCAAAAGAATACCTCCTCAAAATGGTATGGATACAGTATAGCAGGTTTTTCCTGTTTTTCCTAAACAAGTTGTAAACTTGCAAAATACTGCCGCACCTGCCCAGGCAGATGCGGCAGTAGATCAACTTACTTTGCCTCGTGACGAGCAGCCAGATCAGCGTTCATCTTTTCCAGCGTCTTCTTATCGATGTTATAGATCAGCGCAACACCAACAAACTGGCAAACTGCACTGAATGTGTACAAACCTGCAACCAGCCAGCAGAGTCTGCTTGCAGTCTCTGCAGACTGACCGATGGTGCCGAGGGCAGACTGATAGCCAATCAAAGATGTACCCATGATAGCAATAACAGCAGCAGGACCAACACCCTGTGCCAGCTTACGGAAGAAGGAGTGCAGTGCGTAAACAACGCTCTCCTCACGCTTGCCGAACTTCCACTCCTGGTAATCAATGGCATCACCCATCATTGCCCAGGACACGCAGTTATAGAAGCCCATGCCAAGACCGAAGAAGATCAAGCCAACCATATAGACGATCAGCTGAATATTCTTGGGGCACAGGGGGAATACGCAAAGGATCGCGCCGCCGATCAGGCCGGCGATAGAGCCGATGGTAGAAACTTCCTTCTTGCCGTACTTCTTGACCAACTTAGTAGCCAAAGGCATAAACAGGAACATAGGCAGGAAGCCTACCATAGTCACCAAACCGGACATAGAAGCCTGACCAAAGTGAGTGGCGAACATAATGGTAGTAGCGGTAGTAGCGGACTGCATGCCCAGGAACATACCCATAGCTGCGATCGTGCAGCCAACAGCGGGACGGTTCTTCATAAAGGTGCCAAAAGACTTGAGCAAGTTGATCTTCTCGCCCTCGTCATTGAGCCGATCATATTCGTTGCCACGGATGGTGATGTTCTTGATCATCAGCATAAAGAAAATGAAACCGATAACGCCCATGATCAGAGCGGCCCAGAACACTTTTTCACCCTGCAGGACTTCGATCTGGCTACCGGTCAGGGGGCTCAGAACCTTATCGCCTGCCTGATATGCTTCATGAGTGACGGGATTGGTAAGGAAGTTTTCGGGAGCAAATGCACTCTCTGCGCCCTCCGGGATCTCGATCTTATCCAGGAACCAGGTGGGATTCTGGGGATCAAAGGTGACCTTGTTCCAGATCAGCATAGGCAGGATCATACCGGGCAGCATGCCGCCGACAGCGCCACCGATAGAACGGAACACGGAAAGCTGCGCTCTCTCACCGGTATCTTCGGTGACCAGGTTGAGCATTGTGCCGTAAGGAACATTTGCCATAGTGTAAGCAGCATCCCAAATGATGTAGCCCAGCACAAAAAGAACTGCCTTAACAACCACATTGGCATTGGGGAAGGGCAGGAAGACCGCTGCACCGCCAACCAGCAGGCCGCAGGCTCCAATAAAGATGTACTGCTTATACTTGCCGCGCTTATATCTTCTCTTATCATTGTCGATGATAGAACCGATCAGCGGATCGTTGATGGCGTCCCACGCCTGCACAAGAAGCAGAAGAATGGAGAACAGTCCAGTCTCCATAAACATGTAAACCAGCCAGAAGGTCTGCACAGTGCCTTTCAAACCAAAGCTCATGTTGCAGCCTGCATCGCCGGCAGCATACGCCAGCTTATCGCGCATGCCAAAAGGACGAAGTTGTTTTGTTCCTTTCACAAGAAGAACCTCCTCAACATTTTTACCAAAGAAACCCAAAGGCGTAGTTTCTTTTTTTACATTTTACCACACATTGGCCCTTGCAGAAACAATAAATCTCTGCTATTATAATACATATCTCAGGTGTGTTCAAGGAGTGTCCATATGGAGGAAACAACTATCTTTTTGCAGAAATTATTGGAAACAACCATCGGTATTTCCTTTTCCCGCATTGCCTTTTCAAAGGCAGATTTGCAGGAGCATTTGCAAAGATGCACCGACCATATATTTGACGAATTGCTTCAGCAAAACAACGCTTTTTGGCAGCGCATCTCCCAAACGCAATCCCATAACGGCACGGTTTATGAATGTACCGCGCCGGGCGGAATCACCTTTTTGATTCATCCGGACAAAGCTCTGGACGTCATCTTTCTCGCAGGGCCGGCTCTGTTCCAACCTTTTTCCCGGAAGGACGCACTGTATGCCCTGGAAGGATATCATATGCCCCAGCACAGGAAAACGGCAATCCTGCAATTCTGCGGCAACCTTCCCATCGTACAGCGCCGCGCCCTCTGCCATGCCTGTGACCTGATATTCAGACAACTCACCGGAAAGCAAGAGCCGCTAAACATTGTGCAAATAAACATGCTCCCCGCTGCCGACAAGCATTTCACCCAACCCACCTTCCCTGCAGGCGGCGATATTGTACAGATGCGACAGGTGGAAATGCGCTATGAATATAGCGCCGCTCTCACAGACGCCATTAAACAGGGAAATCTTCCGCTGGCTATGCATATGGTCGGCAACTATGACCCCGGTCTGCAGACCACTATCCGCAATACCAATCCCCTGCGCAACGCACAAAACTACTGCATTGTGCTGAACACCCAGCTTCGCCACGCCTTGGAAGAATCTGGCATTCACCCTTACTGGGTGGACAAGCTTTCCAACGAGATCGGTTTAGAAATTGAACAACTGAAAAATGTCGCACAACTGCCCGTATTTTTCAGCCAGATCATACGGCGGTACTGCCGCCTGGTACAGGAGCACGCCTATCCGAATCTAAAACCGCTGACCAACCTGGCTGTCACCTATATCAAGGAGCACCTGGCAGATAATCTGACGGTAAAGGATACCGCAAAGGCGCTAACCGTCAACGCCAACTACCTGTCCTCCCTGTTTCATCAGGAAATGGGTATGACCTTTATTGACTTTGTCAACCGGGAGCGCACCAACCAAGCCGCCGCCCTGTTAAAGCACACCAATCTGCAAATCCAGCAAATTGCCTCCAATGTGGGGTACAATAACACCAGTTATTTTGCCAAGCAGTTTTTGAAGTTCCAGGGTGCAACCCCCAGTCACTATCGGCGGAATGCCAACATATAAAAAGAAGCGGAGAGTTGGAGCTCTCCGCTTCTTTTATTAATAGAGCTTAAATATCTCCACCGCTTTCCTGGCAATCCTGTAGAGCGGGCCTTCCAGCGCCTTTTCCACATTCTTTAATTCCTGGCGGATGGGGATGCGCTGTGGGCAATGGCTTTCGCACTTACCGCAGCCCACGCATTTGGACACAGCCGTAGAATCCTGTCGGGCGGCGCTGCACATAAAGTGTTCTTTCAACCCCGCAAACTTCCCCTCCGATGCCAGCCGGTTATAAGAGGCAAAGGCGCCGGGAATATCCACGCCCTTAGGACAGGGCATACAGTATCCGCAGCCGGTGCAGCCCACCTTCATATTGGCGTTGATCGCTTGCACTACCTGCGCAAGCATCTGTTCTTCTTCTTCGGTCATATCACCCACCTTGGTGGTGGATGCGGTCTGTATATTCTCCTGCAACATCTCCACGGAGTTCATACCGGACAGAACACAGGTGACCTCCGGCTGGTTCCACAGCCAACGGAATGCCCATTGGGCAGGTGTCCGCTGCTCCGGATACTGGGCAAATACATCCAGCGCCTTTTGTGGCAGCCGGTTTACCAACTTACCACCGCGCAACGGCTCCATAATGATCACTGGCAGCCCCTTGGCCGCAGCATACCGCAACCCCTTGCGGCCCGCCTGGGTATGCTCGTCCATATAGTTGTACTGGATCTGGCAGAAGTCCCAATCATAGGCATCCACCAGCTTACAGAACATATCCGAATTACCATGGTAGGAAAAGCCGATCTGGCGGATAGCGCCGGAGCGTTTTTTCTCCTCCAAAAACTCCAGAATCCCCAGTTTTTTCAGTTTCTCCCAGGTCTGCACATCGGTGAGCATATGCATCAGGTAGTAGTCAATATAATCGGTCTTCAGTCGCTTTAGATGCTCCGCAAACAAACGCTCCATGCTCTCTCGGGATTTGATGAGATAGTGGGGCAGTTTCGTTGCAATGTGGATCTTATCACGCACTTGGTTTTTTGCAAATATCTCACCGATGGCCGCTTCGCTGCCCGGGTAAATGTACGCAGTATCAAAGTAATTTACGCCGGCATCGATAGCGGCCAGCAATTCCCTTTCCGTCTCATCCATATTGATACTGCCACCGCTGCGCTGAAAGCGCATGCAGCCAAAGCCCAGCACAGAAATGTCGTTTCCGTATTTGTCCTTGCGGTATTGCATAGACTCACCTTCCCATTTTTGATAGCTTTACTATAACACAAAATCATCTTCCGCGCATCTCTAATTTGCAAAAAGCGGCTCTTGCCTATATGCAAGAGCCGCTTTTTATCAATTTTCTTCTTCCTCTTCGGCTTTCTGCGCCTTCCGGATCTCAGCGGTCTCCACAAAGTAGTTGTGGATCTCCTTCACCAAAATCTCCAGGCCCTCCACTTCCACCTGAGATCCAACCTCCGGAGAGGTTTCCAGGTAATGGAAAATCAGTCCGTTCAGAGTATCATACTCCTCAGATTCCAGAGAAACGCCCAGTACGTCGGTCAGTTCCTCCAGCAGAACACTGCCCCGAACTTGCCATACATTTTCTTCCAGCTGAACGATCTCCTCGGCAGTCTCCTCGGGAAGCTCATCGTCCTCCAGATCGCCCACCAACTCTTCAATCAAGTCCTTGATGGTGACGATACCGCTCATGCCGCCGTATTCGTCCAGCACCACCGCAAACTGCTCATGTTCCTTTTTCATATTCCGGAACAGCACGTCCGCCTTCAGCGATTCCGGTACCACATAGGCGTCTGTCACCGCCTGCTCCATAACCGTCTCCTTAGTCTTGTCCTTCATACGGAAATAGATCTTGGTGTTCAGAACACCCACGATTTGGTCGGGGGTCTCATCACAAATGGGATAGTAGGTGTAGCGGGTGTCGGCGATAGTCTGGTCCCACACCTCAAGGGTATCCTCTAAGTACAGGAGCGTGACATCCGTTCTGTGGGTGATGATCTCCTCAACGGGAAGGTTGTCAAACTCAAACACATTCTGAATGAACTCCCGTTCCTCGTTGTCAATAGTGCCCTTTTCGTTGCCCACATCTACCATCAGCCGGATCTCTTCCTCGCTGACCTCTTCCTCCTGGGCATTGGGGTCAATACCCAAAAGACGAAGAACGCCGTTGGTGGACGCAGTCAGCAGCCACACCAGGGGCGCAAAGAGCTTGGAAATAAAGCTGATGAGGGAAGACATACCCAGCGCCAGCTTTTCGGCGTTCCGCATTGCCACCTGCTTAGGCACCAGCTCACCGAACACCAAAGTAAAGTAAGACAGCACCACAGTAATAACCACCAAGGCAATCGATTCCAGCACCTGCAAGTCCAAAGGAATAAAGGTCTTCAGCCACTGCGCCAGACCGCCGGAGAAGTTATCTGCCGCAAAAGCAGAGCCCAGGAAACCGGACAAGGTAATTGCGACCTGTATGGTAGCCAAAAACCGGGCAGGCTGGCTGGTAAGACGGGCCAAACGGATCGCGCGCTTATCGCCCTCCGCTGCCATCTTGGCAAGTTTATTATCATTCATGGAAATCACTGCGATTTCCGCGCAGGCAAATATCGCATTCAGTGCGATCAGCACCAATTGCAAGCCCAATGTTAACCAAATGGAATTGTCCATAATTATCTCTTTTCCTCCAATTTTCAGTCACATACTTCGTAAAAAACGCGCAAAAAGGCAAAGCCTAGGTCCTACACTCGGATGTAGAGACTACGCTTCGCCTGTACCAACCTATGAAAGAAAAGAGGATTCGCAGGATTACTGTCGCCGTCGTCCATAGCTTTCAAAGGAGCTCCTTTCAAGAACATTATTGCCAATTATATCATACAACGCAGAAAATGCAAGCACTTTTTGCAGATTTTGTCCTTGAACGGCCGCCAAACGGACATTTTCGGTGGGTTTAAAGGACAAACCCCTCCCTTTGAACGGGGAGGGGTTTTGTTTAATAGTACAAGCTCCGGATGACCGCCTCGCACTGCTCTGCATTCATTCCGGGCTTGATCTCCGGATGATACAGCAACCGCAGGATCAATTCATCCACCGGGGTCAGGCACTGGGGCTGAGAGAACTGTTGGTAGATAATGCTATCCGGCCGAAGCTCCGTGTCCTGCACAGGGCCGAGTCCGTTGTAGATCTCCTCCAAAATCACAGAATTGCGGAGATACTGGTCAATGTCCGACCGATAACAGATGGTTTCACGGTAGATCTCATTGTTCATATACCAAAAAGTGACGCCCCCGTCCATATAGGCAAAGTTATCACCCAGCAGATTGACCATATCTTGGCTGCTGCCAAAGTGGATCTGCATATTCATTGCGCCAACATCCTCTGTAGCGGAGATCCCAGGGAATCCCTCCACGGTATTCAGCCATGCCTCAAACTGCTGCAGTACCAACAGATCTGCTGCGGTATAGGAGCCCTCCAGCATATAGAAAATCGGCTCCGACCATTTCTGGATTATGCTGGGATCTCCGCCGTTAACGAATTCGCTGTCCAGACATACCTCGTTAAAATAGGTGATGACATCCTCCACAGGAACATCAGGCAGGAAAAGAGCGGAGTGTTCCGGCAGCGTCTCCTCCGGCTCTGTGACCTCGTTCTCAGTAGCCTCCGTTTCTGTTGTTTCCGTTGCTTCTGTCGTTTCTGTCGTTTCCGTTGCTTCTGTCGTTTCTGTCTGTGTGGTTGTCAATGTCTGCGTTTCTGTAGGCTCATCGGGCAGATTTCCCCCTCTGCAGGCCGTCAGCAGCATCACTAACAATACCGCAAGCAACCGTATTACACTTTTTTTCATATGGATACCTCTTTTCATTTTCCGTTAACCATTCCGATACGGCTTTCCTTTGAATTAGATTGTATCACATCTCGGCCCAAAAGGAAATATCCTTTTAAGCATTTGAGAAGCGGGCTTTGGAGCGAATCTGCTATGAACTGTCCAAACGTTTCTTTATTCATGATAACACCTCCCCTTTGAATATAGGGTATATGCCGTAAAATGTCAATCGACCTATAGTTGAGGACGGACTCCCTTTTCTGCGGAAAAGCCACAGCGGGTGCGACTCTCCTGTTGCGGTGCCCGGCGTGGGCCTTGGCGACCCATCACCTGCGTTCCCCACCGGACACTTGCCCAGAGCCGCCTTTCGAGTCCATTAACTGAATACCATACAAAAAAGAAAACCACCCTAACGGGTGGTTTTCTTTTTTGGTGGAGACTAATGGACTCGAACCATCGACCTCCTGCGTGTGAAGCAGGCGCTCTAACCAGCTGAGCTAAGCCTCCGTGTGGAACAGGTAAGATTATAACACATTTTAATGGAAAGTCAATACCCATTCCCCGGATTTTACCCAATTGCCCGCAGGGGCAGCGTGTCGATCAATTTCAGTCCATACGCCTTCACGAACTCCAACGCTTTCTGTTCCGATGCGGCATCTGCAAACGCACACGGCTGATGGGCGTCCCGCCCCAGGATGCAGCAGCAATTTTCCTCAGCGGCGATCTCCCAGAACTGCGCGGTAGGATACTGGCGTCCTGTTGCCAGTCCCAGCAAATTGATCTCTATGGGCGTGTTGCAGGCGTTAGCCTCCCGGCACAACCGGCGCATATGCTTTTTGTATGCCGCAGCATCACCCGTAAAGTGGATCAGATCCGGATGTGCAATATAGGAAAACCAGCCGGTATTCACCCCTGCCACCACCTGATCGCAGTACCGTTCCAGGATGGTTTCATCCTCCGTCTGCCGGCCGCAGTAGGGTTCATTTTCCTCATTTCCCACCCAATGCTGCCCCAGCAGAAAATACTCCACGCCGCAGTCAATGGCCTCTGCGCGAGCCCGCTCAAACAGGGCCGGATAGTATTCCACTTCCAGTCCCAGATGAATCTGCAGCTTACCTTCATACTGCTTTTTCACCGTGCGTACTGCCTCGCAGTATTCTTCCAGCTGGTGAGGAAACATCCGCATATAGGAGTAGTACTCCCCGGGAAACCAAAAAGGCGTGTGGTCAGAGAAGCCCAGAATCTGGATGCCCGCATCCATAGCTGCCTGAATATACTCTTCCTCTGTCCCTTCTGCATGGCGGCAGCGGGGCGTGTGGGTGTGATAATTGGCTATCATAATAAACTCCTTTTGATCTGCCTCTTGGCAACGGGCAGATCATCTGCTATCTTATAAGAAAGGATGTGATGTTGTGCAATACGAGAATATGGTTTCCGGTATTTTTCTCTCCCGTCCCAACCGCTTCATCGCCCATGTGAATATTGCGGGTAAGGAAGAGATCTGCCATGTAAAAAACACCGGCCGCTGCCGGGAGCTGCTGCCCGCCGGCGCAAAGGTATGGTGCGCCGAGAGTCCCTCCCCCACCCGAAAGACTCGTTTCGACCTGATTGCCGTGGAAAAGGGTACGCGTCTGATCAATATGGACTCCCAAGCCCCCAACGCCGCCGCCAAAGAGTGGCTTTTGTCCGGCGGTCTTGGACAGATCGAAGACCTCCGTCCGGAGAGCCGCCACGGCAATTCCCGCTTTGATTTTTCCTTTACAAAAGACGGGAAAGCCTGTTTTATGGAAGTCAAGGGCGTCACGTTGGAGCAGGACGGCATTTGTGCCTTCCCCGATGCCCCCACCCTACGGGGCGCCAAGCATATGCGGGAATTGACCAGGCTTGCCAAAGAAAGCTATGGCGCCTATGTGCTCTTTGTGATACAAATGTCAGATGTATCTTACCTGCATCCCAATGACACCGCCGACCCCGCCTTCGGCCGCGCCCTCCGGGAAGCCGCCGCCGGCGGCGTGCAGATCATGGCTATGGACTGCGCCATCACCCACGACTCCATGACCATCCGGAACCCCGTAGATATCCGCCTATAAAACCTGCCGGCAATTTGATTGCCGGCAGTCATTTTAGCAATCCAAGTAAGCGCCCAGCAATTTGAGCGTGTTATACACCCCATCGATGTGGCTGCGTTCGTATCCATGGCTGGCATATACGCCTGCGCCGATCAAGCCGTGGCGGATATCATAGCCGCCCCGCAGAGTGGCCTCCACATCGGAGCCATAGTACGGATAGATATCCACTGCATAGTCAGCCTCTGCCTTCTTGGCGGCCGCAATCAGATCTCCCACCACACTGTAGCTATACGGTCCGCCGGAGTCCTTAGCGCAAATAGATACCTGCCGCTCAGTGCATTGCAGGCCGTCACCCACGCAGCCCATATCCACGGAGATAGCCTCCGTCACACCGGCAGGCACAGAGCCGGAGCCGCCGTGACCCACTTCCTCATACACCGTCACATGGACATACACTTTTCTTTTCAGTGTGATGTGATTGTCTGCCAGATATTTGGCAAAGCCCAGCAAGATGCCCACAGAAAGCTTATCATCCAAAAACCGACTCTTGAGGTAGCCGGAAGCCGTCCGGCGAGTGCGGGGATCGAAGCAGACGATATCGCCCACCTGAATACCCAGTTTTTTCACATCTTCGGCAGAATCAGCCTGAGCGTCCAGCACCACTTCCATGGTATCAAAGCTGCGCTTGGCGGAGGAGTAATCTCCATTTACGTGAATGGAAGCGTTGCACAGCTGCAGCGTACCTTCTATCACCGTACCTTCCCGGGTATACACTCGGACATTTTCCGCTTCACCGTTGTTGGCGTTCATACCGCCCAGAGCGCTCACCCGCAGCCGGCCGTTGCCCTTCACCTGGGCAACCATAGCGCCGAGGGTATCCGTGTGGGCCGCCAGCATCAGAGCGTTTTCCCGGTCCTCGCCCCCCAGATCCACCAGCACGCCGCCCTTTGTGGTGATATGGGCGTCAAAGCCCAGGGCGGAAAAGGCCGCCATTACCCAGGCTGCCGCTTTTTCCGTATAGCCCGTGGGAGAATCGATCGCCAGCAGCGCCTCTGTCTGCTCCCAGGCAAAATCCGCATATTTTCTATCCATTGTCTTTTCCTCCGTTCGGCAGATTCTGAAAGTATCATACCACACCCATCTCCCGATTACAAGAAAAACACCTCCCTTTGTCAAAACAAAGGGAGGTGTTTTCATTATTTGTATGTTGCTACGCTTTGACGCACCAGCGCCCGTTTCAGTCGGGCTTCCGCCAGGCGCAGATCCGTATCGCTGGCGGACTTATTCTCCAGAACGGCCCTTGCCCGCTGTTCCGATACCGCTGCTCTTGGCAGGTCGATGGCATCTGCCCACTCAAAGGTGGTCGGCACCAGCGTGACCGCGCCATCCAACACGGATACCATACCGCCAATACAGGCGCCGAAGCGCTTCCCCCCCTCTGTGATCACTGTGGCAAGGCCCATACCCAAAGGCGCCACGCAATTGGTGTGACCGGCCATAATGCCCATATCTCCACTGACTGTGCGGACGATTAGTTCCTCCGCGTTGCCGTCAAACTGCACTCCATCGGGGGTGACGATTCTCAAAGGAAAGGACTTCATCACGCCTGCCCCTTCCACTTTGCCACCACATCGTCAATGCTGCCTGCGAACAGGAAACAGGACTCGGGGATCTGGTCATGCTTACCCTCAATGATTTCCTTGAAGCCCCGCACGGTTTCCTTCAGGGGCACATATTTGCCTTCATAGCCGGTAAACTGTTCCGCCACGGAGAAAGGCTGGGACAGGAAACGCTGGACCTTTCTTGCACGGCTGACTGTCAGCTTGTCTTCCTCACTCAGCTCATCCATGCCCATAATAGCAATGATATCCTGCAGTTCCTTATACCGCTGCAGAATCCGCTGCACGCCCCGGGCCACCTGATAATGCTCCTGTCCTACCACTTCGGGTGTCAAGATGCGGGAAGTAGAGTTCAGGGGATCAACCGCGGGATAAATACCCAAAGACGCGATGCCTCTGTCCAGCGCCGTGGTGGCGTCCAGATGGGCAAAGGTGGTCGCAGGCGCAGGATCTGTATAGTCATCGGCGGGCACATAGACCGCCTGCACAGAGGTGATAGAGCCGTTCTTCGTGGAGGTGATTCGCTCCTGCAGAGCGCCCATCTCCGTTGCCAGAGTAGGTTGATAGCCCACCGCAGAGGGCATACGGCCCAGCAGCGCGGACACTTCCGAGCCTGCCTGGGTAAAGCGGAAAATATTGTCGATAAACAGCAGCACATCCTGGTGTTTCACGTCCCGGAAATACTCTGCCATTGTCAAACCGCTGAGGCCCACCCGCATACGGGCTCCGGGGGGTTCATTCATCTGACCGAAAACCATTGCGGTCTTCTTGATAACACCGGACTGGGTCATTTCCAGATACAGGTCGTTGCCCTCACGAGTGCGTTCGCCTACACCAGTGAATACCGAGTAGCCGTTGTGTTCTGTAGCTATGTTGTAGATCAGTTCCTGGATCAGCACGGTCTTACCCACGCCTGCGCCACCGAAAAGGCCGATCTTGCCGCCCTTGGTGTAGGGGCAGATTAAGTCGATGACCTTAATGCCCGTTTCCAGGATCTCCGCGGAAGTCTCCTGCTCCTCATAGGAGGGGGCACTGCGATGAATGGGCCACCGCTCGGCAGCCTCTACGGGAGCGCCGCCGTCGATGGGGTCGCCCAACAAATTAAAGATCCGTCCCAGGCATCCCTCCCCTACCGGCACCGTAATTGCCTTTCCGGTGTTTTCGGCCTCTGCTCCGCGGGCAAGACCGTCGGTAGAGCTCATAGCGATGCAGCGTACCACATTGTCACCTATATGCTGCGCCACCTCTGCAATAATGGTCTGCTCTCCGTTCCTCACCGCAATTGCCTGCAGCAATTCCGGCAAATGATCCTCCGGAAAGCGAATATCCAGAACAGGGCCCATAACCTGTACCACTGTTCCCAACTGTTTGGCCATTGATTTCAACTCCTTACTCTTCCGTTGCCTAAGAACCTGCAACGATCTCCGTGATCTCCTGGGTAATAGCCGCCTGCCGCGCCCGGTTGAACTGCAGGCTCAGCCCATCGATCATCTCTTGGGCATTCTTGGTGGCCGCGTCCATTGCGTTCCGCCGGGCAGCCTGTTCAGAAGCGCGGCTCTGACACAGAGCGCCGTACAACACACCGCCCAAATACTCCGGCACGATAGCCTCAAATACCGCCGTACTGTTCGGCTCGTACTCAATCTGCTTCTGCTTACGGCGGAGTTCCCCGTCTTTTTTCAGCGGCAGCAGCTGGAGGCAGTCCGGTTCCTGGGAGATGACCGACCGGAACTGGGTATACACCACACAGACCCGGTCAAACTCGCCCTTCAAAAAGCCTTTGCACAGTTGCTTGGCCACGGTGAAACAGTCGGCGATAGAAACGCCCTCCGCCTGGTTGTAGAGTTCTGTCATAGTTGCAATGCCGTGGGCCCTGCAATAATCCGCGCCCTTTTTGCCCATAGGCAGGACCCGGAAATCCGTTCCCTCCGCCTGGGACAGCAGCAGCTTCAAAACATTGCTGTTATAGCCGCCTGCCAGTCCCCGGTCGCCGGAGATCACCACAAAAGCGGTCTTGCTGCCCTCCTTCCGGGCAAGATAGGGAGAGTCGATCTCTCCGCTGCCGGCTACGATATTCCACATAGTTTCGTAGAGGGTCTCAAAATAAGGTCGGCAGTTCTTTGCTTGATTCTGCGCCTTTCCCAGCTTAGCGCTCGCCACCATTTCCATGGCTCTGGTGATCTGCCGGGTGGATTCCATGCTGCGGATCCTGGTCTTGATCTCCTTGGTAGATACACCCGCCATTACTGTTCACCGCCCATATCCGCCAGCAACTGCCGCAGCGCTTCCTGGAGCCGTTCTTCCGTAGCAGCTTCCAGCTTTCCGGTCGTGCGGATGTCCGTCAAAACATCCTCGTACCTGGTTTCCAGGAAGGATTCCAACCGACGTTGGAACTCCTGGATATCCTCCGTCGCAACGCCGCCCAAATACCCGTTTACCACAGCGTAGAGAATGCAGATCTGATGAGCAACCTCCACGGGAGCATTATTTTTCTGCTTCAGCACCGCCACAATCCGCTCACCCAAAGCCAAACGGGCCTTGGTATCCGCATCCAGGTCAGAACCGAACTGGGCAAAGCTCTGCAGCTCCCGATATTGGGAGTACAACAGCTTCAAGCTGCCGGCCACCTTTTTCATAGCCTTGATCTGCGCAGCGCCACCTACGCGGGACACAGAGATACCCGGGTTCACCGCAGGCATAATACCGGCGTTGAACAGTTCGCTTTCCAAAAAGATCTGCCCATCGGTGATGGAGATTACATTGGTGGGAATATAGGCAGACACGTCACCTGCCTGGGTCTCAATAATCGGCAGCGCGGTCAAGCTGCCGCCACCCTTTTCCCGGGACAGATGGGCTGCCCGCTCCAGCAGTCTGGAGTGGAGATAGAACACATCGCCAGGGTATGCCTCCCGTCCAGGAGGACGGCGGATCAGCAGAGAGATGGCCCGATAGGCCACCGCATGCTTGCTCAGGTCATCGTAGATCACCAGAACATCCTTGCCCTGGTACATAAAATGCTCACCCATAGTGCAGCCGGTGTAGGGGGCAATGTACTGCATAGGCGCAAGCTCCGAAGCGGTGGCGGACACCACTGTGGTATAGTCCATCGCGCCACCCAGTTCCAGGGCATTTACAATCTGGGCAACGGTAGACCGTTTCTGGCCGATGGCCACATAAATGCAGATCACATCCTTGCCCTTCTGATTCAAGATCGTATCGGTGGCGATCGTGGTCTTGCCGGTCTGTCTGTCGCCAATAATCAGTTCCCGCTGGCCACGGCCAATAGGAATCATAGAGTCGATTGCCTTAATACCGGTCTGCAGCGGCACGCTCACCGGCTCCCGGTCAATGACACCCGGCGCGGGCATCTCGATAGGGCGGTAGGCTTCCGCTGTGATGGGGCCCTTGCCGTCAATAGGCTCACCCAGGGCATTGACCACCCGGCCAATGAGACCTGCACCCACAGGTACAGATACCACCTTGCCGGTACGCTTGACGGTATCACCTTCCTTGATGCCGGTATCGTTGCCCAGCACCACGATGGACACAGTTTCTTCCTCCAGGTTCTGCGCCATGCCGTACACACCGCCGGGGAACTCCACCAGCTCACCGGCCATGCAACGGTCCAGGCCCGTCACCTTAGCAATGCCATCGCCGGCCAGAATCACCGTACCGACTTCATTGGTCTGCAATTTATTCTCGTAATTCTTGATCTGATTACGGATTATTTTCGTAATTTCTTCCGGTCTTAATTCCATAGTTTTCCTACTTTCCGATTAAAGAACGGTATTTTTCAGGCTCTTTTCCATCATTTCCAGGCGGCCCTGTACCGTACCGTCCACCTGGGTGCCAGCATAGTGCAGCCGCATACCGCCCAGTACTGCTGGATCTATTCTGCAAACAAGGCAAATCTCCTTGCCGGTAATGGCGGCAAGTTTGTCCGCAAGCCGTTTCTTCTGCTCCTGGGTCAGCTCTGTGGCGGACACAGCCCGCACTTCCAGTATGCCCTTATCGTCGTTGTACTGCTCCCGGTAGGCCTCATAGCAATCGGAAAAACGGCGAATATAACCCTTTTCCGTAAGGATCTTCAGAAAGTTCAGCACATACAGCTGCACCTTATCCCGGAAACTCTCTTCCAAAACCCGCAGGCGTTCCTCCTTGGGAATATTGGCAGATGCCAGCAGCTTGGCAAACGCTGGCTCCTGGGAAAAAGCAATTTCTAAAACCTGCAGCTGCTGCAACACGGTATCCTCCAGATGCTCTTCCTTGGCCAAGGCATATAGTCCCTGCCCGTAGGCTCTTCCCATTTGATTCATACCTGCTCACCCAATTCTTCCAGGAAGCTGTCCACCAGCTTCTGCTGATGCTGGGTGTCCATAGTCTCACCGATGACCTTGCCGGCGATCTCCAGGGCAATCGCAGAAATCTCGTCCTTGGCATCATTCAGAGCTTTTTTCTTCTCCCGGACAATATCCGCAGACGCCTTTTCCCGAATCGCATCCGCTTCCCGATTTGCCTGCCGCAGGATCTCCTCCTCCCGGCTCTTGCCTCGGGCCATGGCCTCTTTTACTAAATTATCCCCGGTCTCCCGGGCGGCAGCGAGCTGCTCTTTGTACTGATTTTCCAGGGCGAGGGCATTGTTCTTTGCCTCCCCCGCCTCTTTATACATAGCATCAATCTCCTGCTGGCGGCTATCGATCATGTTCTTTACCGGCTGGAATAGAAACCGTTTCGCCACAAAGAACAGCACCAGAAAGTTCAGCAGCACAAACAGTGCCGTCCAGAAATTGACGCCGATAAAACTCTCAAACACGTCTTCCGCTCCTTTCCGTGGAATCAAAGACGGACGCTTACACGTTGGTTGCGAACAGGATCAGAAACGCGATCAGCAGAGAATAAATACCGGTGGTCTCCGTGATGGCGCAGCCCAGGATCATATTGGTACGCAGGGTATCTGCAGTCTCCGGCTGGCGGGCCATACCTTCCAGGGCGCGACCTACGGCATTGCCCTCGCCCAGAGCAGGACCGATAGCACCGATACCCATACACAGACCTGCGCCAATGGCGCACATAGCCTTCAGAAAATATGCATTGAACTCCATAATATAATTCCTCCTAAATAATGGTTTACATAATTATTTCCCCTGCTCTGCAGGAGGGGGACATGCGCCGGCAACATAGACCATACTCAGCAAGGTAAACACCAGTGCTTGCACGAAGCCGGAAAACACATCAAAGTACACGCTCAACACCGCGGGAACGCCCAGCGCCAGTATAGGCACGCCGGCAAGCACACCGGTAGCCTGAAGCAAGCCGAACAAACCCAACGCAAAGGAGAGGACCGCCAGGACCTTGACAAACCATTTTTTCTTTCTGCCAAGGATCCAAATGGCTGCGCCGGCGGCCATCAGCACCACTCCCGCCAACCATCCTGCGGAAGCGATAGCCCGCAGTACCGCAGCTGACAAAATAGAAAGGGCCGTGTAAATGATGGAGGTGATCACACCACCGCCGGCCACGTTGCCGAAATGACGGACGGCCATGGAAATAGGCTGGGCAATTTCAGACACAATGTTCATAGGTGTCATTACCACGATAGGCTCTGTAAAACCCTTTAGCCAACCCACAAATCCGTTATTTTTGATATTATTGTACCAGATCAGCGCCGTCACCATCAGCGCCCAGGTCAGTGTGCAGCTCAAGTCCGCCGTCACCGACCGTAAAAAGCCGGTCATGCCGATGAGACTTCCACAGATACTGCTGAGAAACAGCGTCCCCATAAACGGTGCCCAGTGGGAGTTGTGCTCTCCCATAGCGCTGATCGTGAGATTGTAGATCATACTCACGCCCTTTTCTACCAGCACCTGGGTCCCCGTTGGTCGTTTTTGCAGGTTGCGTCCCAACAGAATGCAGGCGACTACCAGCAGCGCCGTCACGATGAAAGAGGACACGGTAGTCTGGGTGATGGGGATTCCCCCGAAAATGGGAATGTGGAAATAGATAAACGCGCCATCAACATTGACATTCATACCGCTTTATCACCCTGCTTTCTTTTAAAAAACTCCTGCAGTGTCAAAGTCGGCCGCATAAATACCAGCGGCACTACCAGGGCAATCACATTGACAAGTCCGCTTTTGGCAAAGGCGAAGAAGATCAACGCCATCACTGCCATACGGGCAATATAAGACACTCTGATAGCAGCTTGTCCGCCCTTGACATCCTGATTTTGGGCTTTCTCCGCAGCCATATGCACGCCGACAGCCATGGCAAAGAAATTGCCGGTCGCCACCACGGCGCCCACAATACCGCCCAGCAGAACTGTATTGTCAAACTTGCCCAGCAGGGCAAAAATCCCCAGCATAGTCGCCACGCCGATCAACTCTCCCAAGGCGACAACCAGTGTCTGCCGGAGCACATCATTTTTCATAAAGGCGACCTCCTGCGTCAATCGTGTTCCCGGAAGCTGACCGGGGGATTCTTTTTTTCTTTTCCGTTTCCCATTCTGTCCAGCGCTTTCATGTTCCGGACAAAGCCGTCCACTGCGCAAAACAATCCCAAAGCAATACCTGCGAACAGCACCCAAATGCCCAAACCGAACCGGTTCCTCAGCCATACCGCCAGCAAAACAAAACCCGCTAAGGGCACTGCCGTACTTAAGCCCAACTGGGTCAGCCAAGTCAGCAGCTGCAAATTCTTCATGGGCATACTCCTCACTTTTGTCATTAACCTATATTATACCAAAAAACCCATAATATGCAAGGCTTAACCGCAGTGGTCGGGGCAATTCAAAAAGATTTTACAATCCCTCTTTCCAATTTCCCCAAAATATAGTAAACTGATAACAGTAAAACAATCAGACGGGAGTTGCCATTTTGAAGGAACTGGAATTGGAGATTTTACAGGGCATTATCAGCGCCGTTGTCTTTCAGAATTACGACAACGGCTATGCCGTGCTGCGCCTGCACACAGAAGGCGGCCAGACTGTCACCGTTGTAGGCACAATCCCTATGCCCGCCGTGGGTGAGCGACTGATGGTGACGGGCAAATGGAGCAGCCACAGCAATTACGGCCGCCAGTTTGAGGCAGAGTTTTTGGAACGGCTGATGCCTCAAAATGCTACGGAAATCATCACCTATCTTTCCGGCCGGACTATTAAAGGCATTGGCCCCGTCCTTGCCAACCGGATCGTAAACCGCTTCGGTGATCAGACCCTGCTGATTATGGAGCGGGAGCCGGAGCGCTTGGCGGAGGTCTCAGGTATCTCCGACCGGAAGGCCCAGGAGATCGGTGAAGAGTTCCGCCTGCAAGTGGGTATGCGCCAACTGATGGAGTTTTTTGCCCTCCATCACCTACCCCCTGCCCTGGCCGTGAAGATCTATAAGCTCTACGGTGAGACCGCTATGGATCTTCTCTATGACGACCCCTACCTACTGATGGACGAGGGTCTGGAAGCTCCCTTTGGGGCAGTGGACCGCTTTGCAATTGAGCTGGGCATCGCCGGAGATGATCCTCGCCGGGTGGACGCCGGCATTCTTTTTGAACTGTATTACAACCTGACTGCCGGCCACAGCTTCCTCCCGGAGGATAAGCTGATCGATGCCACCGCCCAGCTTTTAAGCCTGTCTATCCCCGTTGTTGTGGAAGGTGTGCAGCGGCTTTTGGCTGCTGACCGGCTGATGCAGGATCACCTGGCCGGCATTCGCATTTTGTATCTGCCGGAGCTCTACAGGGCGGAAAATTACTGCACCCGCCGTCTTCTGCAGCACGCCTCCAGCCAGTTCCCCGCCCCCCATGCCTTGTCCAGGAAACTCCGTCAGGCTGCTGAAAGCAGTCATCTGGAATATTCTTCCCAGCAAACGCTTGCCCTGGAGCAAGCGGCCACCTCCGGTCTTCTGCTGATCACCGGCGGACCCGGCACCGGTAAGACCACCATTCTCAACGGCATTCTCTCTTTGTATGACCAAATGGGTCTGCGGTGTCTGTTGTGCGCTCCTACAGGCCGCGCCGCCAAACGGCTGACGGAAGTGACCGGTTGGGAGGCCTCCACCATTCACCGCCTGTTGGGCGCAGGCATTGATCCTCATACCGGTAAGCTGCTTTTTACTAAAGACGAATCTGATCTTTTGGAGGCAGATGCTGTCATCGTGGACGAGATGTCTATGGTGGATGTGCAGCTTTTGGGCAGTCTTCTACAGGCCGTGCCCCAAAGAGCCCGGCTGATCCTTGTGGGTGACCCGGACCAGCTTCCCCCCGTTGGCCCCGGCTTCCCCTTTAACGATATGCTCCGCAGCAATGTCCTCCCCTCTGTGCGTCTGACAGAGATCTTCCGTCAGGCGCAGGAAAGTCTTATTGTTATGAATGCCCACCGCGTCAACCGTGGAGAAATGCCGGAACTGAAGAATGTAAAAAGCGACTTTTTCTTCCTCCCCGGGCGGACAGAAGAAGATATTGCTCAGACAATCGCTGGCCTTTGTTCCACGCGGCTGCCCAAAAATATGGGCATTCCCGCCGATCAGATCCAAGTCCTGTGCCCCACAAAAAAAGGCCCTGCCGGCACTGTCGCCCTTAACCGTCTTTTGCAGGCCAGTCTGAACCCCCCCGCTCCCGGCAAAAGCGAACGGACCTTTGGAGAAACCCTCTTCCGGGAGGGTGACCGGGTGATGCAGATTCGCAACAACTACGACCTGCTTTGGAAAAAGGCGGATGGCAGCGCGGTGGGAGCAGGTATGTTCAACGGCGATGTGGGTATTATCCAGCAGATCGATCTACAGTCGGAAGTGCTGACCGTCCTCTTTGACGACCGGATCGCAGACTACGATTTCACCCAACTGGGAGAACTGGAGCTGGCCTATGCTATGACGGTCCACAAGTCTCAGGGCAGTGAGTACCGGGCCGTGATCCTGTCTGCCTGGAACGCATCCCCCTATCTTCTCAATCGCAGCATCCTCTACACCGCTATCACCCGCGCCCGGGAGCTTCTGATCATCGCCGGCCGGGAGGATACTGTAGCCACAATGGTGGAAAATGTTAAGACCGGCCGCCGCTACACAGGCCTCAAGCTGCGTTTGCAGCAAAAGGAGTAAATTATGTTTCACCGCCTGCTATCCCTGCTCTTTCCCCCAAAATGCGTTATGTGCCGTCGTTTTCTTGAGAAAGAGGAGTCCGATCTGTGTCACGATTGCCGGAAAAACGCACCGATTTTTGAAAAATCCAATTTGAAACTTTCTTTTCTTGCAGGATGGACCGCGGTATGGTATTATAAGGATATGGTGCGGGGCAGTTTGCTCCGGTACAAGTTCTCCGGCCGCCGCCATTACGCCTCCGCCTATGGACGAGCCTTGGCATTAAAACTGCAAAAGGTGTACCCGGAGGGATTTGATGTCCTTACCTATGTCCCTATCGCCCCATTACGGCGATTCCGGCGTGGCTTTGATCAGGTGGAAGTACTTTGCAATGCTGTAGGTCAGGAGTTAGGAGTCCCGCCGGTGAGAACTTTGAAAAAGATCCGCAACACCCCGCCCCAATCCGGTATAGGGGATGTCTATCGCCGCAGAGCCAATGTACTGGGCGCTTACAAAGCTCTCAGCCCAGAGGAGATCCAGGGTAAGCGCATCCTGCTGCTGGACGATATTATCACCACCGGCGCCACCGCCTCGGAGTGCGCCAAGGTACTCCTCACTGCCGGTGCCAAGGAAGTTTACTGCGCTGCTGTGGCAGTGGCCAATCATATTAACAAATAACTGTAGGTGAATACTATGCAACTATTCTCCCATGACCTGGGCATTGACCTGGGTACCTCCAATATTCTGATCTATAAAGCCGAAGAGGGTCTTGTGGCCCGCGAACCTTCTGTGGTTGCCGCGGACAAAAATACCGGCAAGATTCTGAAGGTAGGCGCTGCCGCCCGGAACATGCTGGGCCGTACTCCGGGCAATGTGGTGGCTATGCACCCGCTGAAGGACGGCGTCATCTCCGATCACGAAATGACCGTGCAGATGCTTCAGCATCTGTTCCGTGTAGCTGACAAAGCCTCCCTTTTTGCTCCCAAGCCCAGAGTCATTGTCAGTGTTCCCAGCGGCATCACCGAAGTAGAGGAACGCACCGTGATCAACGCCGCCCTGGAAGCCGGCGCACGGCGTGTCTATCTGATTGAAGAGCCCTTGGCCGCCGCTTTGGGCGCAGGCCTGGACATTAGCGGCCCCCGTGGCCACCTGGTAGTGGACATTGGCGGCGGCACCACTGACATCGCCGTACTGTCTATGAACGGCGTGGCCGCAGCATCTTCTCTAAAGTTGGCCGGCAATCACTTTGATGAAGCCATTGCCCGACACATTCGTCGTAAGTACCAGGTAGTCATCGGTCAACCCACCGCAGAGGACATCAAGATCCAGCTCGGTTCCGTCTATCCCCGCAACAGCGAGAGTTCCATGGTAGTCAAGGGCCGCGATGCCAAAGCCGGTATCCCCCGGGAGATTACCCTCACCTCCACAGAGATTTGCGAAGTGCTGGCGCGACCTGCCCGGCAGATCGCTGACGAAGTCCTCTCCGTTCTGGAGGACACATCTCCCGAGCTGGTTGGCGACATTGCCGAGACCGGCATCGTCCTCACCGGCGGCTGCAGTCAGATTTTGGGTATGGATCTTCTTCTGCAGGAGCGCACCGGCATCCCCTGCACCGTTGCCGACGATCCCGCCGCCTGCGTGGCCTACGGCTGCGGCAAAAGCCTTGCCTGGATCACCCGTATGACCGAAGGCCCCATCAATCTTGCCCGCAAGCGTCTGATGCGGGGCTAATAGATAAACCAAAGGCGTGCTGCGATGCAGCACGCCTTTTTATTATGTGGTAATGTAGCCGTCTCCCCTGTCGCAGTCCCTGTCGCAATCCATGTCGCAACCCGTAGGAGCAAACTGACGGGTGGGGAACGGGATCTTGGAGAACAACTCGCAGGGATCCTCCGCGCATCCCTGGGCATCGCAGCACTCCTTGGTGGGGATGCTGTACTCCAGTACCGGTACGACCAGCTGGGCGTCCCGCTCCAGGCGGATAATGGAGAACTGTCCCAAAGTCACCAGCAGGCGGCGCTGTTCGCCGGAAAGTACCAGCTCCTCGTCAAAGCATCCGCAGATTCCCTCAGGGATCTGCTGAATCATAGCCTCCCGGGGGCAGCTGCACACATCTACCACTTTAGAGCTGAGGACCATAGGATCCAGCACCTCCACCACGGACACCAATTCGCTAGGTGGAATTAGGCGGCTGCCATATCTTCAAATTTCTTCAGAACCACACGGACATTGCCGTTTTTATTGACCGAGATGTGGTCAAGAATTCGGCGCATATCCATATTGGTAACGGTTTCTAATTCTAAAAATCGAAGGATCTCCTGACGGTAGTGCTGAATTATCTGCTCTGCATTGCTGACGATCTGCACTGACTGGGCGATTTGTTCTAAGTCCAAATCCACAGCCTTCAGTTCTTCCGCAATATCAGCAAGCTTGTCTTTCAACTCTGCCATGCTAATCAGGTCGTTGGCATACATTTCTTGATACCGGTCCTTTTTGCTAAGCAGTTTCTTCCGCTTGGCTTCGATTTCCTGCTTTGCCTGTTCGGGGTTCTGTGCTTCGGGAAGCTGTTTATCCAGACTTGCCAAGATGCTTGCCACAAAAACGTCCTTATCCTCTATCAACGAGGCAAAGTATTTGCGCAGCTCCTCTATCAATTCCGGTTCGTCCAGGATTACGCGGTTATCGCACTTCTCTGCGGTGTACTGATCATTGGTAACACATCGCCAATAGACCCGAGTGTTTACATATGTATAGGTCTTTCGTGTGAAGGACCTGCCACAATGTTCACACTTGATGAGCGTGGAGAACACATGCTTGGAACTATACCTGGCGTCTCTGAACGGTTCACCGGAGTCATATTTAGTCCGCCGGGAATCCATAATCTCCTGCGCTTTTTGGAAGACCTCCGGGGTTACAATAGCCCAGGACGGACGCTCGTGATAGAATTGATTCTCTTTGGGAATATTCACTTGTTTTCCGGTCAAGAAATCTTCGATCTCATACTTGTGGTTGACTAAAACGCCGCAGTACAGCGGGTTCACAAGTACCCTTCGAACACCCCGCGCATTCCAGTCATTTCCGTATTTGGTTTTGTCATTGTCTCGGTTTAAGGTCATGCTGATTGTTCGGCAGCCTAAGCCCTGTTCGTTGTATAGGAAGAAAATCTTACGGACGATACGGGCTTCCTCAGGGTTGATCTCCAAGGTGAACTTGTCGATTCGGTCATAGCCAAAAACCCGCTGAGGAACACGGCCTTTTTCCGCATTGATCTTCTTGCCCCACTTGACACGCTTGGAAAGATTGTTGCTTTCCTCCTGCGCCATAGCAGAAAACAGGGTTAACACAAACTCACTGTCTCCCATAGAATCCATATTAGCTGTGAGAAACAGGGTGTTGATACCCATAGATTTCAGCTTGCGGATGCTCTGCAGGGCATCCACTGTGTTTCTGGCAAAGCGGCTGATATCCTTAACCACCACCATATCAAACAGGCCCAGCTCCGCATCCCGTAAAAGCCGTTTGAATTCCTCGCGCTTTTTCAGGGATGTTCCTGTGATGCCTTCGTCCGCATATAAGCGGAATAGTTCATGGCCGTTTCGTTTGGCATACTCCACAAAGAATTCCTTCTGGTGGATCAAGCTATCAATCTGCTCGTCCTTGTCCGTCGAGACACGACAATACGCAGCTATTTTCATTTGTTGGTTGCTCCTTTCTGTCAACCAACCCATATCCTGCTTTTATTATAGCATAAAAAGCAAGAAAGGGGAACGAAAACATTCCCCTTTCCGGATGTAGGTTGGTCAACTAACAGCTACCCTGTTCTCCCAGTACTGAGAGAGCAGCTTGTCGATCAAAATCTTTTGAAGTTGCCGTTCAAACTCCTTTGGGGTGTTAGGGTTCACAAAGGTAAAGGTTAGTTGTACCTCTTGCTTTGCCATTGCACAGCCCCCTTCCTTAGAACATTCTATTAGGAATGAAGGCTTGTAATGCCTGCAGTATCGTCAAACCAGTATGCTTGGAATACCGTTCCATCGTGCAAAATGAATCTGCCACGGGCATCTTTGGGGATTTGTTCCGCTGCGGCGGTGCTGTCCAGGATAATTTGTGACAGGATGGTGTCAGCACGACCGCAGATCCGGCAGTTCACATTGTTTTTGATCTGGCCGGACAGGATGTTGGCATCCGGACGCTGAGTGGCAAGGATCAGGTGGATACCAAAGGCACGGCCTTGCCGAGCAATCATAGAAAGCTTGCTTTCAATTTTGCGGACGACTTCTTTTTGATCATTACCCAGACCGGTTTTGTCCAATATCTCCGCAATCTCGTCACAGGCGAAGATATATCGTGGCAGATCTTCTCCTGTGGCTTCATTGTATCGGTCAATGTTAGGCTGCCCAGAGGTTGCTAACAGGGCTTTGCGCCGCTGTAGTTCTTCCACAAGCTCCGTAAGGAGCGCAAGCGTGGATTCCTCCTCAATGCACATACGACATTGTTTGTGCCAGATTGGCGGGAAATCCACACCGCCTTTGAAATCGGCAATGCAGACGATAGCACCTTTCTTTAATGCCTGCATGAGGAGCAGCTTCAGCAGAACACTCTTGCCGCTGCCGGTAGAACCGCCTAAGAGAATGTGCGGGACTTTTACAAGATCCACAGTAACAGATCCGGTAAAGCTCTCACCCAAAGCCAGTATAAAAGGCTTTGAGGAGAGGTGCTTATCGTTCCAGTCTATCACTTCCGGCAGATCCGTTCTGGCGGGGACCGTATAAAGCAGGACACGGCTCTTCCCAGACCCATATTTCATCTTGACAATGGTGATGTCCAGAATGGTCTCGATAGCGGCCTGCTTGTCTTCCCAGGTCTTCAGAGGCATGCCTTGAGAACTAAACTCCCAGACTGAAATGTGAGGATTCTGTTTGTCCTTGTACTTCCGCTTTAGGGCAGGTACCATATCAGTATGGTTTACAAGACCAATGCTCCGCAACTGATCCTGAGCCGCCTTCTTTCCTAGGGGAAACAGAATGAGTATGGTGAGCAATACACCTCCAACCAGCAGGTATACAGCAAAGATATGCTGCATGGCAAAGTTGGCAATTGGAGAAAGTAGCGCAGTTGTCTCGGCGGTCCGTGCGATTTCGTCTTGCTTACTCCATACCAGGATTGCTCCCAGTATGTAGAGCAAAGCAAAGATGAGTTTCACAGGCGCGTCGGAGGTGGGGGTCGGTCTAGGGAGATGCTCCCGGAGACTGGAACGGCGTTGCAGCCGTTCCTTTTCAAATCGTCTCATGAGGAACCTCCCGTGGGGGCATGCCCCGACGGAATTCCGTCACCGAATGAATGCGCCGCAGAAATGCGTGCCATGTCTCCAACTCCTTACGCTGGATCTCTTGGTATTGCTGTTCCAGCGGAATATTAGAGGTGATGTACACCGTGTCAAAGCAAGCAACGCGGTCACGGTATCGGGCAGGAAGTCTCAGAGGGTAAATGTCCAGAAAGTTCAGCATCGCTGAAATGAGCACCTGGGAATGGAATTCCTCAAACACGATCACAGGCTCTCCGTGGTAGTCGTCAAAACGAGCGCCGGATTGTCCGCTGTAATCGGTGATGCGGTAAACATCTTCCGGGGCGTGCTTTTCATAGATGCTCCGGGTTTTGCCGGTACCGCTATCGCCGAAGAGGTAATTCGTCTTCACCGGGCGGTTTTCCTTCCGGAATCTTTCGAAGAGCAGCTTCTCCCGCAGAGCCTCAATATCATTGATCTTAAAAGCAAAGCTGGGATCGTTTTCAATGATCTCTGTGGTGGAATAGCCGTCTTTTACATCCTGCATCAGTTGCGCCATCTTGGGAGACTTCTCCTGTGATGCCGAAGGCAGTGTGCCGAACTCCTTGAAGGTACCCTCTATGCTGGTATTCGCCTTGTCGGTGTCTGCCCATTTTCCTTGCTTGCAGACATAATCCCGAATCTCCTTGGATGTTCCGGTGGCCTTGTCAATGTGGGCCGTAGGAAACCGCTTCTTGACCGTTCCAAACCGCATAGGCGAGGATGAGTACAGGTAAACGTGGGTGTGGAGCGTCCCGGATGCGCCGATCTCGTCCGCCAGGCATACATAGTCAGGATTAAACTTCTGCGCGCGGTCGATGATCTCATCGTGGGTCATACCGTGGTCTTGGGGGTTGTTAATGGTCAACAGCCATTTGCGTGATTGGGTATAGCTTTCGTACATAGCCTAATTCTCCTCCTTTTTGCTACTGCTACTTCGCTCGCATAGGTAATACTAACCTATGCGAGCGGGGACGCTCCCACGTGAGGCCGGGGGATATTTTTCTTGAGGGAAAAATATTAACCCCCAGCCATCCCGCGGGTGTGTCCGCAGCAATAGGTGGAATTAATCCGCAAGGAAGATGCCGCTGGCCTTTACAGAGAACTGGAGCTTGCCCTGGGACTCATAGCCGGTCACGACCAGGTCGGTAAACTCCACATCCACAAAGCCCTCCGGCTGTTCCATTTGCTGAGGTCCGTCGATGCGCACACTCAGCTTTTCCAGGCGATGTTCTGCCAGGCACACCACATAGCGGTAACCGGTAACGGTCTCAGTCCGTTTGCCGTCCTTATACTCGTAGGCAGGCCTCACATCAACAAGAAGCATCTTACTGCCCAAGCTGGCAGGGTCAATCCGAAGATCACGAAGATTTAGCATAATGGCTACTTCCTTTCCCTGACCCTCAAGCAGTGATCAGTTGCCCCAGGTCAGCGTACTACAAAGCTCTTTGCTG
>JAZKZN010000011.1:0-20437 GCA_045612705.1 Faecousia sp. | reverse complement strand
AGGAAATGCCCTTGTCTTTAAGATGGCGTTGTAATAATAATGATAATTTTGTGTTGGGGCTTTGCTTGGGTTGGTTCTTACCCAAGGCAAATTCCTTCAATTATCTATTTCGTGATAGAACCCTGCGGGCCGGAGGTGGTCCGTGTGGTTTGTTTACGGACTGTTTGGCGGACATTTGAATTCAGGTCAAATACCATAAGCAACCACCTCCTTCGTCAAATTGCGTCAATGTGAATAGTCGTACTATCCACCTCCGACGCGCAAAGCCCTTCACATTCTAGCTGTCATATAGATACAAAAAGAGTACAGTCAAAAATGGCTGTACTCTTACTGTATGATGCTTTTGCATCTCATGTATGTTATTTTCTCATCATTTGGGCGCAATACCCCTACGATGTCTTAGGCCGTTAACGATCATTTCGACCGGATAGATTTGTCTATTTCTGCAAATAGTGCAGAAAGCAGTTGCCGTCGTCTATCAACAGGGCAACCTTCGAGCTCGCAACCTGTGTCTTGCCAACGCAAGACTAATAAACATGTACTGAGTATATTTTACCACAAGCATTGTCAGAGGTCAATAAAAAATTCCTACCTGAATGGGCATAACTATCCCATAATGGGTAGGAGACAATAACATTCGGACACTTTAGATTGCTTGCGCAAAACATAGGAAACTTTAACAATGACATCATACCATATCTTTCCGCTAAAAGTAAGAACTAATTGTAAACTTTTGTGCCAATGCGTCTATTATGTATATTTTTGAGCAAAAAGCCTGCAAGCAATAAGCCTGCAGGCGGAAACTCACATTTTATCAATCAGCAGGAATACGGCGTTTTGCTGATCCTCGCTGAGTCTGGTCCAACTGTCAAGAAGTTTCTTTTGCGAAGCGGTAAGAGAGACAATGGCATCACCCTCTGCGAAAAGCTGGGACAGTGTAATGCCGAAGGCACTGCAGATCTTTTCCAGCGAGGGAATGGTAGGAATCATATTTTTACGACACCAGGAGGAGATGGTAGACTGGGGCAGACCGGAATGCTCAGCTAACTGATACTCAGTCCAACCTCTTTCTTCACGGTATTTTGTGATAGTTGCAAGAATGTCTTTCACAATACTCACTCCTTTGCTTGCGTTCTTTGTTAATTATACTTTGACAAATCGTTGCATTTTAATAATCATATCGTATAATTTTAACGAGAAACACAAGTATATGAGGTGGTGAATATGAAGATGTATCCGCATACTTGCGTGAGAGCAGGTATGCGGATTTTGCGTTTTCCGTTGCTGCTTGATTTTGGGTACAATATTACTATCAAAATCAAGGAGGAAAACATTATGAAACTTTCAATGGAACAAATCAAGGAATTTGCAAACTATCTTTACCGAGAGGAAAAGAGTGCTGCAACACAAGAAAAGTACCTGCGAGATGTACAGGCGTTCTGTGTATATGCAGATGGCAATGAGATCACCAAGGAATTGGTGGTTGCGTGGAAAAAGCAACTGGTGGAAGGCGGTTATGCCGTGAGATCCATTAACTCTATGCTTGCCAGTGTGAATAGCCTGATGGATTTCCTGGGATTACCCAACTGCAAGGTAAAAAACATCCGTACTCAACGGCAGACCTACTGTACTGAGGATAAGGAACTGAACAAGGCGGAGTATTTGCGTTTGTTGGATGCGTCCAAGAAAAATGAGCAATTAAACCTTGTGCTCCAGACCATTTGTGGGACAGGCATCCGGGTGTCTGAACTGCGGTATTTTACCGTGGAAGCAATCCGTTGCGGAGAGGTCACTGTGGACTGTAAAAACAAAACCCGGACGATCCTCGTTCCGGGTAAGCTGAAGAATATTCTATTGAACTATGCAAAGAAACACGGCATCACCACCGGCGCGATCTTTATTACAAGATCTGGAAAACCGCTAAACCGCAGCAATATTTGGTCTGCTATGAAGAAACTGTGTGAGACTGCGGGTGTGAAGCCCAGCAAGGTCTTTCCGCACAACTTGCGAAAACTTTTTGCCCGCACTTTCTATGGTATTGAAAAAGATATCGCCAAGCTTGCTGACATCCTGGGTCACAGTTCTATTAACACCACTCGCATCTATATTATGACCACAGGCGTCGAGCACCGTCGTAAAATTGAACGACTTGGGTTAGTAGTCTAGACAAAAAGCAAAACCACATAATCCGCATTATGTGGTAAAGCCATTGTTTTAGATTGTCCCTAATTTCTTAGATTAAAATAAATTATATGATATCTGTCGCAGAAAATCAAGTGTTCACTAACGGAAAACAACGATTCATGTCGAAAGCAGCACCTAGTACATAGATTAAGCAACACAAAGACGCCCTCATTTGCATCCCAAAAATGAGGGCGTGGTTTTGCGCGCCTGTTTTTATGAAATAGGCACATTTAACGAGTGCGCCTTACTTGTTATTACCACATAATGCGGATTATGTTCTGAAGACAAAAATGGAGGAGAGCATTATGAAAAAGAGAAACTGGCTGAAACGGATTACAGCTGCATTTCTAGCTTGTGTGATGGTGTGTATATTAACGGCATGTACAACAACATTGAAAGGCACCTACACCAGCAAGGATGGGCTGATTGAACAGAGCTTTACTTTCAAAGAAGACAATAAAGTGGAGGTCTCTGCTTTTGGTATCGATGTTGAAGGTGAATATCTGATTGAAGACGGTGAAATCACCATCACCTACAGTTTGCTGGGCCTGAGCTATAATTGGGTTAAAAGCTTTAAGAAGGATGGAAGCTCTATCTTTATTGACGGTACAGAATTTGTAAAAGAAAAATAACAACCTATAGTGCGTTGGAAATAAAGAGGAGAGGATTTTTGTGAAGAGATATATAAGCATGATCCTCGCAGTGTTTTTGCTAATTACATGCGTATTCGTAGAAACACCAAAGGTTTATGCATCCGGAAAGAACAATGAGTCAAGAGCAATTGCAATTGTTTTTGATAATTCCGGTTCTATGTACGAAAGCGGCAATCAGGCGTGGTGCCGTGCAACCTACGCTATGGAAGTATTCGCTTCTATGCTAAATTCGGGAGATGTACTGCAGATTTACCCGATGTGGCCGATTACCATCGGTGATAAAACGTACACAATGGAAGCTCCGTTTCAAATAACAGATGCGAAACTGGCGTCGACCATTCGTGACATATTTACTGCGGATGCCAGCGGAACTCCTATTGAGAGTATAGAT
Organism: Faecousia sp.; assembly: GCA_045612705.1. Lineage (GTDB taxonomy): Bacteria > Bacillota > Clostridia > Oscillospirales > Oscillospiraceae > Faecousia. Next base: position 17,209 of record JAZKZN010000011.1, on the reverse strand, counting down.
TGCGCAGCAAGCGGTTTGCAAAAGGTTCAAGCGGATAAGAAGTATATGATCGTCTTAACAGACGGTGGAACATTCTCAAAAAATGGGTCAGGCCTATCTAAAGACCGCACAAGAAAGGAACTGGATAACCGCGTCGCGCAATACGCCGGTGAAGCTATGACGGTCATGTATCTCGGCATAGGTTCAGCAGCATGTATGCCTAATTCGGCAGAATCTGATTGGTTTGTAAAAAAACAGGCGGTTAATACGGAAGATGTACTGTCCACGCTAACCGTAATGTGCAATCAGATTTTTGGTCGAGATACTCTGCCGAAAAGCCGCATCTCAGGAAATACCATTGAGTTTGACATTTCTATGAGCAAACTGATCGTGTTTGTGCAGGGTGATAATATATCCGGCTTAAAACTCACGGGCGGTTCAGTTGGAAAGCAGGTCAGTTCTCAGCAAACGATGTATTCTACCAAGGGCGCGGGAGATTACGAAAGCGTTCCGGATACATCCTTACAAGGTATGATGGTCACTTATGCAGACTGCGCTGCAGGCACTTATAACATTGCGTATACGGGCACAGCAACTAACGTTGAGGTATACTACGAGCCGGATGCGGATTTAGATTTTGTATTTACTGACGCAGCGGGAAATACGGTAGATCCGCAAGCTCTTTATGAAGGTGACTATAAAGTCAGCTTCGGCATGAAGGATGCCAAAACGGGAAAGCTGATTTCTTCCGATCTGTTAGGTAATCCCAAATACCAGGGAAGCTATTTTATTGATGGCAAAGAGTATCCCATCACCCACGAAGGCTTTAGTGGAAGCGTAGATGTTCCTTTAAAGATGGGGGAAAAGTTTGAAGCAAATCTAACAGTCACCTATCTAAGTGGCTATACCATCTCAAAAGACTCTTCTGATTTTGGTTGGCCGGAAGGCGGTATTACAGTTGCACCGAGACCAGCGGGAGATTTCAGATTGGAAATCTCCGGCGGTGACGATATTTACTCACTGCAGGATCTGGAGGAAGGAACCCCCTATATCGCAAAGGTTTACTACCAGGGCACACAACTTACCGGCAGTGAACTGGAAAGCGTGGAGCTGAAATGGGAGCCGGAAACTAGTAACGCTGAAATCAAGAAAGAGTTTGCAGAAGATCATTGGAAGTTGTCCTTGCATTATAAAGACCCTTCTGCACCTCAAGATACCGTTTGTGGCGAGTGTACCGTTTCTATTTACGCATTCTACAGTGCACAAGGCAGTAGTGAGGCGCAAGCGCAGTGTCCTCTTACATACAACATCAAAGATGATTTCTCTCCGTTGCAGCTTGATCTGTATGCTCCGGAGACCTATATCGTAATTGGTGAATTAGAGGAAAGTAAAGCGTTTGTTGTAAATCTAAAGCTTAATGGCGCACCTTTAACAGCCGAGGATTTTGCAAATGTAAATCTGCAGGTTGATTGCGGTGGTGTTGAGCATTCGGTAACAGCGAATGAGCAGGATTCTTCTTATTCCATCAAACTGTTGTCAACCGAAGGAATTGCAGAGGGTAATTATCAGATTAAGGTAACAGCCCTGTATACCGATCATATCGGAAGAGAAACCGCAGTAAACGATGTGGTTACGGTCACCCTCAGCAACATTCCCTTGTGGGTGCGCTGGACTGTCGGCATTTTGTTGCTGCTGATCCTCTTCCTCATCATTTGGGCAATCCTGCATATTAAGGTGCTTCCTACAAAAGCACATACCACAAAGAAACTAAGCAACGTGAATTTCGATGGCGAAGATGTAACGAAATCCACCAGTTTCTTGACAGAGATCAAAAAAGATGGTGCCAGAATGCAAACGCAATACGGCGGCAGAAAATTTGGTCTTATTATGGATGTTGCTCCCGGTCAGGAAAGTTATCTGTACAAATCCCATAAGGGAAGAAGCGCAGAGGTAAAACCTGCCTCTGTAAGAAAGTTTGGTCCGGCGAAGATCCAGGAGGCTCTCATCGGTACTGCAAAGTACACAATTGACGATGAAACGGGCAAGCTGATTCCGGCGCTTCCCAACCAAAAGCCGTTCCTTTTGAAGAACGGTGCAACTGTAAGATATTCCGGTACTATCTCGGACGCCGGAATTGATAAAGATTTTGAAGTTCTTTCTAAAATCAGCTTCAACAAGAAATAAAACGGAGGAGAATAGCACATGGAAATCAAGAAAGAAAAAATTAAACCCAATGAAGTGGCGGCACCGACTCTGTTTGTTGGCGTAGGCGGTACAGGCTGTAAGATCGTCAAGAAGGTTGCTGATCTGTGCCAGCCCGAAGAAAAGGAAAACATCAATTTTCTGTGCCTGGATACCAATGTAAACGACTTGTCCGATGTTGCAAACGGAAAGTCCAAGGTCTATTGGGTTCAGACTTCCAATACCCAGACTGTTGGCAGCTACTTGGATTACGATGAGGAAGCTCGTAAAAAGTGGTTCCCTAAGAACGCGGTTATGTACGATAAGACCGTTTCCGAGGGTGCAGGCCAGGTTCGTGCAATCTCCCGCCTAGCATTGAATGCTACCATTAAGACCGGCAAGATTCGTCCTCTGTATGATGCAATTGACGATCTGTTCCGCAAGACTGGCAAGGATATGAAGCAGGCTATGCGTGTGGTTATTGCTTCCACCGCATCCGGTGGTACCGGTTCCGGTATCATCCTGCCTCTTTCTATGTTCATTCGTGACTATGTGAAGGAAAAGTATCCCAACACTGCACTGATCGTTCGTTCTTTGCTGCTGTTGCCTGAGACTCTGGATAGCGTTATCGACTCTCAGACCGAGCGCGACAGCCAGGCTCGTAATGCTTACGCAACCGTTAAGGAACTGAATGCCTTCATGATGAAGGGCTCCGGCTTTATTGATCTGGACGAGGATCTGAAGCAGTTCAGCGACATGCATGTGAATGTGTCCATTGCCGGTTCTGACAAGCAGAAGGCTTTGGCTCTGCTGCCTATGGATTTCTGCTTCTTGATGGATGGTCAGGACGCTGAAGACAGCACTATGATCAGCGTTGGTCAGTATATTGACCAGGCTGCACAGGCTCTGTACGAGCAGAACATCGGTCCTATGCAGAAGAAGGCCTTCTCTGTTGAGGACAACATCATTAAGGAAATGACTAAGCCCGGTAACTACGGCCGTAACCGCTTCGGTGGCATTGGCGCTGGTGTTATCCGCTATCCTTATGAGAAGGTTGCTGACTATGTTGCTTACGATATGGCTATCGATAGCATCGGCGGCGAAGGCGATGCTTCCAAGTGGACCAAGTATGACAAGGCTGTGGAAGTTTACAGAGCTGAGCAGAAGAAGCGTGGCGCTCCTATGTCTACCTGGGATTCCTACGGTAAGGTATACTGCGATACTCTGCGCAACGCAAAGGATCCCTTCTCTAAGGACTTGAACAACACCTATGAACTGGAGAGCCTGGATTCCAGAATTAAGCGCTTCAGAAAGGCATTCGAGGAGCAGGCTTATCGTGTAGTAACTAGCGACAAGCGCTTCAACTCCATTTACAATGCTGCAAAGCAGTGGGAAACCGTGCAGTCCTTTGGTGGCGATACCAAGATTTCTGATGCAATTGATGCATTGACTGCTTTTGCTGGTGTTGTAATGGAAAAGGGAAAGGACGGCATTCCCATCGCTGAGGGCATTGTTACCCGTTGGGCAGAGGCGCTGTTTGCCAATGAGCAGAAGACTATTTCTATCAAGGATGCCTACAGCATTGAAAGCTTGCTGAAGAACGCTCAAGGCGAGATCCTTCACCCCTGCGCAGCTCGTTATGTGCTGTACCGCTTGCTGGAAGGCTTTGAGTCTGATGTTAAGTCTACCTCTCACAATTCTGCAGAAGAAATTGTGGAGACCTTTAATAGCAAAGAGTACGAATTTAAGTTCGTCAAGAACAAGGCAATCGGCATTGAGAGCCTCAGTGAACTGAGTGCCAAGGAGCCGACTCTGTTCGACAAGCTAAAGGGCTATAATAAGCTTTATGAAGAAGCTGCACAGGATGTTCCTGCCTACTTTATGGCATTGGAAGACTACTGCAAGAAAGTAGCTGTCCACGCAGCTTATGTAAAGGCATATGAGTATGTCAAGGAGTTTGCCGCACAGTTCGAACTGTTCTTTAACACCTTTGTTTACAAGGTTAAGGATCTGAGCCGAAAGAAGATCGATATGGTCGACGAGCTACAGTACAAGAAGGGCGATTCCTTCATGAACATCTGCGCAACACAGCAGCTGTTGGATGAAGTGAGCAGCTTCTCCTTGCAGAAGGCTCAGAAGGAAACAACCATGCTCAACTCCGACATCAACGGCGGTATCTTTGATGCAGTTAAGAACAATGCTATCTTCAAGATGGAACTGGACAATGCCGGTGGTTATATTGAAGAAGATCGTCGTAAGGATATCTTCGACGATATCCTGATAGGTTATTTCAAGGCAAGCGTCCGTGAAAAGTGCGAGGATATCGACCGTGATATCATCGGCGCTATTGAGCTGGAGCAGCGGCTAAAGGAGCGTATCCGTCTGCGCACTGAGAATAATGGTGACACTCAGGTCTTTGAGCAGGTATCTGTGGAGGATGCAAAGCGCCATATTATGGAAGTTGTTGCTATGGGCGCTCGTATTGCAGCACCTTCTGTACAGCGTGTTACCAATGAAGAGCCCAGAGAGATCAAGGTTTGCGCATACAACAAGATCCTGTTGGACAACCGGAAGTTCCGTGTTAAGGATCTGATGCCCAATGGTGAGGCAGTGGATACTGTTTCCAAATACGAGATCCACTTCTACAACGCACTGTACAACCTGACTCCCAACAAGCTGAAGAAGTTTGCAGCACCCTTTGAGACCGAAACCGGCAAGAAGAGCGCAGGTACATACCATAAGGCTTACAGTGACTACTCCCGCCTGATTGGGCCTGACTCCACTAAGAACGCTGCGATTTCTACCCATATTGACAAGGCTTGGGACTCCATTAAGAGTATGCCTGAACTGGACTTTGAGTACCAGCAGCAGGTTATCCGCAAGGTGCACAAGGCATTTATCTATGGTCTGATCCATCATGCAATTCAGCAGCGCCCCTTGTCTGCTGTTGCAAACGGTAAGAAAGTATATCTGTACCGGGATTCTGACAACCGTGATGTGGAACTGACTGTTCCCAACGGCACTCTGTGTGATGAGTTCTATGAAGTTTTGGACGCTCTGTATGTTAACTCCAAGGTTGTTGAGGATATTGGCTTGATCAAGAACCGCAAGAGAGCAATGTCCGAGGCTAAGAACTGCAACTACGAGAATACTGAATTCTTCAAGGATATGGCTAGATTCAACCTGTTGACTCTGCTGGATATTCCGGAGGGTATGGAAAAGCCTAAGGCTTGCGATGGCACTCAGAGAAGCCTGGAAGAAATCAAAGAAGAGATCTTGAAGAACAAAGAAGATCGCAGTAAGAGAGGCGCTGGCGCACATCTGGATTTTGCCAGCGACAAGGACGACAACAAGCGCTATGTGGAAAATACCACCAGCTTGTTCGCAATTCCTTTGATGTTCTACTGCACACTGCCCAATTCCGGTCGATACATCTCTGAGATCACCGCTATGGTCGAGGCCGTCATTGATGTATTCCGTGAAGAGTACTCCAAGTGGGAGAAGAGAGAAGACGTTAAGTTCGTTCTGTGTAACCGCCTGGTGGACGAGCTGACACTTCTGAAGCGCAACTATCACTTCTATGAGGAGTGTGTCCGCGCACCGCAGGCTCATGAGAATATGGTGCTGGATATCATCCAGAGAAAGATCCGTGATGTAATCCTGTCTGCTCCTGAGCCGGAGGATTACGAGGCATTGCTGGATAAGGTCGCCAAGGAGTTTAAAGAGGGCGAAGAAGGTTAATAATTTTTAAGAAACGGAGATGAGTGGTTTGTTCACAGTTTTAATAGCTGAAAAAGAACATATTGATGCCATACGACAGGAAAACAAGCTGTTTTTCGAACCGTTTCTGGAGAGCAAAGAACTGGCATTTTGTTATTGGAACCCTGCGGGGCAGAATCTTCAGGATTCTGTCCCCGGACTCCTGGATGCAGTAGGACGGCGTAAGGATTGGCGCGTAGTTATTATCAACAACTGCACTATCAAATCCTCCAAGAATCGCAATCCCTTTGATGTTGTGGACCACAGTGCCCTCGATGCATTGATAGCGCCCGATCGTCAGCCTGGAGAGAATGAATCTTTAGAAGGTTGGGAGGCCTCTTGGAAAGAATACTATGATGCGTTGACAACCGAAAAGGAAACTGTCTACAAAAGCGCATTGGAGAAACCGTTCCAAAAGCTAGCTACCTGGCTTTGCTTCAGACCGGAGGACTATGTCCTCAATGACGTGAAGGAAAAGCAGGACGTTCACGATTGGGCAATGGAAATGATCGGAAGAGACGATCTGAAGCCCAGTGTGAAATTGGAACTGTTGGAACGCGATCAGTACAAACGGGAGCTGCGACTCAAGGAGAATTTGCGTAGAGCGTTTGTGGCAGAAGATTATCTGAATATCGCCTATCCCACAGAAGTACATTGTATTTCTTTGCGATCTGCAGAAAATAACTATTTTGATCCGGATGCCTATTGGACGATCCATCAAGACAGTGAATATTCTTCTTTTGTGGATCGAAATATGTACTTTGACCGGATGCGCTTTATGGTGTTCGATATGTTGTCGCCCACGCACCGCAATTTCCGCACTGATTATATTCGCTTTCTTGCAACTGTGTTGATTTTTGTTTCCAATCCTGTTCCCGGCAGTGCAATGCAGGCAAGACGCCTGTATCAGCTGGAAGCAGAAACGGATGATGCGCCGTTGTGTACGATGGTCACATCCTATGACAGAAAGCTTGCGGCAACCTACGATGTTATTGAAAACGAGATGGACAAGATCCGTGGTGAGATTCCCAGTGAATTGACAGACAAGGCTGCGGAAGCACTTTTCTGCACTCCCAAGGATGTGGCGGTAATGCTGGATGAGTCTTGCGATCCGGAAAAGGTATTGGCAGAAAAGGACTACGGTCTGTTTTTTGACAAACCGGAGAACGAATTCCACAAGTGGAACCGTGACTACCGCACTTCTGAGAAAGCGCTTGCCTATATTGCTAAGCAGCAGATGCGTTCCGTTCGGAAGAGTGTCAGTCAGCTGCATGCGTCCAGTGAAGTAACAGATGTCAACATCAGCAGATTAACACCGTTGCAGATCGACGATATTCGGGAATATACGGATGCTGCAGAAGATGAAATGGTCGCATCCATTCCGTCCGATTTGACAGATACTTCTCAGTACACGGAGCGCATGGCGCAAGAAGCCGAGAAGGTCAAGAAGGCTATCAGCCGTCGCATGACCCGGAAGACGACTGTGATCCTGAGTGCGATTTGTTTGGCACTCTATCTTGTATGTTTCCTGCCGTTCCTCTTTGCAAACGGTGGCACAGCACAAATGGTGTCAACGGCAATCGTGTTGAGTTTGGGTATGTGCGGCATTCTGGCTGTTATTATGCTGGTATCTTTGTTCTTCCTGCGTAGCTCAGTAACAAACGCCGTAAGAGCTTACAACAATATGGCTTGTGATCTCATTAACGAGATTCAGGCGTCTATGAAACGGTTCTCAAAATATCTTAGTGCTTCCTGTAATGTGCGCAGAGGTCATGCCGTCCAGAATTACGCAAAAAAGAATCTGGATGAGTATACCAAGAGCCTGCGTATTCGCAAGAAACATCAAGAAGATATTCGTAAGAGACGTGCACAACTCGTAGAAGGCTATGGTGATTATTTTGGTGATCGTACATTCTGCGATGAAACAATGTGCCGTCCCTATGATTACGATTTCGATCAGAAGACGGAATATGCATATCCTGCACCGTTCCTTGCCGGTGATTGCAGACAAATTGAATTTATCAGCAATGGCAATCTGGTAACGGTTCCGTCAAGCTATGTTAAGCGCATACTGGTAAGAATGGAGGGAATTTATGAAAAGTGATTTGAAATTCTTCATTGAGCTTGCAGTTTCTTTCCTTCCGTTTGTCCTTTTTGCGTTTTTGAACAGCAAAGCAAATGTAAAAAAAGTAAACCGCAACCGGCAGTATGCTATGCCGGTGATTGCGGTGGTTTACAGCGCAGTGCTTTTGATTTTCCTGAAGCAGTTAGCTGTGCTGTGCACTGAAAAGTTTTTGCAGCTTGCCGATCTGTTTGACAAAATCAATATTTCTGTAATTGCAAACTTTATCCGCAACATATATGCAAGCTGGGGTATCTATCTGGAACTGGTGCTGTTCAATACAGCTGCACTCCTGCTGTATGTGATCGTTAAGCGGGTACTGACTGCAATATTAGGTAAGATCAAGGTTCACAGAAATACCTTTATCGGTTCTGTTGTAGAACTTTTCTATTCCTACGATGAAATGGATGACCGCTGGTATATTAAAGCGCATTATGGTCAGGCTTGTACTTTTATTAAGACGGCATATTATGGCAGCTGCTTCGCCTCTGGTTTAGCACTCCTAATATCCTGTGGCCTATGCATGAAACACCTGGTGAGCGCACCTTTTTACCCGGTGTTTGCGGTTATCATCATCGGAGAAATGGCGTTCTTTGTGGACGGAATCGGTGCAGAGGAACGCAAATCTGATCTGGCTATGCAGGCAGATAATTCCAGACATGTTGCAATGTACCCGCTTTTAAGAAAACCTTTAAAGGCGTTGTTCGGTGACAAATTGTCAGCAGAGGGTACAACTGTGAACAACGGCGGTGTAACCGGTGGTGCAATTGAAGATGTTCTGATCGGCCTTGAAAAGGACGGCGGACATATTGGAAAGAACTATGCTGCCTTTATCCGCAGGAAAATGGAGACTGGTCTGAAGCCTAATGTGGATTATGTCCGTTGCGGTTATGATTTGGCTACTGGAAAAAGTCTGCTGTTTAATACCCCGTTCTATGACAAGCTGAACCCCTATGTGTTCTATGCTATGAATCGGGAATTGCTTACCGGTGGCAAGATTTTGATCGTTTTGGGCCGTCACGGTACCGAAGAAGATCTTAAGCGGTGGTCTGCAGCAGGAATGAAGGCTGTTTCCAATGTTCCTGATTTGTGGAAAATCGCAGTTCTTGATGGCAAAAAGGTAAATGAAGATGATCTGCCGGATATTGGTATTATTTCCCGTTCCGGTGTTCACGGCCTTGATATCCACAAGAGCAACCTGCCTTTCCTGAAAAAGGTTTCCTTTGTTATTGTGGTTGAGCCGTCCAGATTGGTTACTACGGCGCAGATCGGCTTGAATTTGCTGATCAAATGCTGCGGCAAAGAACGTTCCATCACCTTCTGTTCGGTGGATCGCAACTGCGATGGCTTGGTCGATGCACTGTCCCATATTCTGATGACTAACATCACAGAAGTGTCTGCGACAGAGTATCCCCACGGTATGAGTTCCTATATGTACTGGACTGCCGATGATGATTATCTACAGCATCGCATTTTGCCTGGCGTTTCCAGATGCTTGGGCATGGGCACAGAACTGTCTATGGTAGCACTGAAAAACCAGGTGAAGAAAGCGGTATGGTATGGCGGAGAAGCATTCCCCGTGCTGGATGCCCGCTGGATTGCCAAGCAGTATTATTACGATCTTTTAGATTACGCCAAGCTTCCCACCAATCAGGAGACATTTGATAAGAGCTTCCAGACGTCTTTCAATATGTGTGATGAGAGGGTCAGCGATTACTCCTTTATCACGGTTGAAGATGACCGGAACAACCTGTTTGAAACCCGGCGCAACTTTGCGACCATCGCGGAACAGCAGGGCTTCGTCAATGTAATTTCTTCTGAATATATGCTGCGGGAGTATATGTCTTCCAACACAGAGGTGTTTACGGCAGATGCTAAGGCGATTCCGTACATTACTGCAGACTATGCACGGACAAAGCGAAATGCGATCCTTTCCCTGTGCTTGCTGCTGTGTATTGATTCTGTGAAGGAAGAAACACTTCATCGGCAAATGGTTATGCTGAATATTGATACAAAAGATCCTGCAACAGAAATCTGGAAGGAAATTTGCGTCATTTTCGGCGATGAGGTCGTTACCGATAAGCAGGGTAATCCGATTCTTTCGGTAATTACCCGTGAAGGTAAGACCGTGCAGTTTGAAAAGGATTCTACGATCCTGTTCAAGCGGGCTTACAGTGTGGAAAGCGGCAAATTCGAAAGTGTTTACACGATTGAGAATGCTGATTTCTCACGAATCATCTTAGACGACCTGCAGAATGCCAGCTATATTGCCGAGCAGGAGAGCAAGGATGTTTACATCGGTACGGAGCTCAAGGGCCATGTATATCAAAAGTATATACCCGGTCAGTTCTTTACGCTGAATGGTAAATACTATGAGATGGTCTCTACTGCTACGAATAACCGTATCATGGTGCGCCGTGCATCTGAGCATATCGGTGGCAGACTGTCTTACCGGCAGGTTCGCAACTATACGATCCATCACCTGGAGGATTCTTCCTCTATGGGTGCGCTGAAATCGGTAAACAATATTGATATTCACTATCAGCATGCTGATTTCAGCGTGGAAACGCAGGGATATTGGAAACTCCGTGCGCATAACGATTTTGACAATGGTGATTTGGTTAAGGTTAACGGTGTTCCGGTTCGTGACTATCATCATAAGCAGGTCTTGAAGTTTGACTTCTCCAAGCTTGGAGATGCGTTTACGGATTCTGTGAGAATGACACTGACCAATCTGCTCAACGAGGTCTTTGTTACCTTGTTTGCGGATAATCAGCCGTTCATTTCTGCAGTGACGCCCGGAAACTATGATGCGCCTTTGACTTATAGTCTTGCCCTCGAGGAAGGCCTGGAGAACGCTGAAAAGTGTATCTTTGTCATCGAGGATAGCCAGCTTGATATCGGTCTGTTGATCGCCGTAGAGCGTAATGTAAACCGTATCCTGCAGATTATTTCTGATTACCTTGCCTGGAATGATGAGCAAATTGCAGAAAGCGTTCGTAAGCAAAATGCACCTGCTGAGGAGAAAAAAGAAGCCTTTGATGCTTACGCAGAGGATCCTAAACCCGAAAAGAAGAAAGGATTCTTTGGTCGGATCGGTGATTGGTTTAAGAATCTGTTTAAGAAGAAGGATAAAAAGCAAGAAGCTGAATCTGAAGACGGTTTGACTCCCAGACAGCGCATAAAGGCTGAAAAGGCTGCGGCAAAGGCGGCTAAAAAAGCTGAAAAGCAGGCTGCACGGGAGCAGAAGAAGGCGCAGAAACAGGAGGAAAAGCTTCGTAAAGAGCAGGAAAAGGCTGCTAAAAAAGAAGCCAAAGCTACTGAAGAGGCCTCTGCTAATGAGCCGCCTGTAGAAGAAGCCGTTGTCGAAGAGACTTCTGCTGAAGCGCCCGAAGAAACATCCGAGGAAGAGGTAACCGACGCAGATGAAGCAGAGCATGAAGAGGACGCTGTTGCAGAGGATGATCCGGCGGAAAATGATGCTGAGCCATCTGAGCAAGTGCAGAGTGAAGGTGAGGTGAACGAGGATGCGTGAAAATGATTCTTTGATCGAAGAATTGCAATCAGAAGAAGCTATTCCGGTTGAGGAGGTGGTCGAAGAACAACCGCAAGAAACCGACGCAGAAATCGTTCCTGAGGCTGAGCAACAGCCAGAAGATGAAGCCACAGACGATCTTCCGGAAGCCGAAGAGCAATCCGAAGAACCTAACGAAGATGTTCCTGCTGAAGAGGAAGCAGCGCAAGAAAAATCTGCAGTTGCGGAGGAAGCACCGACTGCTACCGAAACAACGGCAATCCCTTACCACGAAAGATTCTATTTGAAGTATCGTGAAGGAAAGCGCAGCACGCCCTTGGATCTGGAGGGTACAAGAGCTTTCTTGCAGGAAATCGGATTTGATGGTGGTGAACTACGACAGGCGCGTGAAGGTAAAAATTGCGCAGAAGGCTATCGTAACGCCGACAAGAACAAAAACAACCAAATGTATTGTTCTTACTGTGGCACAGAGATTGCCGGTGTGGAATTCTTCCGTTTACCGGATGGCCGTATGCGCTGTACCACTTGCAGCAGCACTGTCGTAAAATCCAAGGCAGAGGTCGAGGAACTGTGCCAGAGAGTTATCACCAATATGGATAACTTCTTCGGCGCAACCATCGATGTTCCCGTATCCATTGAGGTGGTAGAGCACCGGAAGCTTAAGAAAAAAGTTGGCGTTCCTTTGGGAACAAAGGATAGTCAAAGCCTACTGATTCTCGGCGTAGCGATCAACAAAAAGCAGAAGTATAGCATTATTTTGGAGAATGGCGCGCCCCGTATTTCTTTGATTGCTACCTTTGCGCACGAACTGACCCATATCTGGCAATATACCCATTGGGACAATAAGAAGAATTTCAAAAAGTGCCCAAAAAGCAAACGCCTTTTGATTTATGAAGGCATGGCAAAGTGGGCGGAAATTCAGTACTTGTACCTGATCGGCGAGACCAATGTGGCGAAGCGGGAGGAATACATCACAAGAAATCGCCAGGATGAATATGGTATTGGTTTCTGCTTGTATGAGGATCAATACCCTCTTTCCCGCGAGGCAATGTCTTGTGAGGACACACCCTTTACTCCGGATCGTTATCCATTATAAAAAGAATATGAGGGCTGACCTTCAGCCCTCGAAAATAAAGGAGAGAATACTATGAAACAGTACAAAGCAGTTGCAGGCCCCAAGAACGTTAGCGTCGCTAAGGGTGACACTCAGGCAGCATTCAATATGTTTGCGGATCTGATCAACAAGGAAGCCACCGCTGGCTGGGAATACCACTCCATGGAGACCATTACTGTTACAGAGAAGCCCGGTTGCTTCCAGAACCCCATTCCAGTGAACTACTATATGCTGATTTTTGTCCGTGAGGCATAAGCAAAATACATAATTTATGGATCAAAAGAAATATGACGAAAACTTGGCGGCAGAGATTGATAGAGTTGCTAAAATAATGCTTGGTGATTCTGATGATCCAACAAGCTACAATTACAAGCGCAGACTAAATCGCCCCCTCATTCGTTGGGGGGCGATCGTCTTATATTGCGTTCTCACGTTAGGCTGCGTTGCTGTGCTGGCTTTTATTTTGATTAAGTTGTCAGTTAACGAACGGATAATAAACTGGATTTGTATTGCAACCTTGACAAGTATTATTGCAATAAATCTAAGGAGAATAATAATTTGCCTTGTTCGGATTTATCAGCGCTATGCGCCGGATTCAATACGTAATAAATGCCGATTTGAACCGTCGTGCTCTGAATATATGATTTTGTCGCTTAAAAAATATGGTGTCATTAAAGGACTAGTCAAGGGTATCGGAAGATTGATCAGATGCAATATTAACGGCGGAGGCTTCGATTACCCATAAATCACAACATATGTGTAAATAAGGAGTTTTAATATGCTTGAACCGTTTCTTGCATGGTACAACGGATTGACTGACGTATTGTGGGGATCACTGCTATTGTTTGCCGCAGGTGTAATTTTGCTCATTAAGGGCGGCGACTGGTTTGTTGATAGCGCAGTTGGGATCGCCAAGCGATTCCGAGTTCCGGAAATTATCATTGGCGCAACAGTGGTATCTATCGGTACTACCCTCCCTGAGGTTATGGTATCTGTTACCGCTGCAGTCAACAGCAACAGCGCGGTTGCATACGGCAATGCCATTGGCTCGATTATCTGCAATACAGCGTTGATTGCTGCTTTGACAATCGCCATACGACCTGCGCTGGTGGACAAGAAAACGATCACTACCCCAGTGTTGTTCTTCTTTGGCTCTGCCGCCATCTATATGGTTGCAGCGTACATATTCGGACGCTTTGACAGATGGCTGGGCATTGTAATGCTGTTTGTCTTTGGCGCGTATATGGCAATGACGATCTATAAAGGCTTTAAGAATCCTGCGCAGCAAGATACGGAAGAAGAGGATGGATCCAGTGGTTCTCTGGTGAGGGATTTGGTTGTGCTTGTGATCAGCGCAGCTTTAATTGCCATCGGTGCCGATATGCTGGAAGGGTCTTCTGTGTCGCTAGCTACTATGGCAGGCATCCCCACGGAGGTTGTTGGCGTTACGGTTGTTGCACTGTGCACATCCTTACCTGAACTGGTAACGGCGGTTACAGCCCTGCTGAAGGGCCATGGCGCGCTTTCTTTGGGCAACATCATCGGCGCGAACATCTTCAACCTGGTATTGGTGTCCGGCGCGGCTGTAACAATATCTCCCTTTGCAATTCCGGAGGGAAGCAAGTTGTTTGGCTATAACACCTCTCAACTGTTTGAAATTCCTTTGATGGTTGCGGTGATGGCACTGATGACATTACCTGCTCTCTTTAAAGGCAAATTGCGCCGCTGGCAAGGCATAACACTTCTCGGTGTTTACTTAGCTTTTGTAACTTTACAAGTGTTGATTGCACTAAACGTCGTTTAGTGGCTGTTATGTGAAAATTGACTAGAGAGTAATAATTTGATATGATACATCTATTATGACAAAGCCTGTTATAAGGAGAGAGATAGATGAAAAAGAGAACCCTAGGCAAACGCATAAGCTATTGGTTTGACTGCATGATGTCCAAAGGACCGATCGCAATGTCTATCCTGCTGTTTGCTATTACGGCGGCAACAGTGGGTGTGATTGGCATAGTGGCATATTTTGTTACAGACGATGGTGGCATTATATACCAAATATGGACAAGCTTGATGTACACACTGGACGCTGGTAATCTTGGCGGTGTTCCTACAGACAACCTGGTCTATTTGGCACTGATGTTCTTGGCAACACTTTGTGGTATGTTCTTGACCAGTATCTTGATTGGTATTATCGCAACTGGTGTGGAAGATAAGCTCAGCGATCTACGCAAAGGTACTTCTGTGGTGCAGGAAGATAATCACACCACCATTATTGGTTTTGACAACAATGTATATGCAATTCTGCGTGAGCTGATTGAGGCTAATTCCAACAAGAAGAACGCATGCATTGTTGTCTTAGGAGAGCAACCCAAAGAGGAGATGGAAGATGCAATTTCTTCCCACATCTCCAACACCGGCAGAACGCGGATTATTTGCCGCAGTGGCAATCTGCACGAGGCATATGCCTTGGAGCGTTGTTCTGTGGAAACCAGCAAGTCGGTGATCATCAATGTTCATGATGATGCGGAAACAGTTAAGATCCTGCTGGCGCTATCCGCTTACATAAAAGATAAGGAACTTACAAATCCAGAGCTGCGTTTTATCGCCTCCTTAGAGGATAGCCAGCATGTGGAAGCGGCCAATATCGCCGGTGAAGGTCGCGCAGAGATCATTTACGCAAAGGATGCGATTGCTCGGATCATTTCCAACACCTGCCGTCAGCATGGTCTGTCCCAGGTTCTGACGGAACTGTTTAACTTCAGCGGCAACGAGCTTTATTTTGAGCATATCCCTGCACTAGAGGGAAAGACCTTTAAGGAGGCAGTGCTGAGCTTCTCCAATGCGGTTGCGGTCGGCTTGTTTGCAGACGGACAAGTACATTTGAATCCGCCTATGGATACCGTGATCGGTATGGAAGATCAAATCGTTCTCTTAGAACTGGATGATGGTGCATATGACTATCACGCTGCTAAGATTGCAGACAAGTCCAAAATCTGCAATAGTGCGAGCGTATCTGCCCAGGCAAGCAACCACCTGATCGTCCTTGGCAGCAACGAAAAACTGCCAATCATCCTTGCAGAGTATGCAAAATATGTTGAGCCCGGTACCCATGTGGTTATTGTGGATGACGACTTGAATGAAGCTAAGTTGGGTACATATGATAATTTGGAAATCAAGGTTTGCACTAAGCCGGTTACACGAGATTTGCTTTGCGAATTCCTCGACGAGAACGCAAATAACATACTGCTTTTGAATGATGATAGCCAAGAACCGGAGGCATCCGATTCACAGACCTTGCTGCGGCTGATCCTTCTGCGTGATATTGCAGACAAGACCGACCGGCACTTTGCCATTACCACAGAAATGCGAAGTGTGGATAATCAGCGGCTGGCATCTCAGGCAAGAGTGGACGATTTCGTTATCGGTTCCAACTTTGCAAGCCTGCTGATGGCGCAAATCTCCGAGAATCCCAACATGGCTCCGTTGATTACTGATCTTCTCGATGAGAGCGGCTCTGAGCTTTATATGAAGCCTGCTGCCAATTATGTTTCCGTTGGTGTTCCGGTAGACTCCTACACGCTGACAGAAAGCGCCACCCGTAAGGGTGAGATCTATGTGGGATATAGACACATCGGTAAAACTAAGACCAATGTGGTCGTAAATCCCAACAAGGAAGAGCTGATCACCTTCGGTGAACATGATCAGATTGTCGTGATTTCGGAAAGTTGATTACGATTTGATATGACTAAAATAAAGCAGCGACTCAACTAATTGGGTCGCTGCTTAAGCTTTTGTTGCAATGGCTTTTTTTGGTAACTTCATTTGTGGTTTTACACCATTTTTACACCACGGTGGCATTGAGCCTTATGAAAGTGCATGAAGCTTTGTAAACTGTACAGTTTGAAAAACCATTGCGATATGGGGATTTATGAGAACTTATAGGAGAACATTCATCTATGAAATATGGGCACCGGGTTCCGATACCTAATTTCATTTCTTCTTCTATCTCCTTAAAAATCCTTTATTTATCAAGGTTTTTTGACTCCCCGGTTTTCCGTATACACCTTTTTACACGGTAGCGGTGGGGGAGCTTTCTTCAAACAAGGATACGGCCTTTAACATGGTTCCCATACAGATGTAAGTTTGCCGGATCGTTGCACCTGCGTAATCCTTGTCCATTTGATTCAGGACGATCTTGCAGTGCATGGGTTTTACATCTGTGAGCTGCATACCGCCGATGACAGGCTGGATGTTGAACTTGTATCCCTCACGATAATTTCTCAACGTGTTCGGTGCTAAGTCTCCGACAATGTTTTGAATCCAGTAATCAAACCAAGTATCCACCGTCATGTTCACAGGAAGAACTATGGAGCCTTGTCGGTCCTGGTACTGAGAATCTGCTTGCCAGTTTCTTGCCTCCGGAATTGTTTTGAAATATTTCTCGTGGCGCTTTCCGTATTTGTCTACGAATCTTGCTATGTACCATCCGTCTTTTCTTTGGAAGATACCCTTGCCC
>JAZKZN010000010.1:0-101366 GCA_045612705.1 Faecousia sp. | reverse complement strand
AAAAATTCTACATTATGAAGGTTCATAAAAACACCTCACTGACGAATCGTTGGTTTGCGGTTCTTGCTCTTAATTTCATCCGGAATATCGCTCAAAATAGTCGGCCTTAATTCTGAAACTCTGTTAAGGGCAACAGAAAATACTGCATCAACATCCTGAGCGGTTACAAAGTTCAGTGCGTTGCGTACTGTTTGATCAATTTCTTCCAGATCACGCTCATTATCCTTTGGAATGATCACAGTACGGATACCATGACGGAGAGCGGCCATTGTCTTCTCTTTCAGCCCGCCGATTGCCAGCACACGGCCGCGAATGGAGATCTCACCGGTCATAGCAACATCCCGGCGCACGGAAACCCCTGTGAGCGCTGATACAATGGCGGTGCAAACAGCCACGCCGGCAGAGGGGCCGTCCTTGGGTACAGCGCCTTCAGGGAAATGGACATGGATATCTTTGGTTTTATAAAAATCAGGGGCAACGCCCAGCATATTTGCGTTGGCACGGATATAGCTGAGAGCTGCGTGGGCAGACTCCTTCATAACTTCGCCAAGATTGCCGGTTAACTCAAGCTTACCGGATCCATCCATTACATTTACCTCAACCTCAAGGGTTTCCCCTCCTACCGAGGTCCAGGCTAGACCGGTCACGAGACCCACTTGATCGGAGCAAGGCAGGCGGTCAGGCAGAAACTTTCTGATGCCCAGGAGTTCTTCCACGTTGCCGCCGTTGACTGTGATACGCGTGCATTTATCGTTGGACACAGTATGCATAGCAACCTTCCGGCAGATTTTTGTAAAACAGCGCTCCAGATTACGGACACCGGATTCTTTGGTATAGCAGCGAATGATTTCACGGATACCATCATCTGTGACCTTCAGCTGCTGCTTTTTAAGGCCATGCTTGGTCAGCTGCTTGGGCAACAGATGATTCTTAGCAATCATCAACTTTTCCTCATCGGTGTATGAGCCAAGTTCAATGATTTCCATACGGTCAAGCAGAGGCCTGGGGACCGTGTCGAGCGTGTTGGCGGTGGTAATAAACATTACATTGCTCAGATCGAAGGGAACCTCCAGGTAATGGTCTCTGTATGTTTTGTTTTGCTCCCCGTCCAGCACCTCCAAAAGAGCGGCGCTGGGGTCTCCGCGGTAATCAGAGCCCATTTTGTCAACTTCATCCAGGAGCAACACAGGGTTGGAGCTTCCAGCCTGTATAAGACCGTTAATGATTCTTCCGGGCATAGCACCTACATAGGTTTTTCTGTGGCCGCGGATGTCTGCTTCGTCGTGAACACCACCGAGAGCGATTCTTGCGAGCTTTCTGTTCAGACTCCTTGCAATGGAATATGCAACGGATGTCTTACCGACGCCGGGAGGACCAACAAGACACAAGATCTGAGGAGGCATCTCAGGCGCAACCTGGCGAACAGCAATGGTTTCCAGAATGCGCGTCTTTACCTTTTCAAGCCCGTAGTGGTCTTTATCAAGGATTTTTCTTGCAACGCCTACATCGATTCGTTCTTTTGTAGCAGTGTTCCAGGGCAGCTCCAGGACGGTGTCCAGATAATTTCGCAGAACAGATGCTTCCACAGAGCCAAAAGGCTGCTTTTTCAGACGCTGCAGATCTTTTAGCAGTTTCTCCTCAGACTCCTGAGGCAGATTCAGTAAGAGTATGTTCTTTTCGTATTCCGCAAATTCGGCGGCATCGTCCCCCTCGCCCAGTTCCTCCCGGATGGTCTTTATCTGCTCACGGAGATAATAGTCACGCTGGTCCTGGTCGATGTGCGCTTTGGTCTTCTCTTGAATCTCCGCTTCAATGTGGAGCATTTGGATCTCCTGGCGGAGCAATTTCAGAGTGGTTTCCATTCTGCGGATCGGGTTCAGCTGGCTGAGGAGCTTTGCCTTGTCGCGGTAATCAATGCCGGAGTTCTGAGCGATGGCATCAGCCACATAACCGCAGTCTTCGGATGCCAGGATTTTCAGCTGAACAGTCTGAGGAGGCCGTTCAACTAGATCCACATAATCAGCATAGAGCATAGCGGCTTCGCGACAAAGAGCTCTGCTGCGAAGAACATCCTTCGCACCTGTGGGCGCAACTGCCTCCACCAAGCCAAATAAAAAGGGTTCGCTTTGGGTCAGCTCCGTCACTCTTGCTCTGCGCAGACCCTCCACCAAAACCCGGATGTTCTCATTTTGAGATTTAAGGATTTGCTTCACTCTAACAACGGTGCCGATGGTATACAGTCCGGCAAGGCCGGGATCATCGTCTAATATATTTTTCTGAGGGACCAAAAACAGGATCTGGTCGTGTTTCATCGCATAGTCCAGCGCAAGGGCGGATTTTTTGCGACCTATATCAAAATGGACAGTTTGCTCCGGGAAAACGGTCAGGCCCCGCAGGGCCAATACAGGCAGCTTTCCGGCAATAAAACGTTCACTCATGTCCATCCTCCTTTCCGGAAATTAAGAAAAAGGGGGTAGTAAACTACCCCCTCACATTATTATTTGCTCGCCGTCAACTTTTCGCGAGGTTTGGATTTGTCACGCAGAATCTTCGGCTCTTTTCCCTCGATGGTATCGGGGGTAATAATCACCTTGCGAATGGTAAGATCTGTTGGAATGACAAACATAATTTTCGTCATTATCTCTTCCATTACAGCACGCAGGCCACGGGCGCCGATCTGTCGGTCGACCGCTTTTTTCGCCACAGCTTCCAAAGCTGCAGGCTGGAACTCCAGCACAACATTGTCCATTGCGAGGAGCGCCTCATATTGCTTTGTGATAGCATTCTTCGGCTCGGTCAGAATGCGAACGAGATCCTGCTGAGTCAGGTTATTCAGACTGGTGATCACGGGCATACGGCCCACGAGTTCGGGAATGATGCCGAACTTGATCAAATCGTGGGGCTGAACCTGAGCAAAAAGCTTACCAATATCGCGGTTCTTTCTGCTTTCCACGGGAGCGTCAAAGCCAATTGCGGATTTATCCGTTCTGGCCTCGATGATCTTATCCAAGCCATCAAAAGCGCCACCGCAGATAAAGAGAATCTTAGAGGTATCTACCGGAATGGTCTCCTGCTGAGGGTGCTTTCTGCCACCCTGGGGAGGTACATTGGCAACCGTTCCTTCCAAAATCTTCAAAAGAGCCTGCTGGACGCCTTCGCCGGAAACATCTCTGGTAATAGAGGTGTTCTCACTCTTGCGGGCAATCTTATCCATCTCGTCGATATAGATAATACCGCGTTCTGCCCGTTCCAGATCAAAATCAGCAGCCTGGAGAAGGCGAACAAGAATATTCTCTACGTCGTCGCCCACATAACCTGCCTCAGTTAAAGTGGTTGCATCTGCAATTGCGAATGGTACATCCAGTATTTTGGCCAGGGTCTGGGCAAAGAGGGTTTTGCCGGAACCCGTGGGGCCGATAAGCAAAATATTGCTCTTCTGGAGCTCCACATCTGTATTTGCAGACAGATAAATACGCTTATAGTGGTTGTATACGGCAACGGACAAGGCGATCTTTGCATTGTCCTGGCCAATGATATAGCCATCCATATATGCCTTAATTTCTGCGGGGGTTGGGAGAACATCCGGCATATCAGAATTGTTCTCATCCTCGCGGAGCAGATCGCAGCAGGCCTGCACACAGTCACTGCATATGCAGACGCCGGGCCCAGCAATCAGACGGGCTTGAGCTTCTGTTTTTCCGCAGAAGGAACAACTGAGGATCTGCTCATCCATATTCGGCATGAAAATGTCCGCCTTTCTAATTAGTGACGGTCGAGGACACGGTCGATAATACCGTACTCCTTTGCTTCTTCAGAGGTCATAAAGTTATCCCGCTCGCAGGCGGCAGTCACTTCATCCACGGACCGTCCGGTATTCTCGGCCAAAATGCGGTTCATTCTGGCCTTGATGGTTTCCAGCCTCTTCATATGGATCGCCATATCCGTGATCTGACCCTGTGTGCCGGCAGAGGGCTGGTGGATCATAATCTCGGAATTAGGTAGAGCCATACGCTTGCCTTTGGTACCGGCAGACAGAAGGAATGCGCCCATAGATGCAGCCATACCTACGCAAATAGTAGCCACATCGCACTTAATGTACTGCATAGTATCGTAGATTGCCATACCTGCGGTCACACTGCCACCGGGACTGTTAATATAGAACTGGATATCCTTGTCAGGATCTTGTGCTTCTAGGTACAGAAGCTGGGCCACAATCAAACTGGCGGTGGTATCATTTACTTCTTCAGACAGAAAAATGATACGATCGTTCAGTAGCCGGGAGAAAATGTCATAGCTACGCTCTCCGCGGCTGGTCTGTTCAACAACATAGGGTACTAAACTCATGGTCATGTCTCCTTTCAGGGTCTGAAACATTCTAACCATTTGTATGGCAGGTTATTCCTCTACCTTAGCTTTGGGAGCAACAGCGACAGCAGAGTCGACGATCACCTTGACGGCCTTGCGGGTCTCCAGGCTGGTCTTGACTTCTTCGACGGGAACCATAGACTTGATTTTGTCGACTTCCATTTCATACTGCTTTGCCATAGCCTCAAACTCGGCGTTCACATCTTCGTCGGTGACAGTGATGCCTTCTGCTTCAACGATCTTAGCCAAAGTCACATTTGCCTTTGCCTGCTTTTCGGCAGCGGGACGGAAGGCATTGCGCATAGTGCTCAGATCACCGCCCATCATCTTGGCATACTGCTCAACGGAGTAGCCACTCATCTGCAGCTGGTAAGCAAAACGCTCCATCTGGGTATCCAGCTCCTGCTCTACCAGAGCTGCGGGCATATCAACGGTGGTGTTTTCAGCAGCCTTATCCACACAAGCCTGCTCGAAAGCGCTATCGATCTGCTTCTGAGCTCTTTCCATAGCCTTGGCACGAATATCTGCCTTCAGAGCATCCAGAGTCTCAAACTCGGAAACGTCCTTTGCAAACTCATCATCCTGTGCAGGAACGTTGGTAGCGGTCACCTTGTTGACTTTTACGTGGAACACAACAGCCTTACCGGCCAGATCAGCGTGATAGTCCTCGGGGAAAGTGATGTTGATATCCTTCTCCTCGCCGGCAGACATACCGACAACCTGCTCCTCAAAACCGGGAACAAAAGAGCCGGAGCCCAGCTTCAGATCGAAGTTCTCGCCCTTACCGCCGTTAAAAGGCACACCATTGTCAAAGCCCTCAAAATCAATATTTGCAGTGTCGCCCATCTCTGCAGCGCGCTCAACAGTCTCGGTGGATGCAATGTTCTGCGCCATACGGTCCAGCTCGGCCTGCACCTGCTCATCAGAAACAGTTGCTTCAGCCTTCTCGACCTCCAGACCCTTGTACTCGCCCAGTGTGACATCGGGGTACACATCGGTCTTCAGAGTGATGGTGACGATGCCGTCCTCGCTGATATCCATATCGGTCAGGCTAGGACGGCCAACTGCCTTCACATCCTGCTTGATAACAGCATATTCGTAAACCTCGGGGAAGATCTCCTCCAGGCCGTCTTCGTAGAAAACATGAGCGCCATACATAGATTCGATCATCTTCCGGGGAGCCTTGCCCTTACGGAAGCCGGGGATCATGATGTTCTTGCGAGCCTTCATGTATGCCTTCTGGACACCGGATTCCATCAGTTCCTTGTCAATCTCCACAACGATGGTGACCTGATTGCCGTTTCTCTCATTACTCTTAATGTTCATGGTTTATATCCTCCCAATTAGCAGACTGCGGGAGCAGTCTTCATTTACTTATTTTGCATCCGAACTATATTAGCAAAAAATACGTCGGTTGTCCACACTTTTCTGCAAAAATTATTAAAATATCCGGTGGGGTCGGAAATTAAGCTTATCTGCCGATACCAGCTTGTAATCAACACTGTCCCACTGTCCCTCCATGGCCAGTCCGTGGCTCGCCCCATGGAGGTGTCCGTAAAAGCACTGACGCACATCATAGCGCTGCATAATCTCCAGGATCTCGCCACAGGTGTAGCCTTTGTAGCGGGGGGGATAGTGCAGAAAAACAAGCTTTGGTAAGTCACCTGCTGCCTGCAACGATGCTTCCAGGCGGATCAGTTCCCGCTTGAAGACTTTTTCATCGTGTTCATTGCTCCGCTCTTCCTCAAAAAACCAGCCTCTGGTGCCACAGATGGCATAGCCTTCACACTCAAAATGGTTGTTGTTGAGTATCCACATGTCGGAAAAGCCGTTTTCTTCACAGAACTTATAGAACTTTGTGGCAGTATTCCACCAGTAGTCATGATTGCCTTTTAAGATGATTTTCCGTCCCGGTATTTCATTGATCCAGGCAAAGTCATCTCTGGCACAGTTGAGGTCCAGCGCCCAGGAAAGATCACCTAAGAGAACCGTGGTGTCCTCCGGACCGACTACGGACAGACCTTCTTTCAGCTTGTCCATATAACCTACCCACGCGCCACCAAAGACATCCATTGGCTTCGGCGCGCCAAGGCATAAATGTAGGTCGCCTATTGCGTACAGCGCCATACCTACACCTCTGCCTTGCTATGCCGCTGCTTGGCGATGATCAGCGTATCCTTAACTTCGCCTGTTCGGGCGCGGTAGTCTTGCAGACCGCCGTAGATCAGCGCTGTGCCGGCATCCATATAATACTGATTGGTTCGATAAAGATTGGAGATGACAGCATCTGCCCGACCTGTGCTTACAACTGCGGCAAATACATCGTACTTGAGTTGATAAAACAGCTCAGGATCGACACGATAGACAGAACGCTTTGCTGTGGCGTCATAGTAGCGATGTAGCTCATTAATGCCCAACCGTTTCAGCAGAAGAGTTTCCAGGTATTTCTCATCATTGCCGAAGGAACCGATAGTGCTTAGCTCTCCCCTGTTGAATAGATCCCAGGACGTACCTTTTTCGTCACAAGCGCACACAATCATATTGATAGGCAATCCCAGGTCTTTTGCATAAACGACGGCTAAAATATCCCGATAGTCACCGGTAGATACGGCAATGTCAAGACCACTCTCAGGAATTGTCTCTATTGTGTTGAATATTGCAAACAAAAGGGCTATCTCAATGGCGACATACGTCCAGCCGTCGGGGATGCAGGTAGAGAATCCCTTACCTGTTGCCATAGCAAACAGATTCTTCATCAGGTAGTCCTGATTGCCGTGGGAATTGTGCCACGCCTCTGCAACAATCAGGCGGTAATTCATAGCCTGTGTTTTGAAGGGCGTTCTGCCGATAGCGCATTCCACATCCCAGCCGGTTAAGCGCAAGCCGAAGAAATGGTTCAGGATCCGCGCGATCACCTCTCCGGATGTCTGACCTTTGAAAGAAGCCAGTTCTTCTTGAGTAAAAGGCGGCAAATGGAAAGGTACAAAGAGACCGCCGTCAGGCGCAAAGCTCTCGTGTAAAGCCCTGTGGGCAGTATAAGTGTCAGTTGTTTTTCGTGTGCTTACATAGAGCATCTCTCTATCACTCCTAACCCATTACTCCAGAAAATACGAAATACAGTTTCTTCGGAAAGACCGCGCTCCATAAGGCGGTCAGCAAGCTTATCATAATCCTGTACGCCGCAGATACCGTCGGGAAGCTTGTCACAGCCGTCGAAGTCAGCGCCCAGGGATATATGTTTGTCATTCCCTGCCAGGTGCAGGAAATGGAATATGTGATTGCAAACGGTGTCAATATTGGGATTCTCGCCAACAAAAGCACTGTAAAGATTGATACCGGCGGTGCCGCCGGATTGGCAGATCGCTTTGTACATCTCGTCCGTCAGATTTCGTGGGACATTCCAAACCGAGCGGCTGTTAGAGTGGGAGGCGATGATCGGTTTTTCCGTGATCTCCATAATGTCCCAGAAAGCCTCATCGCTTATGTGGCTCACATCCACTGCAATACCGACTCTTTGAGCCTCCCTTACGTATTGCCGTCCGTTATCAGTAAGACCTCCTCCGGTCACGCAGGAGCCTGTGAGAGGGTTCTTTTCGTTCCAGCCAAGCGTTGTAATGCGGAAGCCGATCTTATACAGGTCTTCCAGCAGACCGGGATTGTAATCAATGCCTGCTGTTCCCTCAATCGTCAGCAGAGCAGACATAATTCCCCGCTTTCTATTCTCTTCAATTTCTTCTGCCGAATAAGCCAGACGGATCATATCACTGTTCTTTTCCACCTGACTTAAGACAGTCGCCATTTCCCGCTCAAAAAGCGTGATAACGGAGACCCCATTGGGCAAACGCTCCCAAGGAGTCGTAAAGCAAGCAAAGCACTGGGCATAACCCGGATGTTTCTTGGCTCTTTCTAAATCAATATGGAATGGATTCTCCCGCAGATTGCCTGTACCGGAATAGTCGACTCCCAGTAAGGCGAGGGCGGTATCACAGTGCAGGTCAAATACGGGAAACTTCATGTAAAGGCGTCCTCCATATGATGAATGACGGGATTCTTTGTTTCAAGGCCGTCGGGTGCGTATATCTCGATCACATCAAATCTGGGCTGCAAGTCAGTTGGATTTTGAGAAAGATATATCTCCGCGGTTATGCGAATGCGGCTTTGCTTGTTAATATCCACAAACTCCATAGCGCTGGCAAATCGGTCATTTTTCCGCAGTTTAACTTCCACAAAGACCAGATATTTTCTGTCGCAAACGATTAAATCAATCTCGCCAAATCGGCATCGATAACCGGATGCGAGAACAGTATACCTTTTCTTCCGCAGATACTCAGCGGCGATGGATTCGCCCCACGCGCCGACTATATTATTCCGTCCCATAGAACTTCTTCAAAAAGGTCAGGCGATGAATGGCGCTGGGTCCGTGCGCGGTCAAAGCTGCATAGTGCGCCTTTGTACCATAGCCCTTATGTATGTCAAATCCATACTCAGGATAGGATTCAGCCATCTTCAGCATAAAATCGTCACGGGTCACCTTGGCAAGGACGGAAGCGGCTGCAATGCTGGCGCTGCGGCCGTCACCGCCAACAATTGTTTCAAGAGGCAGACCAAAGTCCTTTGCTCGATTGCCATCAATGAGGGCGAAATCCGGCTTTACCGTCAATTGGGCAATTGCTCTATCCATAGCAAGATATGTTGCCTGCAGAATGTTAATCTCGTCGATTTCCTTATGATCAGCAAAGGCAATACCGTACGCAACAGCTTTTTCGCAGATGATTGGGAACAGCTCTCTGCGTTTTTTATCCGTAAGCTTTTTACTATCGTTCAGACCCGGGATTTCAATATTGGCAGGCAAGATCACGGCTGCCGCACAAACAGGACCTGCCAAAGGACCGCGCCCAGCCTCGTCAACGCCGCAAATCAGCTGATAGCCCTCGTTAATGTGCTTATTTTCAAACTCCCACATATCAATCATACCATGTCCTCCGGCATTTCCAGTGTAAAATGCCCCAGCTTACCGGACCGGTATTCGTCCAGTAGAACTTTTGCCATACGTTCAGTGTGAATCTCACCCCTGGAAAGCAGATAACCGCGATTGCGGCCAGCCTGCTCAAGAAGAAGGTAGCCGGCAGTCCCCTGCTCTGCTTCCACTTTGTAGCGCTCGCGTAAGGTATCTGGATAGAACTTCAGTAGCAGTTCCATCAGATGGGCCGCCAGTTCCTCGACATCAATCACGCCCTCTTTTACAGCGCCGGTATATGCCAGCATCATACCTACCTTCGGGTCTTCAAACTTAGGCCAAAGGATACCGGGGGTGTCCAATAAAAGCAGACCGGCATTTACGTTCACCCACTGCTTGCCTCTGGTGACGCCGGGGCGATTTTCTGCTTTTGCGCCCTTTCGGCCGGAAATCTGGTTGATCAGGGTGGACTTGCCCACGTTAGGAATACCTACAACCATAACTTTCAAAGGTTTGTTCATGCCTTTTGCAGCATTGCGCTCAATCTTTTCCTTTAGGACAGAGCGGACGGCGGGCTCAAAATTGGAAATGCCTTTTTTTGTTTTACAGTCTGTTGCAACTGCGGACATGCCCTTATTTCGAAAAAATTGCATCCAGCGCTTGGTTGCCTCCGTATCCGCCAGATCCATACGATTCAGTATGATAATCCGAGGCTTATTTCCGCAGATGGAATCAATATCCGGATTTCTGCTGGATATGGGGATTCTGGCATCCACGATCTCACAGACCGCATCAACAAGCTTCAGATCTGCCTCGATCTGTCGCCTGGTCTTGGTCATATG
This sequence comes from Faecousia sp., assembly GCA_045612705.1. GTDB lineage: Bacteria > Bacillota > Clostridia > Oscillospirales > Oscillospiraceae > Faecousia. The sequence goes on along the minus strand of JAZKZN010000010.1, from coordinate 91,202 downwards.
ACCGGGATACCATTGAATGTTCATTCTATCCTGTTCCATTACCAAAGCGCTCCAATTCTGCTAAAATCTCTTCTGTCAGTTGCCCCATCCTTTCCGGGGAGTACCAGGAAAATCGCTCTGCCAAGGATCTCCCGTCTGTCAATTTGGCCAATCTGAGGGCTTCTGCTGTCTTTAGAATCGTTGCGATTATCGCCCAATACGAAGACACAGTTCTCTTGCACAATCAAAGGGAAGCTGATGCCCTCATAAAGATTGGTCGGGGTGCTGGCGTACGGCTCGTCCAAAGGGACACCATCCACATAAACGATACCGTTATCAAAATCAATATTTACTTCTTGTCCTTCGGTTGCAATTACTCGTTTAATAATGGGCTCACCGTCTTTGTAAGCATCCTTGCCTGCAACAATAATATCGCCCGATTTAGGATTCCTGTAAAAAGTGTTGTTTAGAACTACAAGATAATCCCCATTAACCAGTGTGTTGTTCATTGAAGGACCAAAGACAATAACGCCACGGAAGGCCAAAACAAAGATCAGCAAAACAACAGCGATACCAATAGCAATATCGTGCAGATATGCAAGGAGAGCACACTGCTTTTGTTCATTTTTCTCATTCACTTTGTCTATAGGGTTTTGCTCGTTGTTTTCCATCAGGACTCCTCCTGTCGTTGAGGGTATATTTTCATTCATTATAAACTATTTTGGGCAATAAAAAAAGAGGGTTTCCCCTCTTTTTTTACGGAATTTTCAATTAGATCTTTTCCTTGATCTTTGCAGCCTTGCCGAAACGATCACGCAGATAGTACAGCTTTGCGCGACGAACCTTGCCCTTACGGACGGTTTCAACGCTGGCAACACGGGGAGAGTGAACAGGGAAAACCTTCTCACAACCTACACCGTAGCTGATGCGGCGAACCGTGATGGTCTCACCGATGCCGCCGTGCTTCCGGGCGATGATGGTGCCTTCGAACACCTGGATACGCTCACGGGAGCCTTCCTTGATCCGCACATGCACACGAACAGTGTCGCCAACCCGCATTTCGGGCAGTTCTTCCTTCATGTACTGGCTGGAAAGAGCCTTTACCAAATCCATATCTTTGTCCTCCTTAATATTAGGCGTTCATGCAGCGATATACCCGGGGATATGGTTCCCGGCGCCGTAGAGGACTCACCTTGTTTTCAGACCGGTGTATTTTAGCACATCGGAATATAAAAATCAAGTGCTTTTTTCAAAAATATGGCAAATATTGTTTACTTTGTGTGATTTTGCAGTGTATAAAATATAGATAAAATGAAATGCGTAGAAAAAGACCGCGTGTCACGATCGTGACATGCGGTCTTTTGGTCCGAGTTACTGGATTCGAACCAGCGGCCTCTTGAACCCCATTCAAGCGCGATACCAAACTTCGCCAAACCCGGATTTTGCTTGCTTCTTTCGATAGCCACCGTATGATAACACACCTTGCCGAAAAATGCAAGCACTTTTTTTAATTTTTTTCTATTTATTCACCGATCTCGGTACGAACGACTTTACCCATATTCCAAAGCCTTACGACCTGAGCCTCCGCATCGGCTTTTTCCTTTTCGGAATTGTACTCCACATATACTGTGTGAGCGCTGCAATCTGCACACTCTACCTGTACATTCCAGCCACCCTCGTGCATTACCATACCTGCGCCTCGGCAGATGGGGCATTCTTCCAGTACATAATTTGGATTCATCTCCATATTTTTGCTCCTTATCTGAATACTGTCATATTATTGTCGAAAATCTCAATACGCTTGCATTTTGCAAAATCGGGCCTAATCTGCGGCAGATACGTTGTAATGGCGGAAACCAATTGCATTGGGTTCAATGTGGGGTTCTGACAACAAATGTCTGCGTCCAGGATTAGTTCCCTCTCCCCTGCCGCAAGAATTTGCAGCCGTTTGATCATAGGCGCAATATCCTGATCCTGAATGCCGTTCTTTCCTTTCTTCTGCACAATTAAAGACTCTTGTTCGAACAGATTCGAAATGGCTGTCACAGCATTGTCAGGAACACCATTATCGTATTCTAGGATAACCTGGCAGTGCAGCAACGAAAGATCCCTCAACTTTCTGCCCGTATCATATACCTGAGCGACGCGCACGCCTTCTGCAAGAGTGTTGTTCAGCAGCTTACGGATTTCATCACAGTCAAAGGAATCTCCCTCTAAATCAAAGTCCAGAAGTTCACAGACGCTTTCAACGCCCACAGACAAAGGCAATGCAATTGAAACAGAGGGGCGGGGGTTAAAACCCTGGGTATGGGTCAGTGGAAGACCGGCACGCTTAAATGCCCGCTGGAACACGCGCATTAGATCAAGGTGAGAGATCCAAATCGCCTTACCTGTTTTCTCAAATAGTAATCTAGGCATCGCACTTTACCTCCTGAAGAAGGTCACTGGCACCGCAGCCACCGCAGCTGTGACGGCAGTCCGGCGTGACTCGCTCTGCGTAGGCCTGCTTTCGTTCTCTAAGCAGGAACTTCTTAGTCACGCCAACATCTATGGTATCCCAAGGCAAGATTTCGTCCTCAGCATAACCGCGAACTGTGTAGAAATCAGGGTCAATGCCATATTTTTCAAAAGCAGCCATCCACACATCGTAATTAAAATACTCGTCCCAGCCATCCAGCTTGGCACCGTTTCTTGCAGCTTCTTCAATGACCGCTCCCAGACGGCGATCCCCCCTGGCGGTCACTGCCTCCAGGCGGCTGATGTCCGGTGTATGATAGTTGTATTCAATAGATTTGGAATAGAAATGATCCTTCAGTAATCTGCACCGCCGCAGATATTCCTGCGGATCGATCTGTTTCTCCCACTGGAAAGGCGTGTGAGGTTTGGGCACAAAATAGGCAGTTGCAACATGTACTCGCAGTCCCCTTTTCTTATTGGAGGCATATTCCTTCCAGGTTTGGATTACCTTATACACCAGGTCTGCAATGCCAAGAACATCCTCATCTGTTTCCGTGGGTAGGCCAAGCATAAAGTACAGCTTCACGTTATTCCAACCACCGGAAAACGCATTAGCGCAAGTGGTTAGGATTTCCTCTTCAGTCAGATTCTTATTGATCACGTCCCTCAGCCGCTGTGTACCGGCTTCAGGAGCGAATGTCAGACCGCTTTTCCGCAGTGTCTGCAACTTGCCCATTAACTCCCGAGAAAAATTGTCAGCTCGGAGCGAAGGAACAGAAAGATTAACGCGGTTTGTTTGGCAATAAGGGATCAACTTATCTGTCAGTTCTTTCAGCTGCCGATAGTCAGAGGTCGACAAGCTGGAAAGTGTGATTTCATTATGCCCAGAATCAGCAAGCGTTTCTACCGCCTGCCGGTAGAGCACCTCTGCGCTCTTCTTACGAACAGGACGGTAAGTAAAACCAGCCTGGCAAAAACGACAGCCGCGAATACAACCACGGAAAACCTCGAGATTTGCCCGGTCATGAACGATCTCTGTGGACGGAACGATCATCTTCGTAGGATAATACGCGTTGTCAAGATCTTCAATAATGCGCTTTTTCACAGAAGCAGGCGCGCCCTTGACAGGGATGATGGCGGCCAGTGTGCCGTCTGAATTGTACGTGTGAGTATAGAAAGAGGGCACGTAGATTCCGGGTATCTTGGAAACCTCTGCCAGGTACATTTCCTTTGTCCATTCCTCGGCCTTTGCACGGTCATACAGGGCGACGATTTCACGGGTGATTTCCTCGCCCTCTCCAAGGGAAAAGAAGTCCACAAAGTCTGCCAGCGGCTCAGGGTTATATGCGCATACACCGCCGGCAAATACAATATTCTTAAGACCGTTTCTGTCCTTTGCATGAAGGGGCACCCCGGCAAGGGAGAGCATATTGAAAATGTTTGTGTAGCACATCTCGTAGCCGATTGTAAAGGCGATCATATCAAAATCCTTAACAGGATCCTGACTTTCCAGCGCCCACAAAGGCAGCGCATGAGTCCGCATAGCTTCCTCCATATCGCCCCAGGGAGCAAAGACCCGTTCGCACCACACGCCGTCCATTTCATTCATCACGCCATAGAGGATCCGCATACCTACATTTGACATACCGATCTCATAGGTATCCGGAAAACAAAAGGCAACGCGCACGCGTACCTGTTTCAGATCTTTCTTAATTTCATTAAACTCTCCGCCTGTATACCGCGCAGGTTTTTGTACAGTGGGGAGCACACGTTGCAGCAATTCTGTCATAGTTCTACCTCGTTTATCCATGGGTGGTTCTATTTTACCTTGCAAATGACCCGTTTGCAAGGACTTTTTCTTAACCTGCACAAATGGATACAAACAATAGCAACCGGTAGAATGCCCAATTCCAGGGCGAAACTGGCGTACAGCGCGCACAATAGCATCAACGAGAGCAAAATAGTCTCAATAGTGCGAAAAATACGATCTTCGCCTATTAGTATTTGCAATATCCGTCCGCCGTCCAGAGGCAATAGCGGCAGAAGATTATATAGGGATAAAAGCCAGGAACAAATTGCTGTTCTTGGGAACCAACGGCGGAAAATGATCGGAGTTAGACCGAGGATCGGTCCGGCCATAATGGAAATAATCCGCTTCCAATCCACAAGCGGACTTGCCTGCATATTAGCTCCTAAAACACCAATAGTGAGTTTTGTGATATGACCACCAAGAAGCCGTACTGCCAACCAGTGCCCAATCTCATGAAATGCTACGGCAAATAACCACGCAGAAAGCCATTGATAAGGCACAAACAGTATCAGTGCAACAAGGACAATATATACATTGGGATGAAATACGACAGTCATATACGCTAAGATGCACTCAGGATGATATCTTTACAGAAGTTTGCAAAGGCATCACGCACGATGACGCCGCTGCTTACCTCCTCTACCATTGTCTGTACGGCGTTGACAGTAATATCAAGGTCACCCGGGATTAGAAGCCGCGGTACATCACTTGTAGCGACAAAATATGCAAGCGCTATAAACATAAGCATTGTGAGAATCCCACGCAGGTGCTTTATTCGCTCTTTTTTCACTGACGGGTACTTCCTTTTCAATTCGGGATTATATTCAACATAGTAGCTCATCATCTTCCCCTCCTGTAATAATATACGAACAGAAACGCCTGGTAATGCAATGCTTGAAAAACTCCTACCAGGTCTTGACAAGGGTACAAATATTCAATATAATGTGTCTCGTTATCGGGGTGTGGCGAAGTTTGGTATCGCGCTTGGTTCGGGTCCAAGAGGCCTCGGGTTCGAATCCCGACACTCCGACCATGTTGAATGTTCATAACGGACTTAACCGTTATGAACATTCTTTTTTATGCACATTAGTGTTTAGAGCAGGTTTTGCCTGCTCTTTTTTGTTATGCCGGTAAAGATTTCGGTATATACGAAACCGCCACACCTTGTCTTGTATCCCTTGTTAAAGGCCGTGAGAAGGCGCTTTCGGGGATTTCTATATAACCAACGAATCGATAGAATATCACAATTCGTTGGGTTTTGTATTTTCCTTCGCCTTCGGTTTCGTGTACTTCAATATGGTCAATTAATTCGCGAATCAACGGTGCCGTAATGGTTTTCATCTCCATAAATTTACGAATTGCCGATAAAAACATTTCTTTGTGAAAAACCATCTTGTCCAACTCGTCGAGCCGGATTTTGTAATTAAAGATTTTCTTTTTCAGTTCTTCCTTCTCATTTTCGTATTTGTGAGATAGTTCCATAAAGAATGAATCTGTGACTTTACCCGACACATTGTCTTCATATAACCTTTCATAAAGCGTATCAATCATCTGGATTCTTGCCTTACTTTGGTCTATGGTTTGCTTGGCATTTTTCTGTTCTTCAAGCATATCCTTATTGGTCTTATCTGCAAGCAGTTGAGCAAAGCCTTCTTCATCGTAACGAAGAAAATCCGCAAGCCTTTGAAGTTCACATGTCACTACTTCTTCAATCGCATCTGCTCTGACATAATGCCTTGTTTGACAGGTACCTCTGTAATCCTTAACGTAGTTGGAACAACTAAAATAGTGAATATCTTTGTTTTTGGTATTGATATGAAACCAAAGTTTGTGTTTGCAGTCGGCACAATAAAGCAAATCCGCAAACATATTCTTGGGGATGCTTTTATCTTTCGGTGCCCTGCGTTTTGTGACTTTCGTCAACTTCTGCACCTGCTCAAAGGTTTCACGGTCAATGATAGGTTCGTGAACGTCCTTGAACACCATCCAATCCTCTTGGGGTTTGAATATTCGTTTCTTGTTCTTAAAGGATTTGGAATAGCTTTTGAAGTTAATGACGTCACCGCAGTATTCTTGCTGAGAGAGAATCTTTGCAATACTTGTTTTACACCATTTGTAAGGGTTCGGTTGTTTTATTTTGCCACCTCGTGAAAGTCCTTTCGATTGCCAATAAGCCATTGGAATTAACACCTGCCTTTCTTGTAAGATTCTTGCAATGGTTTCGTTGCCTTTGCCCTCTAAACACATTTTAAAAATATCCTTTACAACACTTGCAGCTTCTGGATCGATGATCCATTTCTTTTTGTTTTTGGGATCCTTCATATACCCATAAGGTGGTTGAGATAACGGTTCACCAAGACTTCCACGAGTACGATGAGCTGACCTGACTTTTCGGCTAATGTCTTTGGCATAGAGTTCGTTGATAACATTTCTAATGGGAGTGAAATCGTTATCGTCATCGTTACTATCAACACCGTCATTAACTGCAATAAATCGCACATCCTTTTCGGGAAAGTATTGTTCGGTATAGTAACCAACCTGCAGATACTCACGACCAAATCGAGACATATCCTTTACGATAATGGTTGAAATATATCCCCTCTCAACATCATCTAAAAGTCTTTGCATATCCGGTCGGTTGAAGTTTGTGCCGGTGAAGCCGTCATCCTCATAAAACTTGATGTTTTGGAAACCGTGTTCCTTTGCGTATTTAGCGAGCATTCGCTTTTGGTTTTTAATAGAATTGCTTTCGCCCTCTTTGCCGTCATCACGAGAGAGTCGGCAATAGAGAGCAGTAATTCCTAATTTTTCTTTCGACTGCATTAGTCCTCCTTTCCGACAGTCGAGCACATATATTCCGTATTCATATTATCTGTTGTTGGCGCATCTGTCCAATCTGTGAAATCGCTTGTAACAACTCTTGCTAGTCGTTCTTTAAGATCAACCTTTTCTTTTGTTGGCAAAAACGAGGAAGACACTACATACTTGACTTTGCCAATTTTATACTCCTGTTCGCCACCAAGGCCTACAATAAATCCCATCTTTATCACCTCGCATTCATTTGCTTGTTGCGGTAATTTTTCTCGCAAAGTTTAATAATTTCGTCTTCCATTTGCTGAAGCGTGTAAGATTTCGGGAAGAACTTTCTAATCTTTTCGGTTTGGATATGAAGTCGTTCTCTTTGGTTGGCTTTTAGTTCACTTAAAATATCCGATATAGTTTCGGGAGTAAGACCTGCCTTTTGGCTAATCTCTTTGAGACGCATTGCTTGAGAAAGATTCGGTGCGGCTTCCGTCACCTCCATAACCTCAAGCAAATCATTTTGCTCAATATCGTTTAGGAAGGATAATTCAACCGCAGGAGTGAATGCGATTTTGCCTTCATCTACCATATCCAAAAGTTTTTTATTGAGTTTGGTCAAACGGACATATCTTTTAATTTGCGATGCACTTTCTGATGCTCGCACCATTGCAATTTGGTCGCCAAGTCCAACTTGGACCGAATCTTTATTTTGTCGTTTCAGCGCTTCATTTCTCATCTTGTATGCGAAGGCTTTTTCGCTTGGCAAAATGTGTTCGCGGTTGAAATTGCTATCCACTACTGCAACAATTGCCGCGTCCTTGTCGAGGGCATAAATTAAGGCAGGAACTTCAGTAAGTCCTGCCTTTTTTGCTGCGAATATTCTTCTGTGACCGGATATGATTTCGTAATTTTCACTGCCCTCAATCGGTCGCACCACAACGGGGTTGATAATACCACTTTTTCGAATACTCTCGGTGAGCGCAACCATATCCCAGTCATCTACCACCTTGTAGGGATGGCCTTTGAACTCTTTAAGGTTCTCAATTTTTAAATTCGTAATTTCTTTATTCATTTACATTCTCCTTTTCATTTTTTAAATCGTTGGTTACTACCAACTGTCTTAAATATTCGGATACAGTGAGTCCTCTCTGTTTTGCACGATATTCCATTCGTTTCTTTTCATACTCACTTACCCGAAAGATAACTACTGAGTTTTTCTTTTTTGACATTTTAATAATTCCTTTCATTCTTTTTGGGGTATTAGGGGTCACCCCCTAACAAGGTGTTTTGTGTACACAAAGGCGATGCTTGCTGCGAAAGCACCAAGCAATATGCCGTGGGTATCCAAACGCGATGCTTGCGAAGACAACGTCAAGCAATATGCGGTGGATATCAAAACACGATGCTTGCGAAGACGATACCATCACGAAGTGATGCCATTTTCTTTCTAAGGCTCTTTGAGCCTATCCGTTAGGAACATTTTGTTTTCCTCCTTTAAGTTATATTTGGGCATAAAAAATCCCGCACTCTTCATTTTGAAAAGTGCGGGTAATTTATCCCTCTACTATATAACGGGTCTTGTATATACAAAATATTCCTGAAATTCAAAAATTTTTTAAAAATTTTTATTTTATCATTTCTCTGAAACGTTGTTCCATATCCGCAAGCCGGTTCGAAACGGCGCTATTACTTGAAAAACCAATCTCTTTAGCAATCTCGTTTTGTGTATATCCGAGTAGCTTAAGCGAGAAAATTTTGTAATCGGTTTCATCCAGAGTAGCCATGAACTGTTCTACAAGAACGTTGCCTATCGCTTCCTCCTCAACCGACTTTGGCGGTTCTCTCAGTTCAGCGTTCAAGTCAGGAGTAAGAATATTTTTCTTCTTATCCTTGGTATGTTCCCAACGACGAACGTGATCTTTGAGTCGGTAATTATTGGCGACCTTATCGTTGAAATCCTTTTCATCGGAATTGAGGCGGACTATTTCGGCAAGCTTTTCATATTCCATAACGTCAAGCATTGTATTAACAGCGTTATGTAAAAAGTCGTCTGCTTTCTTATCAAGGTCAGGGTCGGAAAAATCAAACTGAGAAAGAATGGCATCGGTTAATTCATCATCGTTTGCAATCTTAACAACTGCACTCGCAACTAAATCTTCGGTGTTGTTTTGAAGTGCAATCAAAGGATTATCTACACCATAATATCTTGCGGCTGAATTCCTACCTTTCTTACGGACAAGCTCCTCAAACTTCTTATCCATCAGTTTTGCCGCATAGGCAATCTCAGCGCGCTCATCATCAGTTCTCCTAGCCGGGTCATCTATCTTCGCTGTCGTCCAATCGTTCTCCTTAAAAAACTCTTTTAGTTCATCTAACGTTGGCAGTCTGTCTAATTCAAGTAAATCTTTTTTCATCGTAACCCCTCCTTTGTGTATATACATCTTACAACATTAAGTGTACCATAAAACGGACTTTGTGATGACACGCCACCTGTTAAATAATCATTAATGAAAAAATGTTTAGATGTTTTTAAATATTATGCAAAAATACTATTTATTGGGGGCCATTTCTAAAAAATGTAATATACAGAGTATCTGAATTACGCCTTCTTAAGGAGGGAAATAAGTCGCAAAAAACGACAAATGGATTTTATACTCTTTGGAGATAATAGTTGCTTTTGTGCATCATATCGTGGTCTGATGAACCATATCCTTCCCAAACACGAAAATGTAAGGGCGTGTCAATATAGTCAGAAATCAGAGCACAGAATAAACCGTATCGTTCTCCTAAGTCCTTCGAATAATCCACAACACCTGCGAATTTTCCACTCTGAACTAAAACTACTTTTCTTTCAATTTTTACTATAAATTCGCTTTTAATTCTTCCCTGAGTATGCCCAAATGAGGGATCCCAATCTTCTACATTCTCACATTTAATCTGCCATTGTTCTATTTGGGCCATTATTCTTTCAATATCGTCATTGGAATATGTGCAAAACCTAAAATATACAGGTTCGTTTCCTCCTGTCATAAATTCAGCATCTTTTTTGCCACAGATTGTTGCAAGACGATTTTCTGCTTTTTGATATTGGATAAAATTAAAAATATCCTTCAATTGCAATTTACAAATCAGCATTGCTCATCCTCCTTTACATGTTTTACATCTTTAAGTATTTCAAATATAGCCTCATGATTTTGCTTTAAGTAATATTGAAAATCTCCGGAGATGAGGTCATGAGCCATATCAGTTATCATTCGATTTTTAATTGCTTTCTTTGTTGCATTCACATAATTGGAAGCATATTTAGTACAGTTTGTTTCTATTATCAAGACAATATTTTCCTTTATATCATCAAACGATAACTCAAATCTTCTCCGGGAGTAATAGTTATTCTCATCGTCAGGACTAGAGTCATCTCTAAAATCCCAGATGAACTCCCAGTTAATGTGGTGAAGCAACTGTTCTTTGATTGTGTCAAGATGATATCCGCCATACTCTAATTTTCTATAATTGTGCAAACAGATTGTATTTGGGGAATCCTTTACAAATCCAAAAACAACCTTAACCTTTGCATCGTATTCTCGATAGTTGTATCGATCTTTACCTTTTGCTTCCATTTCATTTATAAACAGCGGCAAAGAAATAGTGTTTGAAATCTCGGCAGCGTAGTCCTCTGTACCATTTGGATACAAGAACGTAGATGAAATGTTGTTGCGTTCATCGTCAATTTCGCATTTTAGCCCAGGAATAGTAATTGCAACATTTCTCAAAAAATCTGCAATTTCAGATATAGGAAAGTTTATATCTCCAAAAACATCCGAGTCAATCAAAAAATGAATGAATGTGCTTGTGGGCTCGGAAGATTGTTCCTTATGCAAATCGGAGACACTGTATCCTTTTTCGAAATCGAGTATCTTCTTGGTGCCATTTCGTATTGTTTCTACATGCATAAATTTTGACACGTATTGGACGCAACACAGGTCAAATCTATGGTCAGTATCCACCTGGTATTTAGGCATAGGCGTTTCCACCTGTCCATACAAATCATTATGGTGATTTCCCAAACTAAAATAGTAATTCTCGTCGGGTTCACGTGGACCACGGTATAATTCACAAAAGTCTTGATGCCATGCGGGCTTGCCATCAATGATGGTTTCATCAAGAACGAAGCCTCTATCATAACTGCGAACACCAATTGAATTATCAGTGTGAACACTCACATCAATACCTGAAGAAAAACCAAGCGCAGCCTCGGTGACAAAAATATCGAGTAAAGTCTTAATAACAGAGACAACACCTTCCTTTCCATCAGATCCAAAGATAACCGCTGGTCTTTTTCTTACTCGTTCAGGTCCTCTGAAAACGACAATTGTATTATTATCATATTTCATTTTATATAGTCCTCCTTTCACTGCACAAAGAAGAAGGCAGATACGATCAATTAACTATATATTATTTGTTACTTAGTATTATATATGAAACACGTATGAGATTCAACTTTTTATTAGGTGTTAATGGTTAAAAACTCAAAACTCTGTTTATCTCATTACCACGGTAGAGTTGATAAATAATAGCTAATTATCTGTTGATATCACTTTTAATGTCGAAAAGAGTTGAAATGGTTGGTATAATATGTTATATTTTATGAGGTAAAATAGATTAAGTGTATCATAAATACGATTTATTGAAAATTATGTTTCAAAAAAATCAAGGAGAATTATGTATGAAAAAACAGAAAACATTAACTATGGGTTCATTAGATTCTCGCTCGATCGGTCGCCATCGCACCGAATTCGAAGAAAAAGAAAAAACCATTTATGAAGAAGCCGATAAATTTTTAAGAGATAAAGAAGCGCTAGAACAGCATTTTGAAGATATTGATGAATCAAGTTTATCTAACGAAGATAAAATAAAAGCTTTAGAGGCTTTGAAAGAACTTGCGCTTATGCGTGAGAAAGATTTTGATGAAAAGGTTGCAAAAGAACGAGAACGTCTTCATGACGAACAACAACGTGAAATAGATGATGTGACATCAGGGATCGAAGAAATTTCAGAAGAAATAGATTCTCTTGAAAACACTCACCTTGAAGCGGACTCTGTTGATGCTTCTACTGTGATAGAAACATTAAAAGATAAAAAGTCTGAATTTGAGGTTGAAAAGGAAAAGTACAAAGAGCAACTTAGGCTTCAGATTCAGCAGGCCGAAATGCAAGCAAGAAATATGAGAAACAAAAAATTCTAAATAAGGAGCAATTAAAATGGGTAGAGGTTTTCAAAAATCAAAAGGTTCTTTGGATGGTAGAGTTATAAAAAGAAATGTAGAAAGAACAAAAGAAAGAGATGAAGGTCTTCATGAAGAAGGCGAAAAATTCTTGCGTGATAAGGAAGCTTTAGAAGAACAGTATAGAATTATTGAAGAATCTTCGCTTTCAGCAGAGGACAAAAGAAAAACTTTGGAAGCATTAAAGCAACTCGCAATAACTCGCGAGAAAGATTTTGAGGACAAAGTTGAGAAAGAACGAGAGAAACTTCAAGAAGAACAAAAAGACAAAATAGAGGAATACAGTTCTGGTATTGAAGAATTATCTGAAGAAGCTGACTCTCTTAGAGGTGTAAAACTTGAAGCAGATTCTGCAGATGCCTCTGCTGCAATTGCCGCCCTTGATGAGAAAAAGGCAGAATTTGAACAACACAAAGCAGATGCACAAGAAAAATTGCGATTACAGATTCAGCAGGCCGAAATGCAAGCAAGAAATATGCGCAATAAGAGATTTTGATTCTCTTATGGTTGCATTTGAAAGAGGGGAAAACAATGGCGGTTTTAAGTTTTAAAATTGTTCAAATACCAGATTTGACATTACATAAATACCAATCTCTTTCTGATACAGGTATAGAAGGTGTTTTAAAAAGACATAGTGACTTTTTAAGGCAATGGCACGGCATCGGTTTGGCGACCGGAGCAAGTTTTCATTTGCTTTATTGTTTTGATAATAGTAAAGAAAAAGGTGAGCGACTTAGTTTATATTTCTTGATTCAGTCAAACGATGAAGAAACCCTAACCTTATTAAAGCCTATCGTTCATAAAAATCCGCTCTCGGATTTTTACAATTTTATTGAGTGCGAATTACCCTCGATGGAATTTGCTGCTGGTACAACCTTAATTAAAAATGAAAGAGTTGCAGAAATATATAATCCGTTGGCTGATAAAACGGATTTGATTCACTTTGTTCCACATTGGGAAGTGGATGAATCAGCAAGATTATATGATTTGTTTAGAATGATGGAGATAATCGGTTCGTCTTACGATGACAATGCATGTTGCGCATACAGAATAGACTTGTTCCCCATATCTCTTATTAGAGAAACTATTCTACAGTTTACTCCTACAATTAAAGCGTTGCAAGGTGACAATGATATTAAGCTTGTATCAAATGCCGTAGATGCAAAAACCGACAGTTACGCTCAAACCGTAAAAAAAGAGTATGATGATTGGATGTCAAGTATTCAATCCACTCCCCACTTTAGAGTTAATGTGTACGCATTTGCTAATAACGTTTTTTCATCTAAAATGATTTTAAACGCAGCTGCTTCGGAAGCTATTAATGAAGGTGATTTTACATTAGCAAACATTAAAGTGGATGAAAATGGAAAATATAGTATATTAAGTAGGTTTGGCTCTCAACCTGAAGGTTATTGTCAAAACAAAGATATTGCGGCGTGTCCTACGTGGGCGACAACATATCTGTTAAACGAAGTGGAGCCATTTTTCAGGTTGCCAGCATTATTTGATGGAGAAAATATTGAAATTCCTAAAGAGACATCGCCAAAATTTGTTGAAAAAGGCTTGAGAATCGGATTGGACAATAACGGATATGTTGTTAATTTTCCGATAAAATTGCTTCCCAAGCACGCATTTTTTACTGGTGCTCCCGGTTCTGGTAAAACTAACACGATGTTACATTTGGTTAGCCAGTTAAAGCGTCATAATATTCCTTTCTTGGTAATGGAACCAGCAAAGAAAGAATACAGAGAATTATTAAGCAGTCCCGAAATGAGCGATGTGTTTCTTTTTTCACCACACTTGCAAAGCCACTTTCCTCTAAGAGTGAATCCTTTTGAGTTTCCACGCGGTGTACGGCTTAGTGACCACATTGATGCTATTTTAAGCGTATTTCAAGGTTCGTTTATGTTAGAGGGCGGCGTGTATAAGTTTTTAAGTGCATCGATCGAAAAAGCATATACCAAACTAGGTTGGGACATTGAGGAAATTAACGATGGTGAATTAGAGTTTCCCACTCTTACTGATGTATACGATATTTTGGAAGACGAGATTAATTCGTCGACATATGATAGCGAAATCAAAGGTAACATGACTAGCTGGTTACAAGTTCGATTAGGAAATCTAATGGAGCGAGGCACTGGCGAACTATTTAACACTAAAACTTCAACTTTATCGCCAGAAGAATGGCTTACTTCCTCAGCTATAGTTGAACTAGAAGTTTTAGGGGAAAACGCCAAAAACTTTTTTGTTCTTTTATTGTGCAACTATATACTTGAAACGTTAAAAATCGATCCAAATGGCGGAATCGACCCCGAAACTGGTGAAAAGGTTCCAGTGAGACATGCGATATTTATAGAAGAAGCTCATAATATTATTGCTCCTACCTCGCAACAATCTTCATCTGAAACAGTTGACCCAAAGGTTTCTGCCACTGCTTATATCATAAAAATGTTAGCAGAAGTTCGAGCGTTGCGTGAGGCCATCGTAATAGCGGATCAATTGCCAACTGCGCTGGCTCCAGAAGTAACCAAAAACACTGGCTTAAAACTTATTCATAGGTTGATTGCTCAAGACGATCGTGAATTAATCGGCTCTGCCGTTTCTGCCACGCCACTCCAACTTGAACAAGTTGCGAATTTTTCAATGGGTAAATCGTTGATATATTATGAAAAAACGAAAAAGCCATTTGAAGTACAAGTTGATTTATGGGTAAAACCTAAAATTGATTATAATTTTGCAAATGACAAAGAGTTGTTTTTGTCAATGGCAAATAGACGTGTAACACAATTAAGCATCTACAAGGTATTCCAAGATTTATATGATAAAACTGTTGCGAGACTAAATGCGATTAACACGGAATTGGATAAAGATTTTGATAAACACAAGTCAAAAATAGGTTCACATTATGCTGTACTGATAAAGAATGAATTAGACTTTATATCATTAATAGATAAAGCTCTAAGCAAAATTCATAAAAACGAAGAGTTTTTCACAACAAGCACTGGAAGCAACGCATTTTTGGAATGGATTCCGCTTATCGAAGGTCGGTTGAACGCGTTGAAGCAACAGACGGAAATACGTTTGCAAGGATATAATATCTTTATTGAAGAGTATAAGAAATTAATTTCGGAGGAATAAACATGGTTATCTTTATTTTATTACTAATCGGTGGTGCAGCCGGATACGGTTTCTACTGGTTTAACAAGAAAAAAGAAGAATGTCAAGCAATTTACAATCAAAGATTTTTAAAGGTAAGAGAAGAGTTTAATAGTTGTAAGAATTATTCTGACTTTTATGAACGAATGGGCGAATGCATATTGAAAGCAGATGATGTCTTTTCTCAAATTGTAAGTGAACGCAACTTTCCAAATTTTGTTATTGTGAGAATCAATGTCAACTATGATGACATGCATGCAATGTACAAAGAATTGTTACAAAAGTTGAGTTCAGAGTTTGAAAACACTTTCGATTATAAATCCGCTTTAGAAGTGATTAAAAAAATGCAAGAAGCAGTTAAGTTTGTTAGATATACTGGTTATTGTAACGCCACTATTGAAAACAACAAAAAAACTACACAGCTCTATTATAGTAAGGTTCAAGAAAAACTTGCCACAGAGTTTTATGATCTTTTATCGTCAAATGCTTCTATAGAACAAATTTGTGAGAAATTGCAAAATATGCAAGAATCAAAACAATTGGTAAATTATAGCCAAGACCCTGACTTTGTTACAGTAATAAACGCATATTTAGGCTTGATGAACGCTAAATTTACAGAGGTGCAAAACAAGTTAGATAACGACTTTAAAGATATTGCTCGTGAATTTTTGACAAAGACAACATATGAATCAGTTCTTTCTTCAATATGGAAGGTAATTGAAGATAACAATAAATTCATTGAAATGTTTGCTAATTACGAGTTAAAGCCCGATGATAATTCAAAGCAAATTTCTTATATGAGATCCGTTTCAGAAAGAGTTGATACATTACATAATATGGTCGTTAAATCTGACGATTGTTATATGATAGCCGATGATGAATACGGAAAATGCGAGGAAGAATTCCTTAAAACAGCATCTACTATTGATGCACAACTTGTTAAAGATTCGGTCGATTCATATTGGAATGCTTTCGAAAGTGGTGATTTCGAAAAAATAATCAGCGTAGATTTGAAGTTATTATCAACTTATGTTTGGTATTTTGCTATGTTGAAACCTTTTTCAACAGAAGATTTTGAAAAAATTAGCAAACTTTACAATGGCTTCTTCAAAAATGTTTATACTGCTGAGATTCTACTTGCTGAGTTGTATTATATCAAACAAATGGGTGGAGATACAGTTATTAGAAATAAAATCAATGACTTGTTAGACGAGAAAAACGGCAGAATTCGTGAAATGATAAAATATAATGTTGTTCTTGATAAAGTCGGAGATAATAAGATTGATCTAATTGCCGCTATTCGTAAAAACACAAGTGCTTCTTTAGAACAAGCTGAAAAGATTGTTAATGGTCACACTTCAATAATACAAGAAGCTATTGATTACAATAAAGCAAGTTCTATGATGTATGATTTAAATCGTACCGGAGCTTTAATTTCAATAAAATATCATCACAATACCTCAAGCAAACTCCTTACAACAATTGCATCTGGTTTAATGTGGATTGGTGCATATGCTAGCGAAAAACAGGTTTTAGAATATATGCTTTCGAAGCAACTGCCTATGAGCCAAAAACAACAAGAACGTTTGCACTCTTTAAATAACGGTGGCGGTGATGCACCGAAGGGATATGCTGTTACTTCAAGTGAAGAAAAATTATATTTCGATATCTCTTCTATCTCTTGGCACGATGATGAATATAAGGGCTTCTTTGAAAACCTTGCTTTTGAAGAAAAAATTCTTCAATATTCCGTTGCAGTTAGAGATGAAGATAAAGAGTTAATGATTTCTAAACGTGTAAAACTTCCTGAACAAACTATAGTTTTGGATAAAATCAAATCTGTTTTTGAAGAAGAATATGGTGATACTGTAACAGCTAAGATTTGTCATTGTTGCGCACTTTCTGGCACAAACCAAGAAAATTTAGAGGGTATTTTGGTTCAATCGAACGAATGCAAGCAATTAGGTGTTCTCGTGCACATGGCTTGTATTGGTAAGAAGTTTACTATTAAATTCTTCTCGTTGTTTATGCCCGAAGTCAAAGATTTAAATGAACAAAAGCAACAACTTTTGTCGTTGTACAAAAAGATGAGTCCGAGCGTTACAATGTGGGAAAATAGTCTTAAGGATACAATTCTTATTGCATTCCAACAATTGCTTAACGAATTGCCGTCAAGTAACACAGTCGTAACAAACGGAAATGATGTTGAATTTTAATCCACAAATTTAATTTAAAAAGAGTATGGATCTCGAATTTGAAATCCATACTCTTTTACTTTTTATTGATATATTAAATCTGCGTTCACTATCTCAACAACTCTATTACGGATGTTATTCATCCGACCTACCCACTCCTTTTGATTTTCTGCTTTTAGTTTCTCGGTTATGCCTTCGGCGGTTTTGTATTGGGAAATAAGTGCATCAAGCATTTCTTCCGCTTCCTTATTAACATCCGCAAGATAACGATTAAGTTCACAACTAATAAGCAATGATGTGTAAAACCCTTTGCGATGATGTTTGATATACTCCAAATGCCGCATACCCCATATACCGACCTCAACCTGTTCTTCATCCGGTAGTTTCAAACAAGGAATGTAATAATCCCCCTGCAGTTCATACCATAAACCGTTCGACTTATCATAAATATATTTTTCCATAAGAAAACCCTCCTTGTATTTGGTACTACCATTTTACAAGGAGGATTTAATTTAGTCCAATATGCGGATACAATATTATCTAATGTTGAGCTGCATAGACAAAAATAACTACAATATACATTTTAGTTGTTTTGCCAGAAAATTGACAATTCATCTAACCCATTAATAATCATTTTTTTGATTCGTTTGCGCTCCTTTTGCTTAATAGGACCTGTGTATGTTTGAGAATTCCTTACTACAGAATGTGACAAGTGAGACTGCAATCTGAGTTTATGTATCTCTACAATCATTAAATGCAATTTGGGCAAGTATTTTTTGAATTTCGAACTAAATTCAATTCCACCTACATTTCCCAGTGAATAACCACCTAATTGAGGATGATTTGATGTCAACACATCGCATAATCTATCATCAATTGTGTCCCATATATTCACAAAAGCAGTAAGATCTGTTTTCCAATAGCTCATAGATGAAAAGACATTTCTTTCGAACGGATCATGTTCCTTGCCCAATTTTCGTTTCCATGAAATTTTCACCTCTTTTTCAACAATTGTAGATAGGTATTTGTTTATCTGACTATTACTATATCTACTGCGCTGAATAATGCCGGCACGTTTCAATGTGTTTTGGGCTATAGGTGACATTTGAGAAATAGTTGGAAGAACAAACCTTGTTGAATCTTCCACAACCGGTCTTGCCGCAGCTAATGAAACATCGGAACTAGTGCTTGATAATTGTCTAGTAATTATATTCACTATGCTAGGCTTATTTATGTGGGCTGTTCTAAAAACCAGTTCCTTAGTTTCCCACCAATTACACTGTGTCTTTAAAAAGTTTACATACTGTTTCTCAGTTACACTTCCATATAAAATCATTAACAACATCAATTGGACTCTGAATCGACAATCTACAATGAAAGAATTTTTCTTATTTTCCTTAAGTAATGATTTGGCGAGAGAAGAAAAACGCATTGCATCATTATTGGTTAATTTCCCTATTGAAGACTCCAATAGTACGCCAGCTGCAAATTGTTGTGTTTTATCATTACAAATGCTGAATATATAGTTAGTTATAGATAAAGGCAATTTTCGCGGATATCTCAAAACATAATATGCAAACGAATGGATTAAATTTGGATACAAAGAAACCGCCTTAATTGAAAGTTTATTTGCAATCGAACTATGCTTTACAAAATGGAAATACCGTTTTATCAATGTTAAATCTGTGTCTTCTTTTCTTAATAACCTTGATATGCTTTTTACGGCTTCTACGGGTTTTCTTTCTTCATCAAAATCATCATCAAACAGCGGAAGACTGATTCGTTTAACCTCCAAATTTATATCACGGATTTTATGAACAACAATTTTTGATGATTGAGGAAAGAGACCTAAATCCTTACTCTTTTTATCTAAAAGAAAAAGAACCCACTTCACAGTATCTTCATTATCTGCCAATATTCGAATATCATCAACATAACGGAAATATTTAAAGCTATAGTGTTTTTGCAGTTTTTCAATATATTCATCGTATTCACTTAGCACCATCTCTGCCACTATTCCGGATGCTTGTGGCCCTTGCGGGATGCCTGTTCCTAATTCTGGGCCAGTTGACGATTCCCATTTGCTTAGTAAGTTAACAAATTCTGTTGCACAATTTTCGCTAAAATGGTTTTTTAGCAATACTTCTTTAATTAAACTATGATTAATACTGTCATAACACGCTGTCAAATCAAAAGAAGCTATAAACTCTAATCCCGATTTGTAGGCATTAATTATTGCACGTGTATAAGCAGTATATGATTTTTGCCAAGGTTGATAAAAGAACAGACTTCTTTTATCGGTATATAAATTTCCGAATACGCTTTTTTTATACCTTGAACGAACGACTTTACTAGAAATCGCTTCGGCAATGATATTGGCATATGCTTGGTAAACTATTTGATCCTCAATCGTAAGTAGTGTATACATCCTACTCAAACCGTTTGATTTTGGCATATATGTTCTGATAGTTTTCTCGGCAAAATATCCAGACTTCATTTTAGCACTTATACTTTTAACGTTTTCATCGAGAGAAAGCGCAAAATCGTTATACGTATTTCGGAAGTAATTCTTATAAGTGCTTTCAGGATTGGTTATTAGGCGATTGTATGCCAACATAAGATTATATTTATTGCGGACATTTGTTACTGTATACATCATTTCACTATCCTTCTCTTTTGCCAAAAAAATACTTAACAATATTATTATACAAAAAATGACGACAAATTTCAACAAAGCAGGTTGCTTTTGTAAAGGAGCTTATTCATATCAAGATTCCTTCATATCGTTTTAGTCATTTAGTGCCATTTGTATCATCTTGCTAAATCATAGAATATATGCTAAAATGAATAAAAATGTATTTTATATTTTTTGCAAAGAAAAGATATATTTAGGGGATATTATATGAAAAAGAAGTACAATTCTAAATTACCTATATGGGTAACCGTTATCATTGCCGAGTTAATAATTGGCATAATTATGTATGCGTGTGGTTTTAAAATCACTTATGCACCCGAACTAGCAAATGATTGGGAAGCTATTGAAGCCGCTGGTACATGGGTTTGCGGTCTAATAGTTCCTTTTGCACTTTTAATTTTTGAAAGAAAACTATCAGCCAGTGAAAAACGAATTAGTTCCTCTAATTTAGCCACTTTAGAAGAATTGAACGAATTTAAGAAAAAATACGAACCTCTATTAAAGTCATTTGTAGAAGGAGAAGTTATTTTAAATTGCGGTGGCGCTCCAGAAGATATAGATGCGCAACAATTACCATCACATCATGAAATTTATAGATATATTTGTATCTCTATGATTGCATCTTCAAATGAAATTGCAAATCACTTTAATGTTAGCGTAGATTCTTTGCGTCATAGGCTTGAAGATATGTGGGCGGTTCTAGGAATTATATCTTTGGCAACCCTTTCTGATAATCCTTCTAAAGATTTTGCAAATTGTAAGTGGACTAAAGCCAAATGATTATTATGTAAAAAGGCGAGGTGAAATGCAATTTCTCCCTCGCCTTACTTGTTAAATGTATATACCTTTGAGATGGTATATACATTTAAACTTTCCTATATAACAAAATTTAATATTTATGTTTGATACAGTTGAATATATGTGTGATTGTCGGTTTTCATTAGTTTGATTTTTAGAATCCGTTAAGAACAACCGTACCATAAATTAGACCACCCATATGGGTGGTCTTTTTTCGGCCCAAGCCGGGATGTATACGCAGATTGCGTTTTTCCTTACAGTGTGATATAATAACAAAAACCGAACGAGGTATCTACGAATGAAAGAAATACTCTCCTATGTAATCGAAAACAGAGTTCTGCAGAAGATCACTTTGAGCAAATACGCTCAAGATGAGATCTTGCGGGCAACCGGTAGATTGGTCGAGATTAAGGGAAAACTTTTCCTTGCTTTGGAAACCTATCATTCTGACGGAAAAGCGACTCAGAAAAACATCCCGGCGGACGAAGCGCCAAACTTTATAGCAAGTCTTGTGCCGAGTAGGTGCAAGCAGTTGAATATTACTACTGCAAATGGCAATTGCGAAGTTAAGGTGTCCCGCAAGGACAAAATTACTGTGATTGATCGAATTAAGCGCGAAGAGACCACAACGGTCAATCTGGACCATAACCGTAAAAAACAGTACATCATTTCCGACAGTGAACCCGTGGATTTCTTGATTGAACTGGGTGTTCAGGATTCGGCAGGATTTGTCTACGATAAGAAACGCTCTAAGTTCCGTCAAATCAACCGATTTTTGGAGATCGTATCCGATGTGGAAGGCAACATTGTTTCCGGAGATGAACTGTATATTCTTGATCTGTGCTGCGGTAAAAGTTATCTGAGCTTTGCACTTTACTATTATTTTACAGCAATCCGCGGTTATAAGGTGACAATGGATTGTGTCGACCTAAAGAAGGATGTTATAGCGTTCTGCGCAGCGCTGGCAGAGAAGCTGGGCTACACCGGCCTTCATTTCATTGCCGGTGATATCCGCGATTTTCCGATTCGGAGAGCGCCTGACCTGACAGTTTCACTTCATGCCTGTGATATCGCTACTGACATAGTTTTGGCAAAGGGCATCGATTCCGGATCCCGTGTGATTCTCTCTACTCCGTGCTGCCACCATGAAATGATGCATCAGTTAAAGCCCCAGGGCAAATACACGGACTTCCTGCTGGAGCACTCCATTCTGAAACAGAAACTTGCTGATGCGGCAACCGATGCTCTGCGCTGCAAAGTGCTGCAAATCAACGGATACGATGTGACCGCTCTTGAATTGATTGATCCGGAAGAAACACCGAAAAATGTGTTAATCCGTGGTGTTAAGCGCGGAAATATCAGTGATCGGCGGAAAGAACAGTTGAAGACAGAGTATGCTGATATCTGTAGGTTCCTAGGCATTCATCCTTATCTGTGGGACGGTTATGCAAAATAAGATAAGCCGGTGGTGTGTTGCACCTCCGGCTTTCTTTTTATGCTTCTTTTTCCAACAACTGCTTGAGAAACTCTGATTCTATGTGGTTCATAGTATGCAGATGATTGTATATGACAGCCTCGCAGTACCGACGAGAATATCCAGTACAGCGCTTTTGCACCAGATTCGCAGTTGCTAGCATATTCTCGTCCTGAGGGACGGACCACATATAGCTACCGTGCATAGTCTTCAGCAGTGTCAGCTGTGCGTGTCGATCCACAGTATAGATTTGACTGCTTCCCTTTTCGTCATTCTTATATGGCCTAAAATTGTTGTCGCCATGGGCAATCTGGATATAGGGATTTAAGTCTTCGCCCCTAATCTTCTGGCGATTTGCCAACGGGTGGGAATGATGCATCAGAATTACATCTTCATAAGTGGATAATGTTCGGTATGTCAGTTTCGCTTCATTGGCTAGTTCCTGGAAATAATTCTCATAGCCTTCGCGGAAACGTATAATGCCGATTTCTGCGTGACCTGCAGCAAGAAAGTCCAGCGTTTTCTTCGCATGGCACTCCCGTATCTCGATATTGACATTTTGGTTTTCACATATGTCCTTCAAGAAATCGGATACCATTTGGAATATAACTGCCGAACGAGGAATACAGATTCGCAGACGGTCCTCTACCATCTGGTGGGGACTCATCATCCGAATGGATTCCGCTTCACGCAAAATATTGTGAGCGTGCTGAAGGAATACCTCTCCCCTCTCTGTGGGGCGAACACCATGGGTTGTCCTCAAAAAGATAGGAAACCCAATGTCTTCCTCTGTTTCCCTCAGGATACGACTTAGGTTAGGCTGACCAATGTAAAGGTTCTCGGCGGCTTGAGATATGGAACGTACTCGTTCAATCTCGACGATATACTGAATATGTTTTATATTCATAGGATCTTCCCTGCTTCCGCGTTTAGTTATATGAATTATAATATGGGAAACACAAAAAAGCAACTGACAGTTAAGTCAGTTGCTTTTTTAGTATACTCAGCCAAGCAGCACAATAAGGAACTGGGACACCAGTACCACAGCCAACAAAGCAATCGGATAAGTAGCAGCATATGCAGCTGCCACATCCTCAGTCTTACAAACATTGATCAAAGTACCCAAAGCAGGCGTAGAAGTCATGCCGCCGGTGATGGAACCAAGACTGTTCAGCAACGGAAGCTTCAAAATGTACTTAGCAATCAAGAAGCCTACGATCAGAGGAACAATGGTCATCACAGCGCCGTAGAGGAAGTAGATGGGCTTGAAGAACTTAACGAAGTCAGCGCCACCGGAAATACCGGCGCCCGCCAGAAACAACATAAGACCCAATTCACGGAGGTTTACAAGGGTTTTCTTGGGGGGCATAACGCTGATGCGGCCGATTCTGGAGAAATGGCCAAACACCAGCGAGGATACTAACGCGCCTCCGGTGGTTGTCAGAGAGAAGCAGACGCCGTCCAAACCCTTTGCCGTCAAAGGAATCCGAATGTTGCCGATTAAAAGTCCTACCATCGCTGCTAAAGCAAAAGCGCACAGACCAAGCTCGTCAATCTCAATCAGCTTTCCTTCGTATACTTTTGCGGAGCCGGAATCAACGCTTGCAATCTTCTTGCGCTCCGTGTCCATATCAGCCTTCATAATTTTGGGAATGAGCTGTACAAACAGCACCACACCTACAACGCCAAACAGATAAGCGATGCCATAGCCAACAGTCACTGCGGACTCATATCGGGCTGCGAGCTCCGGATCTGCAGCGTAGAAGTTAAGAACAGTATCCTTAGCGGCGGTAAAACCAGGAGTTGTGGTCAAGGAGCCTGAAAGCAGACCATCCAGAATGGCTACAAACTCCTTAGGATCTTCCTCAAAGCCTCTGCCGGCAAAATAACAGCCAATGCAGGCCAGGCCGCCGGCCAGGATGATGCAAACACCCAACAGAATATAGGACTTAAAGTTCTTCTTAAGATTGCTAAAAAATCTAGGCCCGGCAATAAAGCCAACAGATGTGACAAAGAAAACTAGACCAAGGTTCTCAGTTATTTTAAGTCCATTCTTGGCTGCCTCAGCGGAGCCAAGAATCTCCTTAAAATCGCCATAGAAAAGCGCACCGAACAAAAGGGCCACGACAAATACACCGGCAGTACCCAAAGAAACACCTTTGATGGTCACACGGCCCAGAAGATAGCCCAAGGCCACAATAGCCATCAGGAAAAGCATCATAAAAGGTACGCCGCCAATACGGATAACGCCATTAAACAATTCCATACAAATGACCCTCAATTAAATGCGGTTATGGCGCTTGGTGTAATCAGGCAGCAACTTGGGAGATACCGCATCATTGTCGATACCCGCGTCTTCCCGCTCCTTAGCGAAAGCGTCAATATGGTTAAGCGTAAGCTCGCCAATGCAGACTTCTTTTGCCTTCTGCGAGGCGTGGCGTCCGGCATTACGGCCAAACACGATGATATCCAGCAGACTGTTGCCCATCAGTCGGTTGCGGCCGTGGATGCCACCTACGACCTCACCAGCGGCATAGAGATTCTCAATGTCGGTTTGACCGTCATCGGTGATCTTGACACCGCCGTTCTGATAATGCAGCGTGGGATAGATCAAAATCGGCTCTTTACGGATATCGATGCCGTGTTTGCCAAACATACGCATCATAGCGGGAATCCGCTTTTCAATTGTACCGGCTCCGTGCTTCAGCTCAATCATAGGCGTATCCAGCCAAACACCGAAACCTTCGGGGGTAGGAACACCGTTGCCGCGGTCAGTGCATTCACGAATAATAGACGCAGCAGAAACATCGCGAGTCTCCAGAGGATTCATAAAAACCTCACCATTGGCGTTAACCAGCATTGCACCAACAGAGCGCACCTTTTCGGTCACAAGAGCGCCATAGATCTGGGCAGGAAATGCCGCACCAGTAGGGTGATACTGAAGGGTCTCAGGGTACAGCAGACGAGCGCCTGCACGGTACGCCAGGATCAGACCATCAGCGGTTGCACCGTAGTGATTGGAGGTGGGGAAACCCTGATAATGAAGACGGCCCGCGCCGCCGGTTGCAAGGATCACGGTTTTCGCTCTTGCAACCATAAGCTCGTTAGTCTCCATGTTCATAAGTACTGCGCCGGCGCAACGACCGTTCTCGTCCTTAATCAGTTCGATTACGGATGTGAAATCCACCACGGGAATGTGCCTGTTCAGTACCTCATCTCTGAGTGTCCGCATAATTTCGGCACCGGAGTAGTCCTTGGCAGCGTGCATGCGCTTACGGGATGTACCACCACCGTGCGTAGTGATCATTGTGCCGTCGGGTGCCTTGTCAAACTCTACACCCAACCCAGAGAGCCAGCGGATTGCTTCGGGCGCATCGGTCACAAGCTTGTACAGAAGGTCTTTTTGAGCTGCAAAATGGCCGCCGCCAAAAGCGTCCAGATAGTGTTGAGCGGGGCTGTCGCCGGGCTTATCCGCAGCCTGGATACCGCCTTCAGCCATCATAGTATTTGCATCACCGATACGAAGTTTGGTCACAATCATAACATTGGCGCCATTCTCGTGTGCCTCGATAGCCGCAGAAGAACCGGCACCGCCGCCGCCGATGACCAATACATCAACATCATAATCCGGCTTTGTCAAATCCACCTGTTTAGAGGTAATCCGCGCCTTACCCTGAAGGAGCTCTGCTAGCTCAACAGGAACATTACCGCCCTTGTTGGGGCCGATCTTCAATTCTGTAAACTGCTCCTGTCTGTAGTCAGGATGGTAAGTCTTCAGGAGAATATCCTTCTCCTCTGCAGTCATTCTGCGGGGATCCAAACGCATATTAGCTTCCCGTGCGGCTTCCACTTTCTTAATGGATTCCTGCATAAAGGTATCAGAATACATTACACTTACCTCCTTACTTCTCGATTTCGCGGGTGTTATACAGTTCCTGCATCTCGCTGATGGGCTTGCCCATCAGATCCTCAAGAAGCAGTTCGTACTTGCCGTTATTGATCTCTGCGATCCGCTCGTCAAGATGGTCGCAGTGAGGCGCAAGATACTTGCCGTTCAAGCGGCGGGCCAGCATTGCTACCTGGGGATGAGAGATCTCCGCAGGGCAACGGGAAGAACAGACACCGCACATAACACAGTCAAAGGACTCTTCAGCGCACTTCTCATACTCACCGCGCTGAGCATAGGCAATGTATTGCATAACATTCAGGCCCTGGGTACAGGCGTTTGTACAGGCATTGCAGCCGATACAGGAGTAGATCTCAGGATACAGCTGCATCATGATCTGCTCTGTAGGCTTGACCTTTTCGATGTCATAGACGGCCTTGACCAGCGGGAAGAACGGCAATGTAGCTACATACATGTTGTCTTCTACCTTGGTGGAGCAGGCCAAGCATGTGCGCAGGGTCCGGTCACCGGCAATGCGGTATATTGTGGAACAGGCGCCGCAGAAGCCGTTTCGGCAGCCGCAGCCACGAACCAGCTGATAACCGGCATATTCCATAGCCTCCATAATGGTCAGGCTCTCGGGAACCTGGTATTTCTTACCGAAAAAATAGACAGTCACTAATTTATCCATTTACAATTATCTCCTTAGTACTCATCAGGAAGTTCATCCAGTTGGTCAAAGCGGAAAACAGGTCCGTCCTTGCAGACGTACTTATCACCGATATTACAACGGCCACACTTACCCAATGCACACTTCATACGAAGCTCCATAGTGGTGTAGACTTGCTCCCTTGCAAAACCCAGTTCCATCAAACCCGCAAGAGTGAACTTGATCATAATGGGAGGACCACACATAAGAACTGTTTTGGCGGTATCAAATGCCAGCTCCTTTACATAGTTAGGAACAAAACCAACATGGCCATCCCAGCCATCCTGAGGGTTGTCAATCGTCAGATGAACAGAGATGCCATCCTCCTTGCACCACTCATTAATGATCTCGGGAAAATCCACCAGATCGTCCTTGGAACGGGAGCCATAGACAATATCAATTTTGCCGTAGTGATCGCGGTAATGACGGCAGTAATTGATCACCGAGTGCAGCGGCGCGAGGCCGATGCCGCCTGCAATGAACAGCAGGTCCTTCCCTTTCAGTTCTGTATCCACAGGGAAACCGTTGCCGTACGGACCGCGGATAGTCACCTGCTGACCAGGCTCCATCGCGTGCAGCCACTGCGTCACGCAACCGCATTTTTTAATAGAGAAGTCTAAGTAATCCTCAGTAGGAGAAGATGTGATGGAGAACAGCGCTTCACCCACACCGGGAATGGACAGCATAGCGCACTGTCCGGGAATGTGAATGAAGGGTTTCTTGCCATCCACGCCGATCACCCGGAATGTCTTGACGTCCGGAGTATCCGTACGGATCATAGTCACTTCACCCAGCATAGGAATTAACGGGTCGTGTCTCATTTGGCAGCCTCCTTCAACTTCTTAGCCACCTTCACGATGTTCATGTGAATGGGGCATTTTTGCAGACATCTACCGCAGCCGACACAACCAAACACGCCATTATTGTTGCTGGGATAGTAGACCAGTTTATGCATAAAACGCTGACGGAAACGTTCCTTCTGAGTGGGGCGGTTTGTACCGTGCGCCATCATAGTAAAGTCGGAATACATACAGCTGTCCCAGCAGCGGAAACGGCGTACCTGCTTGCCGTCGTCAAAATCCTGCACATCGTAGCACTGGCAGGTGGGGCATACAAAGGTGCAAGTACCACAACCCAGGCAGCTCTCAGACAGTTCTGCCCAAACATTACTGTTAAACAGTTCCAACAGCTTTTCGCTTTCAAAACCGGAAAGATCCAGATCGTTCAGCGGCAGTTTTGCAAGGATCTGCCGGGTCTTCTCCTGGATAGATTCTACGGATGCACCGTCACAATCTGTGAGCATAGAAAGCTCAGCTGTAAGTGCATCACCCTTTTCGGTGTTTGCTCGCCAATACAAGAAATCTGCATCCATCCAGCAAGAAATATCACCAGCAGGATTGGCTGCGTCGATGCCAAATACACCGCAGAAGCAGGTCTCGGCAGGGCGGGAACAGGCCATTGTGATGACTAGTCCGTTCTCGCGGCGGGTCTGATAGAAGGTGTCCACGGGATCGCTCAAAAAGACACTATCCAGGATATCAAAACTGCGGCAATCACAGGCGCGAACACCAAAGACAACAAAAGGCTCTGCGATGTCTCGGTTTTCAATAATCTCCATAGTCTTTCCGGAGACTTTGAAATTAACGATATTCTCCACCTGCGGGAAGAATAGGTCCTTGGCGCTGCGGATGGTGTTCAGTTTGTCAGTGAGTGTGATACCTTCGGACCACAAGGTAAACTTTGCCTGTCCCGCGTCGTCATCTGCGGGGATATACAGCTGCTTCTTGCTGGCAATCGCTGCAAACAGAACGGAAAGGTTGTCACGTGCAATCTTCTTCATCATTTTGCACCTCCCCTTTCGTGAACGACAGAGGGTTCGCAGTCATCAAATGTAAAGTCCGTCAGCGGAGACTTCGTCTCCATATCGGCGCCTGCCTGGTAAACACCGTAAAGTTCATTGATGTCTTTTATGAACTTGCGGTTGAGTAAGTGCAGAGGGATATTCTGGGGACATACACGGCTGCATTCGCCGCAGTCTGTGCAGCGGCCTGCCACATGGAAGGCGCGGATAATGTGAAATAGATTCTCCTCAAAGGGGTCAGCTGCCGCCTTATTCCGTACACCGGACTTATCATTATCAAATACACATTTCTCACAGCTGCAGGCGGGACATACATTGCGGCAGGCATTGCAGCGGATGCACCGGGACAATTCCCCTCTCCAGAACGCAAACCTCTCTTCGGGGGTCATAGCTTCCAGCTCGGCGACGCGGTCAAACCGATCGCTATCCTGCTCACTTCCCTGCTCTCCCAGCATCTCATCAAATACAACAATCTTCTTGCTCTTGCAGACAATGCAGCGCTCCAAAAGGCAATCCTTACGAGATAGAGTCTTATTGCCATAGAGGGTCTCTACGGTCAGGGTATCCCCGCCTTCCTCTACGCTAACTACACCCTCGCAGCCTGCTGCGCGGATCTTCTCCATGTCCAGCATACCCTCACAGGAGATGCCAATAACATAGACATTCTCCCGCAAGATACGGTGTTCCTTAAGCAACTGCTGGAAAGAATAGGAATCACAAGGCTTCAGAAATACGGCAACCTTGCCACCGGTTCTGGACTGGGAAATTAAATACTTGGACAGGTTTGCACCGGAGAAACCGGAAAAAACAAAATCCGTTTCAACTTCGTCAGCAGATGCAAATACCGCAGGCGTCAGATCATAAAAGAACTCGCCGGTCTTCCAGCCAAGAACACGGTCGACTGTGCCGTTCTGCAGCAGTTCCAATGCTTTATTCTTTATTCTTTGCTGCATCGCAGATCCTCCAATCTCCGGTTCGGGCCGAGTTTCATAATGGTTTCCGTGAACTCATTCATAGTAGCGGCAAACTTTGCGCCCTCTGCCGCAGAAACCCACTCCACGCGGGTGCGGCCACGCTCAATGCCCATAAAATCAAGGAGCGAGAACAACAACGTCATACGCCGCCGAGCATAGTAGTTGCCCGTGGTGTAGTGGCAGTCACCGGGGTGACAGCCGCAGAGAATCACACCGTCAGCACCCCTCTGAAATGCACGGAGGACAAACATGGGGTTCAGCCGGCAGGAACACGGAATGCGAATGATTTTCACGTTTGCAGGATACTGAAGACGGTTGGTGCCGGACAGGTCAGCGCCTGCATAGGAACACCAGTTGCAGCAGAATGCTACGATGGTAGGCTCAAAATGTTCATTTACCGACATATTGCATCCACCTCCGCCATAATTTGTTTATTAGAGAAGCCCTTCAGATCCATTGCGCCGCTGGGACAGGCCACGGTACAAGCGCCGCAGCCCTGGCAGACAGCAGGATTGACCTGAGCGACCCGACGAACCAGAGTGGTTCTGTTAGGACCGCGGAACTCTTTATCAATATAAGTAATCGCACCATAGGGACAGACCTTCTCACAACTGCTACAGCCGTTGCACATCAGTTCATCAGGTTGCGCAGTGCAGGGGTTGCAAGTAAGATTGTCCTTGCACAGAAGGCCAATAACCTTGGCTGCTGCGGCGCTGGCCTGCGCCACAGTTTCGGGAATGTCCTTAGGGCCCTGGCATGCGCCGGACAGGAAAATGCCGGCAGTGGGGCTCTCAACGGGCCGCAGCTTAGGATGCGCTTCTGTAAAGAAGTCATTGGTATCCATAGATGCGGTCAGCTTGGTTGCCAGCGGTCGAGCGGACTCATCCGGTTCGATAGCGGCAGCAAGAACAACCATATCCGCATCAATGTGCAGCTGCTGACCACCCAGCAGGTCGGAAGCCTGAACCTTCAGCTTACCGTCCTGAGGTACGACCTTGCCAACCATACCTTTGACGTAGTGAACACCATACTCTTCCACAGCACGGCGGTAGAACTCATCAAAGTTTTTACCAGGTGTACGCACATCAATATAGAACACGTAAACATCTGTGTCGGGATATTTCTCACGGCAGAGCATTGCGTGCTTAGCAGTGTACATACAGCAGATCTTAGAGCAGTAAGGCTTACCCTTCTCGTCATCGCAGCGGGAACCGACGCACTGGACAAACACGATGGTGTGGGGGTGCTTACCATCGGAGGGGCGCAGGAGAGTACCGCCGGTAGGGCCGGCGGCGTTCATCAGCCGTTCAAACTCGAGACTAGTGACGACGTCAGGGCTCTGAGAATAGGCAAACTCGTCGTATTTGTCCAGCTTAATGGGGTTAAAACCTGTGGCGACAACAATAGCACCGTACTCCTGTTGAATCAGTTCATCCTTTTGCTGATAGTCAATAGCGCCTGCGGTACAAACCTTGGAGCAAACGCCGCACTTGCCGGATTTCAGCATTGTGCAGTAATCTGCGTCAATCGTTGCCACCTTAGGTACTGCTTGAGCAAAAGGAATATAGATGGCGCGGCGGTTATCAAGTCCCAGGTTGAAGGCGTTGGGTACTTTCTTCTGAGGGCACTTTTCAGTACACAGCCCGCAGCCGGTACACTTGGTCTCATCCACATAACGGGCCTTTTTCTTAATGGTCACCTGGAAATTGCCCACGAAACCCTTAACGGATTCAACCTCAGAATAAGAGTAGATATGGATCTTCTCGTTCTGTGCTGCATCCACCATTTTCGGGGTCAAAATGCATGCAGCGCAGTCCAACGTAGGGAAGGTCTTATCAATCTGTGTCATCTTGCCGCCGATTGTGGGCTGCTTTTCCACGATATCCACATCAAAACCGGCGTCGGCAATATCCAGCGCCGTCTGAATACCGGCAATACCGCCGCCAATCACTAACGCACGCTTCTTAACAGGGCTTGTGCCTGCAGTCAAGGGAGCGTTCAGGTGCACCTTAGCGATGGCTGCGCGTCCAAGAATTACGGCCTTTTCTGTGCCGGTCTCCTTATCCTTGTGGATCCAGGAGCATTGCTCACGGATGTTGGCAATCTCCACCATATGGGCATTAAGACCAGCCTTCTCACAGGTTTTGCGGAAGGTTGCCTCGTGCATTCTGGGAGAGCAGGAACAAATAACAACACCGGTCAGATTGTACTTATGAATGCTCTCCTGGATCATCTCCTGACCGGCCTGAGAACACATATACTGATAATTCGTAGAGAAGACAACACCGGGTTCCTGCGCCAGAACCTGAGAGACCTTTTCTACATCCACAGTTGCAGCAATATTACTGCCGCACCAGCAGACAAAAACACCGATTCTCTGCATCTGGTTTCTCCTCACTTTCTATACTTGCGGAATGCGCTGGTAATCGCCTGCTGAGGCATTTCTTCGTCCAGCAGTTCAGGAATCGCATCCGGCTTCAAATGTGTTTTATCTTGCTGGCGGATGACAGCAGTACGCACAGCCTCAATCAGTTTGGCAGGCTCCACGCTTCTTGGGCACCGTTCCACGCAGGCAAAGCAGCTCAAACAGGTATAAATACCTTTCGAGTTCATCAGTTCTTCAATGCGGCCGTTTTCTACCATATCCACAAACTGATGAGGATGGTACTCCATCTCGTCAAAGGCAGGACAGGATGCGGTGCATTTACCGCATTTCATACATTTTCTGGGGTTTACCCCGGAAATGCGCTTGATAAAATCAATCATTGTCAGCCTCCTTAACACCCAGTGCCTGGGCCAGCAATTCAGTAAAGTACTTTACTTCCAGCCCGTTGGTAGTATTTTCCTTCAGATTGTACATACACAGCGGGCAGGCGGTGATCAGCATTTCAGCACCCTGTGCCCGGGCGTTCTCCATAATGGCATCTACCTTTTTCTGAGCGTAGGTACGGTTTTCTATGGTGCAGTAGCCGCCGCAGCATTCGTTTCTCCGGGCGTAGATCACAGGTTCTGCGCCGAGAGCGCGGATAAAATCTTCAATAATTGTAGGATTCTCCGGATCGTCGAAGCCCATTTCCTTGCCGGGACGCAATAGCATACAGCCGTAATACGCGCCGATCTTCACGCCCGTCAGAGGATTGACAACCCTCTGCTTCAAATTCTCGAAGCCGATCTTGTCTCTAAGTACTTCCAGATAATGGAGCACATTGGTCTCACCGCCGTAGGGCGTATCCAGCTTTAAGTAGCGGTTGGCCTTATCCCTAATATCCTCGTCCTTTTGAACGTCCAGATTCACACGCTTAATCACATGATGGCAGGCGGAACAAAGAGTGACAAGGTCTCTCCCCTGCTCCTTTGCAGATGCCAACGCGCGGACAGAACTGAGACGTGTTGCAATCTCGTCCTTAGCCATAGGGTATACCGCGCCGCAGCACTGCCACAGAGGCAGCTCTTCCAATTCAAAGCCAAGAGCGCTTGCCGCTGCCCTGCCCCACATATCCAGTTCCTTACCCTTGGTTTTCAGGGTGCAGCCCGGGAAATACGAGTAAGTCATAATCAATCACCTTTTCTTAAATCATCTGTTCGGGGTGGAAAACTTCATCAAATTTTTCAGCAGTGAGGAAGCCAAGCTTGACACAGGCTTCCTTCAAAGAAATATTTTCCTTAAAGGCCAACTTTGCTGTTTTGGCAGCGTTCTCATAGCCAATGTAAGGATTCAGCGCTGTCACGAGCATAAGGGAATTATGCAGGTTGTGTGCCATCTTTTCACGATTTGCCTTGATGCCCACAACGCAATTATCGTGGAAGGAGATCATCGCATCAGCCAGCAGACGAGCAGACTGCAGAAAATTATAGATGCACACAGGCATAAACACATTCAGCTCGAAATTACCTTGAGATGCGGCAATACCTACGGCAACGTCATTACCCATAACCTGTACTGCGACCATAGTCACGGCCTCGCACTGAGTGGGATTTACCTTACCGGGCATAATGGAAGATCCGGGCTCATTCTCGGGAATGAAGATTTCGCCCAAACCATCGCGGGGGCCGGATGCCAGCCAGCGAACGTCGTTTGCAATCTTCATCAGATCCGCAGCAAGCGCCTTTAACGCGCCATGAGCGAAGACAAGCTCATCCTTGGAAGTCAGAGCATGGAACTTGTTCTCCTCGGTGCAGAAAGTTGTTCCGGTAAGCTGGGACACGGCATCCGCAACTGCAACATCAAAGCCCTTGGGAGCGTTGAGACCGGTACCAACGGCAGTACCGCCCAGTGCCAGCTTTTTCAATTCGGGCAGGGATAGCTCCAGCAATTTCTTATCCTTCTCAAGGCTGCTTCTCCAACCGGATATCTCCTGAGAAAAGGAAATGGGTGTAGCGTCCTGCAGATGGGTACGGCCGGACTTTACGACACCTTGGTTCTCTTCCTCCAGCCGAAGGAACGTGGCGATCAGCCGCTCTACGGCGGGAATTACACGCTTTTCAATTGCAGCAACTGCAGCAATATGCATAGCCGTAGGAAATGTGTCATTAGAGGACTGGCTCATATTGATATCGTCATTGGGGTGCAGGAGTTTTTTGCCAGCAATTTCATTACCCCTGTTAGCAATAACCTCATTGGCATTCATATTAGACTGTGTGCCGGAACCTGTCTGCCAAACCACAAGGGGAAAATGATCATTTAGGCTGCCGGAGATCACCTCGTCGCAGGCGGCAGAGATCGCAGCAAGCTTTTCATCAGTCATCTTCTCCGGACGAAGTTGATGGTTTGCAATAGCCGCCGCTTTTTTGAGAATACCAAAGGCGTGTGTGATCTCTCTGGGCATTGTTTCCAGACCTACGCCAATGGGAAAATTGTGATGGCTTCTCTGGGTCTGCGCACCCCAATACTTGTCAGCAGGGACCTTTACTTCGCCCATAGAATCATGTTCAATACGATATTCCATACTGTATGTCCTCCCTATTCATAATTCAGTACGCATACTTCTCCAACTTTAAATCAGTAGAATTATACCGAATAAAAGCAAAAACTTGAAATGCTTTTTTCTATCATTATATATCACTTTTAATATATGTCAAATAGTTCAATGGATAATAGTTAGGAAAATGGGAAAATACTATGAAAATTCCTGAATAAATACGGAGGAATATTATGTGTACAGCGATCACATATCAAGGGAAATGTCATTATTTTGGCAGAAATCTCGATTTGGAATATCATTATAAGGAGAGTGTCACAATTACGCCCAGAAACTATATACTTCCCTTCCGCTGTCTGGCGTCCCTCTCCTATCACCATGCTATGATTGGCATGGCTACTGTAGTAAATGACTACCCTCTTTACTATGAAGCAACAAACGAGTGCGGGCTTAGCATGGCGGGTCTTAATTTCCCGGGAAATGCCGTCTATCTTCCGCAGTCAAATGAAATGAATAACATTACTCCATTTGAACTGATCCCTTATATTTTGAGCACTTGTTCCAATGTGGATCAGGCTGAAGAATGTCTTAAGCAAGTAAGGATAGCCGACATTCCATTCAGTGAACAGTATCCGCTAACACCCTTACATTGGTTGCTTTCAGACAAAACACGCTCAATCACAATTGAACCATTGGCGGATGGTACACGGATTTATGCTAATGACATTGGTATACTGACAAACAATCCTCCCTTCGAGTATCATATGCACAACATCGCCAATTACCTGAATCTGACCAGTGAAGAAGCTACTAACCGCTTTGCGCCGGAATACGCAATTACACCATATAGCCGCGGAATGGGCGCAATCGGGTTGCCTGGCGACCTTTCTTCTGCATCCCGTTTTGTCCGCGCTGCCTTCACAAAGCTTAACTCTGTCAGTTTTGATACCGAACTGATGAGTGTCGGCCAGTTTTTTCATATTTTGGGATCTGTAGAGCAGCAAGCAGGTTGCGTTAAGGTAGGTAATCGATTTGAGAAGACCGTTTATTCCAGTTGCTGCAACACAGAGGAGTGTATCTACTACTACAAAACCTATGAAAACTCGCAAATTACGGGTATTGCGCTCAAAAACGCGGATCTTGACGGCGCCCAGCTTACCTGTTATCCCCTTATTACAGAGCAGCAAATACGGATGGAAAACCAATGAAGAGCGACTCTGCCGTTTCCGGCAGAGTCGCGTGTCTTTGGTATGAACATTCTGTCCAAGCATTCATGATAAAAAAGTACAATTTTAATGAACTTTTCCTCTTTATTTATAGCGCTGTTCATTATATAATGTAAAAAAGTCTTACTTGGAGGGATTTTTATGAGAATCGTCATCAAAATCGGTACAAGCACCCTTACCTATCCCACAGGCCACCTGAACATCCGTCGTGTCGAGGAATTGTGCAAGATCATAAGCGATATCAAAAATGCCGGCAATCAGGTGATTGTTGTGTCCTCCGGTGCGATTGGTATGGGTGTCGGTAAGCTTGGATTGCGCGAGCGGCCTAAGGACATTCCTACTAAGCAGGCTGCTGCGGCTGTAGGCCAATGCGAATTGATGTACATATATGACAAGCTCTTCAGTGAATATAATCACACGGTAGCGCAGCTTTTGATCACAAGTGAAGATGTAGAAAATGATACCCGGCACACCAATTTCAGCAACACTTTGGCGCGATTGACAGAGCTGGATGTCATTCCCATTATCAATGAGAACGATACTGTTGCCACCAAAGAGATCGTGATTGGCGACAACGATACTCTGGCAGCCATTGTGGCGCAAAGCATCCGGGCTGACAAGCTCGTATTGTTATCTGACATTGACGGTCTTTACACGGCCGATCCCCATATCGACCCTAATGCTAAACTTATTCATCTTGCTAATAAGGTAGACGATAGCATCTTTGCATTGGCTGGCGCAAGTAGCAGTAATTTAGGTACTGGCGGTATGGTGACAAAACTTGAAGCGGCCAAGATCTGCCTAAGCTGTGGCTGTGATATGATCATTACCAACGGCAATACCCCTACCAATCTCTATGATATTGTGGATGGCAAGCTGGTAGGTACAACCTTTACGGAGAAAACCAATGATTAATCTACTCATGGCTGCAAAAGCAGCAAAAATGGAGGTCTCACAGCTCAGCGCAGAGGAGAAAAACAACGCTCTTAACGCAATGGCAGATGCTCTGCTGGATCATAAGGAGAGTATTCTGGCAGCTAATAAGTTGGACATGGCACAGGCCAGTACCTCCATCTCCCCTGTTATGCTGGATCGGCTTCATCTGTCGGATGACAGAATTGAAGCTATGGCTAAGGGCATTCGTGATGTTGCTCTGCTTCCCGACCCTGTCGGCATAAGCTTGGAATCCTATACCAATGCCGCCGGTCTTTTGATCAAAAAGGTTTCCACGCCGATTGGTGTTGTTGCCATTATCTACGAAAGCCGTCCCAATGTCACCAGCGACGCTGCTGCTTTGGCTCTGAAGAGCAGCAATGTCTGTATCCTCCGCGGTGGTAAAGAGGCATATCGATCTGCACGCGCCATTGTTGATGCGCTTCGTTCCGGCCTTAAAGCCGTCGGCATTACGCAAAATGCCGTGAATCTTGTGCCTGACACCTCCCGTGAGAGTGCTACTGCCCTTATGAAAGCGCAAGGGTATGTGGATCTTCTGATTCCTCGTGGAGGCGCAGGACTTATCAGCACCTGCGTACAGCAGGCAACCGTTCCCTGTATAGCAACAGGAACGGGCATTTGCCACATCTATGTTGAGAAGACAGCCGATCAGGATATGGCGCTGAGAATCATTGAGAACGCTAAGACAAGTCGCCCCAGCGTCTGCAACGCCTGTGAGGTTCTTCTGGTGGACAAAGAGATTGCAAAAGAGTTCCTGCCACGCCTTTATGAACGGCTGGTGACAGCCAGTAAGTCCCCCGTGGAGCTGCGTCTGGATGCCACAGCTGCTGAAATTATTCCTGGCACTCCCGCAGGTGAATTGGATTTTGACACTGAGTTTCTGGATTATATTCTTGCGGTCAAGTGTGTCAGCGGTATCTGTGAAGCGATCGAGCACATCGCCACTCACTCCACCGGCCACAGCGAAGCCATAGTCACCAATGACGAGTCCGCAAAGTCCATCTTCACTGCCCGCGTAGACAGCGCGGCAGTCTATGTAAATGCCTCCACCCGCTTCACCGACGGCGGCGAGTTCGGTCTCGGCTGTGAAATGGGCATTTCCACCCAAAAGCTCCACGCAAGAGGACCAATGGGCCTTCGCGAGCTGACAAGCTACAAGTATATCGTCCTAGGCGAAGGTCACATCAGATAGGAGATTGATATGAAATATGGTTTTATCGGCTGCGGTAATATGGGCAGCGCAATTGCCAGAGCCTTATCCCTCAAAACAAAGGATATATTAATTACAGACCGCTCCGGGAAAGCCGCGGTACTTGCTCAAGAATTGGGATGTGCCTACGGCAGAAACGATATGGCTGCCAGCAGCTGCCATCGTATCTTCCTTGCTGTAAAACCCCAAATGATGGCAGATGTTTTGAAACCGTTGCAAACTATCCTGCAAGAGAAGAAACCGCTACTCATTACTATGGCCGCGGGTCTTACCATCTCCAGGATTGAAGAGATGGCCGGTACTCACCTGCCTGTAATTCG
This sequence comes from Faecousia sp., assembly GCA_045612705.1. GTDB lineage: Bacteria > Bacillota > Clostridia > Oscillospirales > Oscillospiraceae > Faecousia. The sequence goes on along the minus strand of JAZKZN010000010.1, from coordinate 52,496 downwards.
CATTATGCCAAACACGCCGGTGGCAGTTTGCAGCGGCCTGACGCTTTACTGCCACAACAGCCTCGTAGACGAGCCGCTACTGACAGATTTTCTTGCAGATGTTGCTCCCTGTGGTCGCTGGGATCTTTTGGATGAAGAATTGATCGACGCGGCCGGAGTTGTATCCGGTTGCGGACCGGCTTATATGTACATGTTTATGGATGCCCTCGCTAACGGCGCTGCTGCTTGCGGCGTACCGTTGGAAAAGGCGCTCAGCTACGCAGCAGTCACTATGACCGGCGCTGCGGAAATGATCCGCCAAAACAAGGGCACGCCGGAAGCACTAAGAAACGCCGTCTGCTCCCCTGGTGGCAGTACGATCGCCGGTGTTCGTGTTCTGGAAGAAAAGGGGTTCACTAAAGCCGTTATGGAGTGCGTGAAAGCCGCCTACAAACGGAATCAAGAATTGGGTAAATAGAAAACAACCACCGATCATGATCGATCGGTGGTTGTTTTGTTAATATATTGCTCTCACCCGGAGAACGCCGTTAATTTTGCTGAGTTCCGCAATAGCGCTTCCAGAGGGAACGCTATCCAAATCCAGCATCGTATAGGCATATTCTCCTTTGCTTCGGTTCATTAGATCAGAAATGTTGATGTTCTCGTTGGCAAGAACAGAGGTGAACTGGCCCAAGGAGTTAGGAATGTTTCTGTGGAGGATCGTTAGACGCATTGCCTTGGTGCATTTACCCATATTGCAGGCAGGGAAATTGACAGAGTTTGTAATATTGCCGTTCTTCAGGTAATCCATTACCTGCTTGATCGCCATTTTTGCGCAGTTATCCTCAGACTCCTCCGTCGAGGCACCCAGGTGGGGAATTGCAACGACGCCAGCCATACTTGCGGTTCTGTCATTAGGGAAATCCGTAATGTAGCGGGCAATTTTACCGGATGCCAGCGCTTCTTCAAGAGCGTCATCGTCGACCAGGAGGTCACGGGCAAAGTTCAGCAGAACCACGCCATCCTTCATCTTGGCAATTGCCTCGCTGTTGATCATCTTCTTTGTATCATCAACCAGAGGTACATGCAATGTGATAATGTCGCAGTTTTCATAAATCTCATCCCGCGTCTTGACAGGAATGATATTACTGTCAAGATGCCATGCAGCATCAATGGAGATATAGGGATCGCACCCGTAAACAGTCATACCAAGTTTACAAGCAGCGTTGGCCAGAGGGCCACCAATTGCACCAAGACCGATTACACCAAGACTCTTGCCGGCAATCTCATGTCCTGCAAACTTGGACTTACCCTTTTCAACCTGCTTCGCAATATCCGCTGTGTCCTTAATGGACTGTACCCAGTTGATACCGCCAATAACATCGCGGCTGCCCAGCAGCATACCACAGATAGCGAGCTCTACAACGCCATTGGCGTTGGCACCAGGGGTATTGAACACAACAATGCCCTGCTGCGCGCAGCGGTCCAAAGGAATATTATTCACACCCGCGCCGGCTCTTGCCACTGCCAGCAGATCCTGAGTAAAGTCCATATCATGCATCGCAGCACTGCGAACCACGATAGCCTGCGCTCTTTCGATATCCTCTGTCTTCTGGTATTCATCTGTCCAGATAGCGGTACCTTTATCGGAAATATTGTTCAAATAGTAATATTGATACATATCCTTACCTCTTACGTATGGCTGTCCTCGAAATCCTTCATAAAGGCAACCAATTTCTCAACGCCCTCAATGGGCATCGCATTGTAAATACTCGCCCGCATACCGCCAACACTGCGGTGGCCCTTGAGATTTACAAAGCCAGCGGCTGTTGCTGCTTTCACAAACTCCGCATCCAGCTCTTCATTTCCTGTAATGAAAGGAACATTCATCAGAGATCTGTCTTCTTTGCGAACAGTTCCCTTAAAGAGTTTACTGCTATCCAAGAAATCGTAGAGGATCTTTGCCTTCTGCTCATTCTTCTTCTGAATGGCTTCCAGGCCGCCCATCTTCTTCAGCCACTTGAATACTTTTCCGCAGATATAGATACCATAGGCCGGTGGCGTGTTGTACATAGAGCCATTATCGGCGTGAATCTTGTATGTGAGCATTGTAGGAGTGCCGGGCAGCACATCCTCAGTGATCAGATCTTCCCGGATGATCGCGATCACGACACCGGCAGGGCCGATGTTTTTCTGAACACCGCCGTAGATCAAACCGTACCTCGTCACATCCACCGGCTCGGAAAGAAAACAGGAAGAAACATCAGACACCAGGAGCTTGCCTTTTGTGTTAGGCAGGGTATGGAACTTTGTACCGTAGATGGTATTATTTTCGCAGATGTAGACATAGTCCGCATCCTCACTGATTGGTAAATCAGAGCAGTCGGGAATGTAAGAGAAGGTCTTATCGGCAGAGGAAGCAACAGCATTTGCTTTGCCGTACTTTTGGGCTTCCTGATAAGCCTTCTTTGCCCACTGACCTGTGATAATGTAGTCAGCTACGCCATTCTTCATTAAGTTCATTGGAATCATTGCAAATTGCTGTGATGCGCCGCCCTGAAGAAAAAGAACCTTATAATTGTCAGGAATCTTCATCAGATCCCGCAGATCAGCCTCAGCTTCATCGATGATCTTTTGATATGCCTTAGATCGATGGCTCATCTCCATCACGGACATACCGGTGCCGTTATAATCCAGCATCTCAGCAGCTGCTTCCAAAAGAACTTCTTCCGGCAATACAGCCGGACCCGCAGAAAAATTATACACTCTTTCCATTTTCTTTTCCTCCTACTGAATCAGCATTTCAATCAAACGGTAGCCGTCCGGCTGGAAAATGCCGGTAGCTGCGGCAGTTTTTTCAGAGAAAGTGGTCAACTTTCTGTCCGAGCAATTGCTGTCGTATAACAGATACGGTACCGGGTCTGATGTATGTGTGCGCTTGCAAATGGGAGTGGGATGGTCAGGAAGGATCAGCATACGGTAAGATTCACCGGCTTGATCGAGCCCATTCTTCACTACAGAAATCACGTTTTTATCAATTTCCTCAATTGATTGTACCTTGTGAGCCGCATTGCCCTGATGCCCCATTTCGTCGGGCGCTTCTATATGGATATAAGCAAAATCCTTACAATCAACAAGAAGCGCGCTCAATGCAGCTTGGGCTTTGCCGCGATAGTTGGTATCTAGCGAGCCTGTTGCTCCTTCAACATAAGCAACCTCCATCCCTGCCCCAACTGCAATGCCTTTGAGCAGATCAACTGCTGAGATCATTGTACCGCTAAGACCGGTCTTTTCATAGAAGTTTTGAAGAGCGGGCTTTGTGCCTGCTCCCCAAAACCAAAGGGAGTTGGCCTTATTCTTTCCTTCCTTTGCTCTTTGGATATTCAGCGGGTGATTATTCAGAATATCGAAGCTTTTCTCCATCATAGCACGGAATATCTTATTGGCAGGTAAAAACGGCCCTATCACCTTCCCTAGGTGATCGTGCGGCGGTTCCAGATCGAGAATCTCCCCCTGGTCCCAAACCGTTATATGGCGGTAGCTGGTACCGGTGTAGAAACGGAACTCCTCGTTTTGAAAGGCCTGCCGGACCGCATCCATAAGAATATCGGCATCCTCAGTGGAAATCTCACCGGAGCTGTGATCCAAAATTGTTTTTTCTGCGTAGGGTTCATCTTCAGAGAGGGTGACAATATTGCACCGGAAGACAACATCCGTATCCTTCATTGAAACTCCAACACTGAGCGCCTCCAAGGGTGATCGGCCGGAATAGCATTTTAGTGGGTTATATCCCATCACAGCCAGATTGGCTACATCGCTGCCGGGCTTCATACTGTCAGGTACGGTTCTCGCCATTCCCATCTCTCCAGAGCAGGCAAGGGCATCCATACAGGGTGTTGCCGCATACTCCATAGGCGTTTTACCGCCAAGTTCATCAATTGGCAGATCAGCCATACCATCGGCGAGCACAATTACGTACTTCATAGGTATCCCTCCAACACAGTGTCCTCTTGTGGCGCACAAATGCTTTTATACATAGTACCACCATTCTTTTCAAATTACAATATTGAAAAATAAAATTATCGTAAATCGCCAAAACACATTGATTTTTCAGCCCTAATTTGGAAATTATAGCAAAAAACCCCGGCAAAGTAATACTCTGCCGGGATTTAAAAGTGATTATATGCGTAAAGGAAGCTTCAAACTATGCTGATTCTATATCTTTCTAGCCAAAAATTAATCTGTAAGATGTAGGCGATTGTTTGTGGCAGTTTCATTAGTTGGCCATACCATGGCCATGTAAACTCAGTGCTAACAAGCGCCTTCGTGGCATCCCGATCCATAATGCCATAGATTGGCGCATCTGTTTGCGACAACAATATATCAAATCGCTCTCTAACAGACTTCAGATAACCCGGGTCATATGTTTTAGGATATGGGCTCTTTTTCCTCCAAAGGACTTCATCTGGCAGGATACCGGTCATCGCGTGACGGAGCAATCCCTTTTCCCTGCCCTCATAGTCCTTGTAGGACCAGGGAACTCCATATAAATACTCGGCTATGCGGTAATCACAAAATGGAACACGTACCTCAAGCCCGCAGGCCATACTCATTCTGTCCTTCCTGTCAAGGAGTGTCTGCATGAACCAGGACTGGTTCAGATTGACCATTTCTTTTGTGCGTCTTTCCTCGGCTGTCACTCCGGGAAGAATATCGCATTCCGCAATTGTCTTAAGATAATGCTCGTTAACAAATGCATCCGGATTTAGGTAATGCAGAATGTCCGGATGCAATAATTTTGCGCGCTGAGCTGTGTTTTGTGCCCACGGGAATCCGTTCAATGCCCGTATCTCCGGATCTCTGTACCAAGGATATCCGCCAAAGATCTCATCCGCGCACTCACCGGACAGCGTCATTTTCACCTCTGATCGAATCTGTCTGCAGAAGGCTAATAAGGAGAAGTCAACATCGGCCATGCCCGGCAGATCTCGGGCAATCGTCGCATTTTCAAGTTCCCCTGTAAGATCCTCTGGTGTTAAAACTGTGTAATGGTGCTGTGTATGCAGATATTTCTGCATAAGAGCGATAAAACTGTTATCTGAATTGGGTTGAAATTTTCCCGGTACAAAGTACTTTTCATTGTTTTTATAATCAATGGAGAATGTAGAAAGTGTCTCTCCCCTATCTGCCATTTCTGACGCGCAAACAGATGTGATAATACTGGAGTCAAGACCACCTGAAAGAAACGTTCCCATAGGTACATCAGAAACCATTTGCCGACGAATTGCGTCTGTCACAAGGTATTGTACCTTCTCCACTGTTTCACAAAAACTATCCGTATGTTCTCGATCCCGCAATTTCCAGTAGCGCCACCATTTTAGTTGACCGGTGCAATAATAGCCGCAGCAGCCGGGCATCAGTTCAAACATATTGCGCATTACGCCTGAACCAGGAATACGGCCGGGGCCAATCAGCAAAATCTGCGCCGCTCCATCACGATCAAGCTCTCTTGGAACGCCAGGATATGCCAGAATTGTTTTCATTTCTGATGCAAACAGCATGCCGCCTCTATGCTGCATATAAAACAGTGGTTTTACTCCCATTCTGTCCCGTGCCAGAAAAAGCCTTTTTCTGCGTTTTTCCCATACACCAAATGCAAAGATACCGTTAAATCTGTGGACGCAGTCCTCTTTCCATTGGGCATACGCGTGGAGAACAACCTCTGTGTCACTGTGCGTCAGAAACTCGTGGCCCTCTTTAATAAGTTCTTGACGCAATTCTTCAGTGTTATACAGCTCACCGTTATACGTGATCACATACTCCTCCCCTGCCCAGGAAAGGCACATAGGCTGAGTTCCTCCAGCAGGATCAACAATCGACAATCTGCTATGTAATAGGCAGCACTCCCGCTCCATATAACTACCATTAGCATCTGGTCCACGGTGCAGCATGGTAGATAGCATTTTCTCCAAGATAAGGGAATCAAAGGGTACTCCTAAAATGCCTGCTATAGCACACATATCTCCCAACTCCTTTCAATCTCTATATTCTATGCACAAGGGCGACAATTGTGCATAAATTGCAGTATACGGTGTAATACTGACTAGGGTGATAAATATGAAAGGAAGCAAAGATATACTCTCATCAGTTTTGAAAACAACGCAAATGGGTCAAATCGGTATTCGCAGTATATTGAAAACGCCTCTGCGCGCCGGTCTGCGAACGGAGTTGAACTCACAGCTCAAGGAGTATGATGCAATCGAGCAGGAGGCTCACGGGATCGCGCTGGCCCGTGGTTGGAAACTGGAAGAGCTGGATCCGGCAATCAAAGGTATGACCAATGTAATGACCCGCTCCAAGCTTTCCTTTGGCGATGCCGATTCCAAAGCCGCAGCAATGATGATTCGTGGCAATACCCGAGGCATAATAAAAGGATATAAGAATCTGAATCAGTTTCCCCCTTCTGATCAGAGGGTCTCAGATCTGGCGTACAAGTTAATAGACTTTGAAGAAACGAACAACCGGCAGCTCCAGGGGTTTTTGTAAACCCCTGGAACATTTTGTATCCATCAGCATAACATAAAAGAGTAAGAAAGGAGGAGTATTTCTGTCTGCTACAGGCTACATACAAGTTCACGCGTACACCAGCTTTGCAAAGATTCCCCTAAAAGATGTTGCCATATCCATAACGGATGCAAGCGGCGCAGCAATTGCGTTGCGATTAACCAATCGTAATGGTGCTCTAGATTCGCCAATTGAGATTGAAGTACCGGATCTTTCATCCAGTCAAAGTCCAAATACCGGCACAATCCCCTTTTCTGAGGTTAATCTTTACGCAAGGATCACAAATTATGAAGCAATTGAAATTGAAAACCTACAAATATTTGCAAATACAACAACTCTGCAAAACTTAGAAATGATACCCCTGTCAGAGCTTCCTAAATCCTGGAACAAGCTGGAGGTATTCAACACGCCTCCTCAGAATCTTTAGGGAGGTCAAGTATGCCACCAATTGTCACCCCCTATGTACCCCAGAGGATTACCGTACATTTGGGATCACCGTCTTCAAACGCTGAAAATGTCACGGTATCCTTTTCAGACTATGTGAAAAACGTCGCATCCAGTGAGATATACCCAACCTGGGACGAAAGCGCTTTACGAGCCAATATTCTGGCTATCGTATCCTTTGCCCTGAACCGCATTTATACAGAGTTCTATCGCAGCCGCGGCTATGACTTTGATATCACCAGCTCAACAGCATTTGATCAAGCCTTCGTAAAAGGTCGAGGGTTCTTTGAAAACATCTCTCGTTTGGTAGACGAATTATTTAATGACTATCTACGCCGCCCCGGCTTTGTGGAACCTCTTGCGGCCAAGTTCTGCAATGGAACAACCGTCACCTGCGCGGGATTGAGTCAATGGGGTAGTCAAAATCTGGCCCAGCAGGGATACACTTCTACACAGATTCTTCGTAGCTACTATGGAAATGTAGAAACTGTCATGAACGCACCTATTCGAAACTTGACAGCTTCCTATCCCGGCACTCCACTGCGTGTGGGAAGTACCGGACCAAATGTTGTTGTGTTGCAGGTCGCTATCAATCGCATTAGTCAGAACTATCCTGCAATTCCTAAGATTCCTGCTGTGGACGGTATCTTCGGCAGTCGGACAGAGGCATCTGTACGCGCGTTGCAGCAGATCTTTGGTTTGACCCCCGATGGAATCGTAGGACCTGCCACCTGGTATGAGATTGTGCGACTCTACGGTGGCGTCAATTCCCTTTCTGAACTTCGTAGTCAAGGACAGCAATTTTACGCTATCAATTGGTCGCCGCCGAACGCACTACAAGTTGGCGACACAGGTGAAAAGGTGCGCCAGCTGCAGTATATGCTTTCCGTACTATCTGCCTATATTCAGGCAATTCCTCCGCTATCTGTAGATGGTATCTACGGTCAGGCTACGCGCGCTGCAGTACTTGCAGCTCAACGCCGTTTCGGTCTGCCGGAGACAGGCACAGTCGACCCAAACACATGGGACGAAATATACGATCAATATTCCGGCATTGAAAACACAACATTCAGGAGTGGCGAAACATTTCCAAGGGCACAGGACACATCCCCGCAAGGTAATATAGCAGTGCAGGCGAGCAGCATCAGAAGAAGCAATCCTGCTCAACCAATGTCAAACAGAACCAATTATACCAGAACAACAACACTTACGCAGTTTCCTGGACGGGATCTCAGTATTGGCAGCCAAGACCCCGTGCGTAAGGAGGTGGTAAGATGAAACCTGGTGAGTCTTTTGTTGAACAACCAATCCGGAGTTTGCAGACAATGCTTCGCGTTATTGCGGAAGATGATCCCCGCCTTCCCACCGTTGTTCCGGACGGGATTTATGGGCCCGCAACATTAAGTTCTGTATCCGCCTTTCAGCGTTTATATGGTTTACCAATCACAGGTGTGACCGACCAGCAAACCTGGGAACAAATCGTTGCCGTTTATGAGCCCGCGTTGATTCGCATCGATAAAGCAGAGCCAATTGAAATCCTAATGGAGCCGGGCGAGGTTTTTCGTATAGGCGACAGCAATGCCTATATCTTCCTCCTGCAAGGTATACTGATGCAGCTATCAAGGGATAATCCATCGATCATATCCCCAAATCATAACGGCGTACTGGATGATCCTACAAGCGAGGCGCTGGCAGCATTCCAGCTTCTTGCCGGACTCCCGCCAACCGGTGAACTGGATAAGATCACCTGGAAATACCTGGTCAAACAATTTACACTAAGTGCCGGCCGTCAATCCGCGAGAGACAATTATTAATTTTTGTTGAACACTCACAATATCCCTTGATTCGCCTTGAAAATAGGTCTATAATATGGGTGAGATGGTATTGATACCCGGAGGAAATCAAAAATGTTTATCAAAAACTGGCGTAAAGAGATATTTACGATTCCCAACATGTTGAGTTTATTTCGGTTGCTCCTGATACCCGTATATATCTACATTTATCTGAATGCAAAAGACAGCGCTGATTATTATCTGGCAGCCGGTATTCTTGCAGTTTCGTGTCTAACCGATATGATTGATGGCAAAATAGCTCGGCATTTCAATATGATTTCCTCCCTCGGCAAAATCCTCGATCCCTTAGCAGATAAGGCTACACAATTCACCTTAATTATCTGTCTCACTGTACGATACAATGTGCTTTGGTATCTTGTTGGTCTGTTCCTTTTGAAGGAGCTCTTCCAATTGGTAGCTGGCTTTATCAGTATTCGCCATCACAAAATCCTCAAAGGCGCTTTAATCAGCGGCAAGGTCTGTACAACGGTTCTCTTCATCAGCCTGATTATTATGATTATGATTCCCGCATTAGCCCTTTCCACCGTGAGAATTATTACAATTATTGACTGCGTTTTTGTGCTGATTGCATTCGCTGAGTATGCCATCACCTATCTGTGCAGAGGTAGTCAGTTCCAATCCCTGGACGATTAACAATAAGAAAAAGGCTTCCCGACACACCATCGGGAAGCCTTTTAATAGTTTTCCGCCCCGCCATTTGGCGGGGGCGGAATGTATGTAGGACAATTAGAATGTGCCCTGCTCCATCATAGCAGTTGCAACCTTCTTGAAACCAGCCAGGTTAGCGCCTGCAACCAAGTTATAGCCCAGGCCGTACTCCTCGGCAGCCTCAGCGGAAACCTTGTGAATGTTGATCATCATCTTGTGCAGCTGCTCATCAACTTCCTCAGCAGTCCAAACCAGACGCTCGGAGTTCTGGCTCATCTCCAGACCGGAAACACCAACGCCGCCGGCATTCACTGCCTTGGAAGGTGCAACGATCATACCAGGCTGCTCCATCAGGAAATACAGAGCGTCATTGGTTGTGGGCATATTAGCAACCTCGATGTAGTACTTAACACCGTTTGCAGCAATGCGCTTAGCCTGCTCCAGATTGACGTCATTCTGCATTGCGGAAGGCATAATAATGTCAGCCTTGACGCCCCAGGGCTTCTCACCAGGGAAGAACTGTACGCCGAACTTGTCAGCATAGTCCTGCACGCGGTTGCGGCCGGAGGAACGCATTTCCAGCATATAGTTGACCTTCTCCTCGGAGGAGGAAACGCCCTCAGGATCGTAGATGTAGCCGTCAGGACCGGACAGTGTGACGACCTTAGCACCCAGATGCATAGCTTTCTTGCAGATGCCCCAAGCCACATTACCAAAGCCGGAGATTGCAATGGTCTTGCCCTCGATAGACTCGCCTTCGTGCTTCAAGACTTCCTGGAGGTAATAGACAGCGCCGTAGCCGGTGGCCTCAGGGCGGGTCAGAGAGCCGCCGTAGCTGAAGCCCTTACCGGTGAGAACGCCGTTCTCCCAAACGCCCTTCAGGCGGCGATACTGACCGAACAGGTAGCCGATCTCACGACCACCGACACCCATATCACCGGCAGGAACGTCGATATCCGGTCCAATGTAGCGATACAGTGCGGTCATATAGCTCTGGCAGAAACGCATGATTTCTGCGTCAGACTTTCCGGAAGGATCGAAGTCAGAGCCACCCTTGCCGCCGCCCATAGGCAGACCGGTCAGGCTGTTCTTAAAGGTCTGTTCGAAGCCCAGGAACTTGATAATGCTGGGATTCACATTGGGCTGGAATCGCAGGCCGCCCTTGTAGGGGCCGATAGCGCCGTTAAACTGGCAACGATAGCCTATGTTGGTATGGGTCTGACCATTATCGTCGGTCCAAACCACACGGAAGGTAAACATACGCTCAGGCTCCACCATACGGTTCAGCAGATCAGCCTTCTCATACTCGGGATGCTTGTCGACCATAGGGGCAACAGAGGACAAAACTTCTTCAACGGTTTGAACAAATTCGGGCTCATTGCCATGCTTTCTCTTTACATTCTCAATTACGCTTGCAACATAAGCATTCATATTGATATCCTCCTATTTCTTTTCCATTAACTAATTCCATAAACGCAGGAAAACTCCGACTTTTCCAAGATCCATACGCATGTTGAAAAAGCCGGATATTTTCACTTGCAATTTAGAAACCTTTTACCCACCAAATTACGGCAGGACTCTTTCGGTCATACGAGTACGGAATGCATCCAAAGCACGTACAAAACCTTCTGCATACTTAACGCCAGCCTGCATACCACGGAACTCAGAGATAATACGGACGGTGTCAAAGAAACGCTCCTCGTCACCCTCATAGGATGCGTAGTTGTCTGCCATCCAAGCCTTCTGGCTTTCCATGCAGCTAAGCATCTTGATCTTGGTGTCATAGTAATCGGTGATGTCCACATAGTCGGTAGGGACAAAACCCATAGAGCCTGCAGGCTCAAAGTACCAGATAGAGGGGATCTTGTTGCAGGGAGGCTCCTCAGTCTTCAGGTGAGCGATAGGGATCATAACTGCGATGTCGTTAATGATCTTGCTGGTCAGCTCGTGGTCGGGATTATAGTCTACGGGGTTGTGGGTGATGATCACATCAGCCTGGCAGTGGCGGACCAGGTTAATGAATGCCAAACGGACCTCCTTGGTCTCGTAGAACATTTCATCATCATAGTCCAGGCAGATGTACTCAGCGCCGATAATGGCGGCAGAGTTAGCAGCCTCCTGCTTGCGAATCCGGGCGATCTCCTCCATCGTGTGGCGTGCAGAGCCGATATTACCACTGGTCGCGGTGGCAACAAAGACCTTGTGGCCCTGTGCAGCGTACTTGGCAAGAGTGCCAGCGCACATGGTCTCCACATCATCGGGATGTGCACCAACTGCAAGAATATTCATACATTTTCTCCTTTCTTTTACGCCTTTTCATGGCGATGTTCCATATACTTATCGCTGACGATAACAATCAGCAGGATAAGACCCTTAACAAACGGCTGCAGGGGTGCAGGAATGGAGAACATAGTCATTGCATTGTAGACAATGTTCATCAGAAGTACGCCCCAAACAGTCTTGATCGCGCCGCCTTTACCGCCTGCCATCGAGGTACCACCAACGATAACCATGGGGATGACATTCAAAGGACCTTGCAGTGCCAGGTTGCCGGATGCCGAGAACTGTCGGGTCATCATGACCACGCCCGCGGCAGCAGCAAACAGGCCTTGCATAATATAAGCGCTCCAAATGTAGCGATTTGCCTTCAAACCCAAGTTATCGGCAACATTAATATTGCCGCCAACAAGGAACAGATTTCTGCCATACTGCGTCTTGCGAAGGACAAACTCGGTTATCAACGCAAGTGCAATGAACACAAGGAATGTAATGGGAATCATATTAAGGAACTTAATGTTGTAGATTCCCTTCAGAACAGGGTGCTGCATAGCCACGGGGGTCTGTTTAGTGATGGTCAATGCAATACCCTTATACACCAACTGCATCGTCATAGACACGATAAAGGGGGACAGGCGGAAATTGGCTACGAAGAAACCAGTCAGCGCGCCGCATGCACAGCCCAGAGCCAACGCCGTGACAAGAGCCAGCATAAAGTTCATTTCTGCCTTCAGCATCATCATAAATACACAGGCAGTCAACGCGATAACAGAACCAAAGGAAATGTCCAGCTGGCCAACAAGAAGAATGAATGTAAAACCGATAGCCGCGATACCGTAGCCGGCGATAGAGTCAGCAATGGAGTAAATGTTGTAAGCCGTTGCGAAATTAGGTTTGATGATAGACATCAAGGCAAACAGCGCAATCGCCAGCAGAGGGATTCGGTAATTCGAAAATGCTTTCTTAACTAATGTCATATCGATCACCTCTTCTTCAAACGATCCAGGTTGATTGCCAGCAAAAGGACGGCGCCCTGTACGATATACTGCACCGCTGTGCTAACACTCAGCAGCTGCAGAATGTTGGTGATCAGGCCAAAGGTGACTGCACCGATGAACACCTGTACCATACCGCCGTGACCGCCATAAAGAGCATTGCCACCGATGATGGAGCAAACTGCGCCATTAAAGTCACCGCCAACACCCGCACCGTCGGATGCGCTGTTGAAACGGGCAGAGTAAATAACTGCCGCAATACCGCAGCACAGGCCTGCAATTGTATAAGCAATAACCTTGATTCTGCCTACGTTGATACCTGCAAGATATGCGGATTTTTTGTTTGCGCCGGTAAGGAGCATCTTGCGCCCAAATGTTGTCTTCTTAATAATAACCTGTAGGATGACCATAATCAAGACCCAAATTAGCGCGCACACAGGAAAACCACCTACGGTATTGCCCTGGCCCAGCTGACGGAACCAGTCCAGTTCCTCCGGAATCTGTATACGGATAATTTCACTGCCGTTGCAATACCACTTTGCCAGCGCCTGAGCCATCATACCGGTTGCAAGGGTGATCATAAAGCCTTCACCAGAGCCGCCCCGGGTGAGCTTCATCAAGAAGCCGTTGAGCAGGCCCATTGCCGTGCCTGCTGCGCAAGCAACAATAATGGCAATTACACCGGAGCCGGTAGATTTTTCAGAACCAATACACAGCACAGCAGACAGAGCCATCAGATGACCGATAGAAAGATCAAAACCATTGACCAGCAGTGTCATAGTACAAGCCACAGCCAACATACCGTTGATGGTGACCTGACGCAGAACGTTAAACAGATTGCCGGTACTGAAAAAGTTCTCAGACGCAATTGCACCAACGATGATCAGAAGGAACATCAGAAGAATATTTGTGTTGTTTTTAATCCAGTCGCCTACACCACGAGCGGTCAGGCGCTTTTCAGATACACTGTTCACAACTCCACCTCCTGATACAAATTAAAGTGCATAACGCATAACTTCCACGGGATTGATATCCTCGCCGGTCAGTTCTGCAACAATAGCATCATCCTTCATAACCAGAACACGGTCACTCATACCGAGAACTTCGGGAAGTTCGGAGGAAATAAGGATAACTGCCTTCCCCTGGGCAACCAGGGAATTGATAATTTCATAAATCTCACGCTTTGCACCCACGTCAATACCACGGGTCGGCTCGTCCATAATCAGAATGTCGGGCTCAGAGTTCAGCCACTTGCCCACAACAACCTTCTGCTGATTACCGCCAGAAAGATTGCCAACTTTCTGATTACGGGTGGGTGTCTTGACCTTTATTTTCTCAATATAATCATCAGCGATCGTATTTTCCTTTTTCTTGCTGGTAAACAAGCCTTTTCTGATCGAAGGCAGGTTTGCGGATACGATATTGCCTTTAACAGTAAAGTCCAGCGTCAGACCCTCTACTTTTCTGTCTTCCGTCAGGAACGCAATTTTATATTTCTTTGCGGATGCGGGATCGGTGATCTTGACCTTTTCACCCTTGATATAGACATCAAGGGACTTGATATAATCGACACCGAAAATAGCGCGCATAATTTCCGTTCTGCCCGCACCTACCAAGCCAGCGATGCCCAGCACCTCGCCCTTACGCAGGGAGAAAGCCACATTCTGCTCTCTGTCCTTCCGGGACAGATTCTCAACACGCAGAACCTCTTCACCGATCTCAACATTCCGCTTGGGGTAAGCGCTGTTGACCTCACGGCCAACCATCATCTGCACAAGTTCATCGCTAGTGACGCCAGCTACGTCCCGAGTACCGATGATCTGTCCATCGCGCATAACGGTCACAGTTTCACAGATCTGGAAGATCTCTTCCATTCTGTGGGAAATATATATAACGGCAATTCCGCTCTTCTTCAAATCGCGAATGATTTCAAAGAGAGCGTCCAGTTCTTTTTTAGTTAATGTAGCAGAGGGCTCGTCCATCAAAATGATTTTGGAATTGCGGCTCAATGCCTTGGCAATTTCCACCATCTGCTTTTCAGCAACAGTAAGGGAACCAACAAGTCTGGTAGGATCCACGTCGAAGCTGACGCGATCCAGAAGCACCTTAGCCTTATCATTGACCTCTTTCCAGTTAATGAGCTTGCCTCTTTTTGCAAGACGACCTGCAAAGATATTTTCGGCAATAGACAAATCATCTACCAGGTTCAGCTCCTGGAAGATGATAGTAATGCCGTGTGCATCAGCAACCTGAGGATTAGTAATATTAACAGGGACGCCATCGATCAGGATATCGCCACTGTCCTTCTTATAATTACCATTGAGTATTTTCATCAATGTGGATTTGCCGGCACCGTTTTCGCCGACAAGTGCGCGAATCTCACCCTTCTCCACGGAAAACCCAACGTTGTCGAGGGCCTTAACACCCGGGAAGGACTTACTGATATTGCGCATCTCAAAAAATGTTGTATTATTCACTGTGATTGTCCCTTTCTCTTGAGAAGCCGGGTGCGAACACCCGGCTTCCGATTATACATTAGATGGATATAGGACAGTTAGAATTAGTCGTGGGCAGCGGTGTCAACGTTGGTCTTGTCAACCAGCTCCATGCCCAGATACATAACATGCTCAACAGCAGTGCCGTCGACGACCTTCTTGATGACGTCCATAGCGTCACGGGAGAAGAAGCCAGCGGGATAGGTGATGGTGAACATGAACTTGTCGGACTTGATGTACTCCTTGGACCACTCATAGAAGCCCTGAGAAGCGATCTTGCAGGTATTAGCCTTGCCAGCAGCTTCGATAGCGTTCCAAACGCCCTTGGACATGCCGTCGTCAGCGACGATGAATGCAGCCAGGTCGGGGTGAGCAGTCAGGATGTTCTCAGCAGCGGTCTGTGCCTTCTGGGTATCCCAGTCGCAGTACTCTTCAGCAACGATCTCGATGTTGGGGTACTTTGCCAGAACTTCCTTGAAGCCAGCCATACGCTGCATAGCGTTGTCAGCGCCGGTCAGACCGGAGATCAGAGCGACCTTGCCGCTATCGCCGTTCAGCTCAATGTACTTCTCAGCTTCCAGAATGCCGGATTCCTTCTGGCCAAACAGAACCTTATAGATCTTATCAGCGGGAACCTGCTCATCGGTGAAGCCATAGTGGTCAACAACAATGATACCTGCGTTTGCAGCTTCAGTGACTACGGGAGCCAGAGCAGCCATGTCGGCAGCCTGAATGGTCATTGCGTCGAAGCCCTGTGCGATGATGGAACGAACCTGGTCGATCTGGGTGTTAGCATCCTGCTTAGCATCGAAGATCTCATAAGTCCAGCCAAACTCTTCACACTTGCTCTTGATGACGCCTTCATACAGCTTATTCCACTCGTTGTACTCAGCAAGGGAAATAGCAACCTTGAAGCCATCGTCCTTCTTTGCGCCGCAGGCGATCATGCCAATAGCCATAACCAGAACCAGCAGCAGGGCAATCAGTTTCTTCATTTAATTTTCCTCCTTGTTATTACCCGGCATTACGACCGAGTCATTTATTAAGTACAAGATGTTGTGGGTAGAGAAGCAACTCGCCACAACTATCCCGTAATCAAATGATAGCACAATCCAGCCAAATAGACAATATGCACAATTACTCAAAAAATCTTTCGTATTTTTGTGCAATATAGCATAAATCCAATTCTCGTTTCGGGCATGCGCCTTTTTTACATTTTTGTCAATAATTTTAGATGTTTAAGATGGTGATTGATTATTTCTAATTCCCGTGGTACAATGCCTTTGAAAAATACCACTCGTAATTCCAACAAGGAGGATATGAATTATGGATTACAGCAAGCTGCAAAACGGAAGTGACATCCGTGGTGTTGCACTGGAGGGCATTGAAGGTCAGCACATCAACCTTACCGAGTCTGCATGCCGGGATATTGGCAGAGGTTTTGCCCTTTGGCTGGTAAAGAAGACCGGCAAATCTACAGGTCTGCGTGTCGCTGTCGGTCGGGATTCCCGTCTATCCGGCGAATCTCTGTGTAATTGGATTTGTCAAGCAATGGTCGAGCAGGGTCTCGAAGTGACTAATTTCGGTATGGCCAGCACCCCCGCTATGTTTATGTCCACCGTCACTGAAGGCTATGCCTTTGATGGCTCCGTTATGATTACCGCCAGTCATCTCCCCTTCAACCGAAATGGCTTTAAGTTCTTTACTGCAGAGGGCGGTCTTGAGAAAGGTGATATCAAGCAGATTCTGGAGCTTGCTGCAAGCGATGCTGCTACCGGCCTGCCAGCCGGCAGCTTGATCAGTGGTGAGTTTATGGATACATATGCCAAGATTTTGGCTGATAAGATTCGTGCTGCTACCGGCGAAGAGAAGCCTCTGAGCGGTTTCCGTATTGTTGTGGACGCAGGTAATGGCGCAGGCGGCTTCTATGTGGATAAGGTGCTTAAGCCCCTGGGTGCAAACACCGATGGCAGCCGCTATCTGGATCCCGACGGCAGCTTCCCTAACCATATTCCAAACCCCGAAGACAAGAAAGCTATGGAGGCTATCACAGAGTCTGTGAATCTGGCCAAGGCTGATCTTGGTATTATTTTCGACACTGATGTGGACAGAGCCGGCGCTGTTCTTTCTGATGGCAGCGAGTTGAACAGAAACCGCATTATCGCCATGCTTGCGGCAATTTTGCTGCGGGAGCATCCCGGCACTACCATTGTCACCGACTCCATCACCTCCACCGGTCTTGCTGAGTTTATCAAAGAAAAAGGCGGTATACATCACCGCTTTAAGAGGGGCTACCGGAATGTAATCAACGAGTCCATTCGCCTCAATAGCTTGGGTCAGGATAGCCAGCTGGCCATTGAGACCTCAGGACACGGCGCGCTGAAGGAAAACTATTTCCTGGACGACGGTGCTTACCTGGTCACAAAACTCCTCATTGAGCTTGCCCGCGGCAAGAAGGAAGGCTATACCCTGGAATCCATGATTTCCACCCTTAAGGAGCCGGCAGAGAGTGTTGAGTTCCGTATGAACATTCTTCTGGATGACTTTAAGTCCTATGGTCAGCAGGTCATTGACGAGCTGACTGCCTACGCCGAAAAGCAAGATGGCTGGTCCCTGGCTGCTGACAACTTCGAGGGTGTCCGTGTGAATCTTGACGAATCTCATGGCAACGGCTGGTTCCTGCTGCGTCTTTCCCTCCACGATCCCCTGTTGCCGTTGAACATTGAGAGCAACAGCGTTGGCGGTGCTAAGAAAATCGCATCTGAGCTGGCCGGCTTCATCGCAGGCTATGATAAGCTGGATGCTGAAAAACTAATGGACTTCGCTAAGTAATTTGTATTATACACGCCCACACCGTTTTGGTGTGGGCGTATTTTTATCGGTTTATAAACCAGTCTTCTACAATGTCGCTATGGGTGACCACAATTTCGACATCCTTAAGTTCCTCTTTCGAAAAGAATCTTAAATCTTTAGATTCCCTGCTGATGGTGAGTTTAGGTTCATCCTTCAATTCCAGACCAAACACTACAACTACCATTCTCCAAACACTTCCATCCCGATACGCAGCAATACGTCCCGGTTCTCCATAGACTCCCAGCTTTTGAAACTTTTCTTTTGGAATCCGCAGACCCAGTTCCTCGTATATTTCACGGGCAATAGCCTGGAGCTCTGTCTCCTGTTTTTTCACGCCACCACCAACGAGTCCCCAGATATCACAGTCTCGACGCTTTTCCAACAGCAGTTTTCCGTTGCACGTAATAATGGCATTGGCGCCCAAATGTGCGCCCTGGGTGGTTTTCGGCGGGTTGGGATGTCCGCGGTAGAATGTCACAATCGCCATAACGCTTCCTCCATTGTATTTTGTTCATAGTATAGCACACCCTGGTTTCCCAGTCAAACCTCCTTGGGGACGGGTTTTGTCACGCCTGTGCGGCGAGCCTTATCTAAGCCGCCCGCCATATGGGCCTGGGGATCCTTTGTAAACTTCGCCCTGCGGATGACATCTTCGCCAAACTTATCCCGCAGGGAGTCCACCGCCTCATCCAGTCGCAGTTTACGCTCAAATTGCATCGGCGTTAAATCCGAGAAAAGATCATATTGCTGATAAGGCTCTTTGGTCAGCTTTGTCACCTGTACACCCATCTGCCGCAATGGTGTCTGACCGTCCCATGCCTCATCCAAGGCGCGACAGGCCGCATGGAACAGTTCCGTTGTTATATTGGTAGCGCCATGCAGCTGCAGTTGGTGAGAAAAGGTATTAAAGTCGCTTGTTCGCAGTTGAATTGTCACGCAACTTCCGCTCTTCCCGTCCTTTCGCATCCGCATTGCCACTGTTTCGCAAAGGCTCAACAGCACCCTGTAGCCCATTTTTCTGTCGGTCACATCCCGGGCTGTAGTAATAGCATTGCCGTAGCCTTTGTTCTCAGTAGCCTCTGGGAGTACCATATCCGCATTACGCCCGTTGGCGAAATGCCAGATAGTCTCTCCGTGTTTTCCAAGCCGTTTCCGCAGAACGGCAATATCTGCCTTTGCCAGCTGGCCGATGGTGTAAATGCCCAGGTTTTTTAGTTTTGACTCCGTTGCCGCCCCCACAAGGAATAGATCCCGCACCGGCAGCGGCCACATCTTTCCGGGGATCTCCTTAGGATAAAGGGTATGAACCTTGTTGGGTTTCTCCAAATCTCCCGCCATTTTGGCAAGGAGTTTATTTGTGGAGATCCCTACATTTACCGTAAAACCCAGTTCTGTCCAAATCCGTTCGCGCATCTTTTCTGCAGCTAAACGAGGGTCGCCATACAATCGCTGCGTACCGGTCATATCCACCCACGCTTCATCAATGGAATACTGCTCCACTAACGGGCTAAACTCTCGGAGCATATCCACAAAGTGCCGGGATGCCTCTACATAAAGTCCGTAGTCCGGTGGTACCACCACGAGATCCGGGCATTTCTCCTTAGCTTGAAACAATGGTTCGCCTGTTTGTATGCCGTACTTTTTCGCCGGGCCGCTTTTGGCTAAGATGATACTGTGCCGGGACGCCTTGTCCCCAGCCACTACAGAGGGGATCTCCCGCAGATCCACGGACTCTCCCAAAACTTTAAGTCGGTAAGCGGCCGACCAGGATAAAAAGGCGCTGTTGGCATCTATATGGAAAATCACACGCTCTGCCATATCAGTACACCCTCCTTAAAAAGCACCAGCTATGACTGCGGATAGTATATTTCAGCTCAAACAGCCACTCTTTCCCCTCCACCGTTGCCCGGCAAAGGAATATCTGCGCTTCAATGCCTACATACTGCACATTTTTACTACTGATCACTTCATCAATGTCCACCCGCAGAAGCTGGTGGTCCTCCGATTCCATTCGCAAGCGCAGCGGACGGATATCGCCGCTGGCGCTGCACACAGAAATCACATCCACCGGAGAATGGATCCACTCCACCGCACTCACCCCTTTCTATACACATTATAGTACATTTGTTCTATTTTATCAAGTGTAATTTTCCGGTTGCCACTTCCCTGCTCCTTTGATATAATGAAGCAAGATAAAGAAAGCTGAGGAATATATATGCTGAAATATCCATGTTTGGTTTTAGATCACGACGACACTGTGGTGCAAAGCGAAAAAACCATCGGTTATCCCTTCTTCTGCCACATTTTAAGTCAGTTCCGTCCGGGAGCGTCCATCAGCTTTCACGACTATGTTCATGACTGCCACAACCTGGGATTTGCGGATATGTGCCGCGCCCGGTTTCAGTTTACGCCCCAAGAGCTCCATGACGAATATGTTGGCTGGATGGAATATATCCGCACCCATATCCCAGCCCCATTCCCCGGTATCGGTCACCTGATTCGGCGGCAGAAAGACGAAGGCGGTTTGATCTGCGTCGTATCCCACTCCAGCATTGAAAATATTACCAGAGATTATGAAGTGCACTTCGGCATCCAGCCGGACGCCATCTATGGTTGGGATCTGCCGGAACATCAACGCAAACCTCACCCCTACCCTCTTGAGCATATTATGGAGCGCTACGGACTGCAGGCAAAAGAGCTTCTGGTGGTGGACGATATGAAGCTGGCATGGCAGATGGCGCAGCCGGTAGGCGTGAAAATCGCATTCGCAGCATGGGGTAAGACAGAGTTTCCGGACCTGTCCCAGGAGATGCGGTCACTGTGCGATCACACCTTTGAAACCCCGGAAAAGCTCGAAAAGTTCTTGTTTGATTAACTTGACACTTGTGGTATAATACCTAAGAATCCAGCGGAAGGAGGTGTGTGTTCTGGAGAAGGAAAGCGTCAAAGTAATGGCCCGAAACCGGGAAGCCTACCACGAGTATTTTGTGGAGGAAGAGATGGAAGCGGGAATTGAGTTGTGCGGCACGGAAGTCAAGTCCATCCGCCAAGGCACGTTGAACCTGAAGGATGCCTGGTGTGGCATCAAGGACGGCGAACTTCTTATTAACCAGATGCACATCTCACCCTATGAACATGGAAACATCTTCAACCGTGACCCCCGCAGGCCCAGACGACTGCTGATGCATAAGCGAGAAATTATGCGCCTGTTTGGCAAGGTAAAACAAGACGGCTATGCTCTGATCCCTCTAACCGTATATCTTAAGGGCAGCAGAGTGAAGGTAAAGGTTGGCCTGTGCAAGGGCAAGAAGTTGTACGACAAAAGACAATCCGCGGCCGAACGGGATGCTAAGCGCCAAATCGACCGCGCTATGAAGGAGAGATATTAATTATGAACCCTACATTTAAGATCACAATGGAAAACGGCGGCGTTATTGAGGGCGAACTGTACCCCGATATTGCGCCCCAGAGCGTGTACAATTTCATCGATCTGGCAAATCATAATTACTATGATGGATTGATTTTCCACCGTGTCATTCCCGGATTTATGATCCAGGGCGGCTGCCCCAACGGCACCGGCATGGGCGGTCCCGGCTACTGCATTAAGGGTGAGTTTTTCTTTAACGGCGTTAAAAACGAGCTGCGACATAAGCGGGGTGTTCTATCTATGGCCCGTTCCTCCAGCCCCAACTCTGCCGGATCCCAGTTCTTCATTATGCACGCTGACGCAAAGCACCTGGATGGCCAGTATGCTGCATTCGGCAAGGTGACCTCCGGGCTGGATGTTGTTGACGCCATTGCCTCTACCAAAACCGGAATACAGGACCGCCCTGTAGCAGAGCAGAAGATCGCGTCCATCACCGTGGACACACACGGTGAGACCTATCCCGAGCCTAAGAAGCTCCCCGATCCCTACGGCCGTGTTTAATTCATCAATAATTACCGGGATGCCAGCCATCCCGGTACCCTACGGGGATGTACTGGTTTCGACGGGGGTAGTGAGGCTGGATAAGCGGGCCGTGGCGCCTGGCCACGTTAAAACGGGTACTTTTTAAAATTAACTGACAACAATAACGTTGCATTCGCTGCCTAATTAGGCGCGCATCCGCCCCGGAAGGTCCACGAGCCGGGCTCGGGTGTCATCTGAGTGGAGCACGTGCGTATGGTAAGCTTTGCCCATACCATGCATAATGAAGCTACTGATTCCTGCAGAGTGTTTGTTCCCGGCAGGATGAGGGAATGTAAATAACAAACTGCGCCCGGAGAAAGTCCTTCCAAGTTGCTTTCGGACAGGGGTTCGATTCCCCTCATCTCCACCAATAACAAAACCCACCCTCAAGGGTGGGTTTTGTTATTGGTATCGGTATTTTTATGAATGGAAGCGATCTCACAATATAATGTCAATAACTACTACCGGATCTTACAATCTGCCGTCGGCTTATAAAACTGGGATTGGACAATGGACACAAAATCATCGTTGCTGACAATAATGTGGTCGGCAAGCACCACATCCACCATTTCCAAAGCTGCTGCCACCTGGTAAGTTGTTTGCACATCGTCAGCAGAAGGAATTGCCAATCCACTTGGGTGATTATGCGCCAATACAACCGTGGAGGCATTGGCCGACAGAGCAATCTCCACCACGCGGCGAATGGGGATATTGGCAGAGTTCACACTTCCCTCACCTACATGCTTGCAGCAGAGGATGTGTCCCTTTGCATCCAAACACAACATATAAACATGTTCAGAAGTCTTTCCGTAGAAAAAAGAAGTTAGATAGTTTCCGCAATCGCTAAGGGTTTTGAAGATCGTTCTCTGTTCCGCACACTGTTTCTGGTAGTACCTGCCTATATCGGTAATCAGCGGCAGGAATGTGGCGGTTGCCTCACTCACACCATCGACTTTCTCCAATTCTTCCGGCGATGCCTCAAGTACCGCTTTCAGTGAACCAAAGTGATCAATCAAGCGATGGGCCAAAGGATTGGTATCCATTCTTGGAATACTGTAAAACAAAATAAGTTCCAAGGCATTCACCGGATCAAAATTATCAAGCCCCTCTTGGCGGAAACGCTCCCGTAATCGTTGTCTGTGTCCCTTGTGAATCGACATATTTTCACTCCATTCTTGGATTTATCTTGCTATTTTCAAAAGAATTCGTTAGAATAGAATTGGTTTGGTGAGAAAACGAAAGTTTTCCCAAAAAATGCACATTCTATGGCAGGAGGAGAAGCAATATGGATATGACCAATCACCTGTCCCTCTGGTTTCATATGATTAATCGACCTGTGTTTTGCGTCAAGAACGGCAAAGTCATCGCTGCCAACGCAGCAGCTGAACACCGTATGCTCTGCACAGGTATGGATATTTCTGAGATCGTCGGAGAGCATTTAGAGGATTATGAGGCGTTTGATAGCGGCTCTCTGTATCTGACCGTTATGGCCGGTGGCCTGCCCTGTAGCGCCAGTGTCATCCGTACAGAGGAATATGATGTCTTTCAGATCCTTCAGGATGCTGAAGACGAGCGGCTGCAGGCTCTCGCTCTTGCAGCGCAGCAGTTGCGTGTTCCTCTTTCCAACGTCATGACAGAGGCAGACCGGCTGCTCGCAAATCTGGATTCCAGTGACCCCGAGACAGCGCAACAGGCAAATCATATAAATCGGAGTCTCTTTCAGCTTCTGCGGATTGTTGTCAATATGTCTGATGCTTCCCGCTATCAGTATGATCTAAAGGCCGGCATGCAAAACACCAACCTTACGGCCTTGGTCGATGAGGTTTTGGAGAAAGTACAACACACAGTATCCGGCAATAATGTGCAAATCAATTATACTTCTGCCGGCGAGTTTGTATATGGTCTTGCAAATAGTGAAAAACTGGAACGGGCCATTCACAATCTACTCTCCAATGCTGTTAAGTTCGCTGAACCAGGCAGTATTGTTGATGTCAGGCTTACCAGGAATAACAACCGCCTTGCCCTCACCGTTTGCAACAGCTGTACCGATGCCAGTGATGATCACGTTTTCTGGAACCAATACCGCCGGGAACCCGCTATTGAGGATAGCCGAAGCGGTCTCGGTTTAGGTATGACCCTTGTGAGCGCCGTTGCCAGCGCCCACGGCGGAACGATCCTCGTCGATCATCCCGCTGTCAATGAGACACGTGTGACTTTGACCATTGCCATCACCAAAAAGACAAGCAACAATATCAGCTCCCCCAGAATCCATCTTGGGGACTATGCAGGAGGCCGGGACAAAGGACTGCTTGAGTTCTCCGAAGTACTGCCTACAGAATCCTATAAAAAGATCAATTAAATCCCCCCTGCCTGCCTTTGCAGGCAGGGATTTTTTATAAAAGCTTCTTCAGATACATACCGGTGTAGCTCTCCTTTACCTGAACTACTTCCTCCGGTGTACCGGTTGCGATCACATAACCGCCCATGTCACCGCCTTCAGGACCAAGGTCAATGATATAATCCGCGGTTTTGATCACATCCAGATTGTGCTCGATCACCAGTACCGTATTGCCAGCATCCACCAGCTGCTGCAGCACCTCGATCAATTTATGAACATCTGCAGCGTGCAGACCGGTGGTCGGCTCGTCCAGAATATAGATTGTTCGTCCTGTGGACACTCTTGCAAGTTCGGTAGCCAGCTTCACTCGCTGAGCTTCGCCGCCGGAGAGAGTCGTACTGGATTGTCCAAGTTTTACATAGCCGAGGCCCACATCTACAAGTGTTTGTATCTTTCTGCGGATCTTCGGCAGATTTTCAAAGAAAGTTAATGCTTCCTCAGCTGTCATATCAAGCACCTGAGCGATATTCTTTCCTTTATATCGCACTTCTAAGGTCTCACGGTTGTACCGCTGCCCATGACACACCTCGCAGGGTACATATACATCCGCCAGGAAGTGCATCTCAATCTTCACCAGGCCATCGCCACAACAGGCTTCGCAGCGGCCGCCTTTCACATTGAAAGAGAAGCGTCCCGGACCGTATCCACGCATTTTCGCGTCAGACGTGGACGCAAACAAGTCACGGATATCGTTGAATAATCCCGTGTAGGTTGCTGGGTTGGAACGAGGTGTCCTGCCGATAGGGCTCTGATCTATATCGATCACTTTATCCAAATGCTCCAGGCCTTTTACGCGGCGGTAGTTGCCGGGGCGGGTACGAGCATGATTCAGTTTGCTCAGGAGTGTCTTGTTCAGCACCTCATTGACCAGACTGGACTTGCCGGAACCGGATACACCGGTCACACAAGTCAGCGTACCCAAGGGAATAGAAACATCCACATCCTTAAGATTGTTCTCAGCTGCGCCCTCAATGGTCAACGCATTACCATTCCCTTTCCGCCTTTCTGAGGGTACGGGTATCTTTTTTGCGCCTGTCAGGTACTGTGCCGTCACAGAGCGTGGCTCTTTGCAAATATCCTCCAGTGTACCAGCAGCCACGATCTCACCACCGTGAGAACCCGCGCCCGGTCCAACATCCACGATGTAGTCCGCAGCGCGCATAGTATCCTCGTCGTGCTCAACCACAATCAGGGTGTTGCCCAGATCACGCAAATGCTTCAGCGTTTCCAAAAGCTTGTCGTTGTCTCTTTGATGCAAGCCAATGGACGGCTCATCAAGAATATACAGAACGCCCATCAATGATGAGCCAATTTGAGTTGCTAAACGAATCCGCTGGCTCTCGCCACCGGACAATGTCGCTGCTGATCTGGAAAGAGTCAAATATTGCAAACCCACATCCATAAGGAAACGCAGACGTGTCTTGATCTCCCGAACAATCTGGGCGGCTACAACCGCCATATTGCCCTCCAAACGGAGATCCTCCATAAACGCATAGGCCTGCGCAATACTCATCCGGCACAGTTCCATAATGCCGATGCCGCCAACTGTCACAGCTCTCGCAATCTCAGAAAGTCGGTCACCGTGGCATGTAGGACAGGGCGCTGTTGCCATACACTCCTCCAGTTCCTTTCTGGCTGCATCGGACTGGGTCTCCCGGAAACGTCGGCTGATATTGTTTAAAATACCCTCAAAAGGCTGTTCCAAAATGCCCATTCCGTTGCCACGGTTATAGGTCATTCTGAGTTTCTCGCCCCTAGTGCCATAAAGGATCACATCCAACGCCTCAGGAGCAAGATCCTGCACAGGCGCTGTCAGAGAGAAATGGTATTTCTGCGCAAGAGCCTCAAAATACATACGGAATACAGAGTCTGTCCTTGCGCTGTTCCAGCCGGACGCGCATATCGCGCCTTCAAAAATAGACTTCGTCTTATCGGGAATCACTAAATCTACGTCAGCCACCAACTGAAATCCCAAGCCAGTACAATCCGGACAAGCGCCAGCCGGATTGTTAAAGGAAAACATCCTTGGTTCCAGCTCCGGCATGCTGATACCGCAATCTTCACAGGCATAGTTCTGAGAAAAGCTCAGCTCATCCCCGGTATCCGGCAGATGAATCACCACAAGGCCACCGGAATAGCTGCAGGCAGTCTCAATTGAGTCAGCAATTCGGCGATGCTGACCCTCCCGGATCACAAGCCTGTCCACCACCAACTCAATGGTGTGCTTTTTGTTCTTCTCCAGGGCGATCTGCTCACTTAAGTCGTACAGAAGGCCATCTACCCGTACTCTCGCAAAACCGGACTTTCGGGCATCCTCAAAAATCTTTGAGTGCTCACCCTTTTTGCCTCGTATAACAGGAGAAAGGACAATAAAACGAGTCCCCTCACCAAGGCGCTCAACTTGATCTACAATCTGGTCGATCGTCTGCCTGCTGATCTCTTTACCGCACTTAGGGCAATGCGGGACACCTACCCGCGCCCAAAGCAAACGCAAGTAGTCATAAATCTCCGTGACAGTGCCAACAGTAGAGCGGGGATTCTTCGAGGTAGTCTTCTGATCAATGGAAATAGCCGGAGACAGCCCGTCAATGGCATCCACATCTGGCTTGTCCATCTGCCCAAGAAATTGCCGTGCGTAAGAACTAAGGCTCTCTACGTAGCGGCGCTGACCCTCTGCATAAATAGTATCGAAAGCAAGACTGGTCTTACCGGACCCTGACAATCCTGTAAAGACGATCAGCTTATCCCTGGGGATGGTCAAGTCAATATTTTTCAAGTTGTTTTCTCTTGCACCTTTAATTGCGATCATATCGTTCATAGCAAGCTCCGAATCTTTAAAGTC
Organism: Faecousia sp.; assembly: GCA_045612705.1. Taxonomy (GTDB): domain Bacteria; phylum Bacillota; class Clostridia; order Oscillospirales; family Oscillospiraceae; genus Faecousia. The sequence continues at coordinate 25,199 of JAZKZN010000010.1, read as the reverse complement.
TTCCTAATAGTATAACACGTAATTACCCATAGTACAAGTAAGATTTCAAACATAATTTCGTCTTCTACGCATTTCTGTCACCGTTGTTCTGACTCTTTAGTTGTTTGGTAAAAGGAACACACATTCTGTTGCCATTTTTTGTTGGTTTTTATGCGTGTTCGGTGTTGCATTTCTATATCACTTGATGGTATAATGTTCCTAGAATGGCTTATGCTGCGGCTATAAGCGGAACATAGAATAAAGCGAGGTATTCGAAAGATGATAGCTTATGGTGAAAACATCAAGATTTTCTGTGGAAACTCCAATCGCGCATTTGCAGAGACCGTCTGTCGTGAACTGGGCCTTGAGATGGGCAAAGGCACCGTGCAGACCTTCTCCGACGGTGAAGTATCCGTATCTCTCGAGGAAACTGTTCGTGGCGCAGACGTATTTCTGATTCAGTCCACCTGCAAACCCGTCAACGACCATTTGATGGAGCTGCTGGTTATGATCGACGCGTGCCGCCGCGCATCCGCAGGCCGTATTACCGCAGTTATTCCCTACTTCGGTTATGCCCGCCAAGACCGCAAAGCCAAGAGCCGCGATCCTATTTCCGCCAAGCTGGTCGCTAATATGCTGACTGCCGCCGGCGCTGACCGCATCCTCACAATGGACCTGCACGCAGCACAGATCCAGGGTTTCTTTGATATTCCTGTTGACCACCTGTTGGGCAATCCTACATTTGTCCAGTACTACCTCGATAAGTTCCCTGAAGATAAGTACAATCACGATGAGTTTGTCGTCGTATCTCCTGACGTGGGTTCTGTTGCCCGCGCACGCGCATTCGCCGCTAAGGTCCATATGGGTCTGGCAATCGTTGACAAGCGCCGTCAGAAGGCTAATGTTTGCGAAGTTATGAATGTCATCGGCGATGTCCGCGGCAAGACCTGTATCCTCTATGATGACATGATCGATACCGCCGGTTCTCTGTGCAACGCTGCAGAAGCTCTGGTGACTATCGGCGGTGCCAAGGAGGTTTACGCATGCGCAACCCACGGTGTTCTGTCCGGTCCCGCTTACGAACGGATTGAAAAGTCCTACATTAAGGAAGCTGTTGTGCATAACACCATTCCCCTGCCCGAAAACTGTCCATGTGACAAGATCAAGCAGTTGGACGTAGCTCCCATTTTTGCACGAGCCATCTCCCATGTACACGGCGGTACCTCTATCGCTGACCTGTTCTAAGCTGTGTTTGGCAAGATGAATGAGAGCTGGCTTGTTGTGGGCTTAGGAAATCCCGGCAAGGACTACACCCGCACCCGTCACAATTGCGGTTTCTGCGCTTTGGATGTTCTGGCGCAAAATCTCGGCTGTAAAGTTGATAAGGGCAAGTTCCAGGGCCTATACGGCCAAATAAATTACAATGGCAAAAAACTGTTTCTGCTAAAGCCACAAACCTATATGAATCTGTCTGGTCGATCTGTTCTGCAGTTATCTGCTTACTATAATATTCCGCCCAACAGAATCATTGTTTTATTCGATGATATTTCTCTGGAACCCGGTCGTCTGCGCGTTCGTGCCGATGGCTCTGCCGGCGGTCATAACGGAATCAAATCCATTATAGCTGAACTCGGCTCTCAGGATTTTCCAAGAGTAAAGATCGGTGTGGGTTCAAAGGCTAACCAGGAGCAGGATTTGGCTGAATGGGTTCTCTCCGGCTTCACCGAAGCCGAGCGCAAGCCAATGGAAAGTGCCTTTTCCAATGCAGCTGAGGCGGCCCTCTGTATTATTGACAAAGGCACGCAAGAGGCGGCAAATCGCTATAACGGCGCAAAGTAAAATATTGTCATTTATCCACGGAAAGGGGGATCTATTTCCCCCTTTCCGCGTTCCTACGTGGAACAAAACCGTTTGGAGGTGTGTGATATGGAACAAATACTAAACATATTGATGGCTATACCGGAGTATAACACGGCCTTGCGCACCTTGGCGGAGGGCCAGCGAGCAGCCATCACCGGTATTGGACAAATCAATCGCAGCCACATCATTGCAGGCCTTTATACTCACACGCGAAATCCTATTGTTGTAATTTGCCAGGATGATCTTGCCGCCAAACGCCTTGCCGAAGAACTAAAAACCTTTCTTAATGTAGATTGTCCTATTCTCCCCTCCAGGGAGCTGACCTTATATGACAGCGCCGTTGTCTCCAGAGGCTGGGAGCAAAAACGCCTGCGGCAACTGTATGATCTTTCCGCTGGAAATACCCGTCTGCAAATTATGCACTGGGACGCTCTGTGCCAACGTACGATCCCTCCCTCTGCCTTACAGAGAGCAACATTTACTTTGCGGGTAGGCAGAGAATACGCATTAGACACGCTTCTTGAACTACTGACAACCGCCGGCTACAGTCGATGTGGCATGGTAGAAGGCCCCGGTCAATTCGCGGTAAGAGGCGGTATCGTTGATATCTTCTCCCCTGCTGCCGACCGCCCTGTACGCGCGGAGTTCTTTGGCGATGAGCTGGACACGATGGGCTACTTTGACACAGAAACCCAGCGCAGAACCGAAAACATTGATAGTCTCACCGTCTTGCCAGTAGGCGAAACACAGCCTAGACTCCACCCGCAGGGGCTTGTGGGGTTATGTGATGATATCTCCGGTTTAGTAGCCCGTCAAAAACGCAGGAAAAACCGAAACGAGCTACTAATCAAGACTTTGGAAAAAGATCTTGAAAAATATCAGAACGGCATCCAAAATACGGCCTCCGACCGCTATATGGCGCTGATCTATCCTGAATATGCTAACGCACTGTCCTATATACCCGCAAACGCTACTGTGATACTATGCGACCAGAGCGGTATCCATCGGGCTGCAAAAAGCCGTATGGAGGATGTGGGTATGCAGCTTGATAGTCTTCTCCAAGGTGGCCTTGTTGTCGGTGAACTGTGTGAGTATGTGTGTCAATGGGATGATTTTTGCGACGCGCTGAAAGGTAATCCCATGCTTTATCTGGATTCCTTTGCAGCCACCGCCTACCCTGCAGCCTGTCCTCCCCACTTGCTTCTGCCAATGACCGCTAAGCAGCTGCCCGGCTATGGCGGTAATTTAGACACCGCTGCCAGCGATCTGCAGCATTACAAAAAAATGGACTTTTCCTGTCTTGTCCTGTGCGGATCAAGACGCAGAGCAGAGCTTCTTCAGGAAATGCTCAACAGCCGCGGTCTTTCTTCGTATATCTGCATTCCCCTGGTGACAATGCCCCAACCAGGCCAGATTCTGGTGAGCGAGGGCAGCCTATCCTATGGAATGGAGTATCCCAACAGTAAGCTCGTCATCATTACCGAGGGCCAACTTACCGGAAAAACAGAACCTAAGCGTAAGTACGCCAAGAAAACAGCTACCAATCGTCAGAAACTCAACTCCTTTACCGATCTGACCCCCGGCGATTTGGTTGTCCACGAAAATTACGGCATCGGTCGTTTCGTGGCTATGGAGCAGATCAAGGTGGATAACGCCATCAAGGACTATATCAAGATCGCATATCAGGGATCTGACACCCTGTTTGTACCTGCTACACAGCTTGACTTGGTGAGCAAATATATTGGTGGTGGTGAAGATACCAATATCCGTCTAAATAAAATTGGAACAGACACGTGGCAGAAGACGAAGTCTAAGGCCCGCAAAGCTGCCAAGGATATGGCCGGTGAGCTGATAGCGCTCTATGCTGCCCGACGTCGCCAACAGGGTTTTGCCTTTGCAGCCGATTCTCCTTGGCAACAGGAGTTTGAGGACAATTTCCCCTACCCTGAAACAGACGACCAGCTCCGTTGCATCGCCGATATCAAGCAGGATATGGAGTCACCCATTCCAATGGATCGGCTCCTATGCGGTGATGTCGGTTTTGGAAAAACAGAGGTGGCGCTGCGCGCAGTCATGAAGGCCATTATGGACGGGAAACAAGTGGCAATATTGGTACCAACCACTGTTCTCGCTCAGCAGCACTATCAGACAGCCGTTGCCCGCTTCCGGGGTTTCCCTGTGAATATTGATGTCCTCAGCCGATTCCGCACACCCAATCAGCAGCACCGGACCTTGGAGAACCTAAGAGCCGGTCAGGTTGATCTAATTATCGGCACCCACAAACTCCTTCAAAAAAGCGTGCAATTTAAGGACCTTGGACTTCTGATTGTGGATGAGGAACAACGGTTTGGCGTTAGTCATAAAGAACGCCTGAAAGAGATATCAAAGGGTGTCGATGTACTCACGTTATCCGCAACTCCTATTCCTCGCACGTTAAATATGGCTTTGTCGGGCATCCGGGATATGTCTACCATCGAGGAACCCCCGGCTGACCGCTATCCTGTCCAGACCTATGTTATGGAGCATAGCAGCGCCGTGCTGGATGATGCCATCCGCCGCGAAATTGAACGAGGTGGTCAGGTCTATTATCTCCACAACCGTGTGGAAACGATTGATCGCTGCGCTGCAGCGCTTAAAAATCGTATGCCAGGCATAAATGTGGCTGTTGCCCACGGAAAAATGGGTGAAGATGCTCTCAGCGATGTAATGCGTGCCATGGCCGACGGTGAAATCCAGGTGCTGGTGTGCACTACCATCATTGAGACCGGATTGGACATCGCCAATGTGAACACATTAATTATCGAGAATGCCGACAGATTCGGTTTGAGCCAATTGCATCAGCTCCGCGGCCGCGTAGGTCGTTCGACCCGGCACGCATATGCCTACTTCACCTATCGACCGGATAAATCCCTTACAGAGGTCGCCGAAAAGCGTCTGGCGGCCATCCGAGACTTTGCTGAGTTTGGCTCCGGCTTTAAGATTGCAATGCGCGACCTGGAAATCCGCGGCGCAGGTAATCTTCTTGGTGCGGAGCAATCCGGCCATATGATGAGCGTCGGCTATGATATGTACTTGAAACTTCTGGACGAAGCAGTTCTGGAGGAACGGGGCGAGACTGCAAGAGAACCGGATTGTACAGCAGACCTGAATGTCACCGCAAATGTGGATCAAAATTATGTATCCCGTGGTGAAGAACGAATGGATCTTTATCGGCGTATGGCTGCTATCCGCTCCCAGGAGGACGCCGATGACCTGCTGGATGAAATCATTGACCGGTACGGTGATCCGCCCAAGGGCGTGCTAAACCTGGTTGAAATAGCTCTACTCAGAGCCAATGCCAGAAGAGTTGGCATCTCGGATATTCGTCAGAAGGCCGGTGAGGTGCAGTTTACACTCACCAATCTAAACTTCGAAGCTGTCAGCGCCCTATGTAATGAAGCTGAGTACAAGAACAGAATCCAGTTTGTCGCGGCAGCCAAAGAGCCCACACTGCGGCTTAAGCTTGCCGCAGATGTAGACAGTCTGCGCCAATCAAAGATATTTGTGCAGCATTATCTAAAGTATTTGTAAGGAAAGGTCTTTCCTTTTCTGCGCACATAGCCTATAATACTATTATTCCAAACACGCAAGGAGATCATAAGGATGGATAAGAAAAAGAAACCCACAAGAAATCCTTCCGCTGAAATTGATGAGTTGGAACGTAGCTTCCGAGCGCTTGCCGGAACACCTGCTTCTGAGAGTACTGCTCCTAACAGGAAAACTCGTAAAGGCTTAATTATAACAATCGTTATTGCATCGTTTCTTCTCATAAGTACACTTGCAGGGTACTTTTATATCACCCGTCCTCTGCCGAGTGATACAACTGTTGCCGGAATTCATGTCGGCGGTATGAACATTTTTGATGCAACCGCCGCTGTCAATGGTTCCGACATCTTTCAGAAAACCTTCACTGTCACTATCAACGGAAGAGAGGTTTCCATTTCCCCGCAGATTGCCAATGTTCAGCTGGACGCACAAGCAGCATTGCTGGATGCCCTATTTAAAGGTACTACCGGAGGTGCACTAGATATCTCCGCTTATCTAAATATCGACAAAGATGCGATCATTGGTGTTCTGAACGAAACTGAGAATCAGTATTTTGCAACCAACTTCCAGGAGAGCGAATACAGCGTGACTGGCGTCCAGCCTGATCTGACCCAGCCGGAAGCCGAAGGTGAAGAAGGACAGAAGTTGGTGCTGAAAAAGGGTGTTCTGGACTATGCGATGGACAAGGAACAGATATATCGCGACATTCTATCCTGCTACGCTGCAGGTATCTTCCAACTGGAACACAAAATCACTGTGAAAGTCCCCAAGGCGCTTGACATTGAAGCCATTTATCAAGAGCTTGCTATTGCACCTGTGGACGCTGTGATAGACCCAGAGACCTTTGAGGTATCTGCCCACAGCTACGGCTATCATTTTGATCTTGATAATGCAAAAGGCCTTTTCAATAGCGCCCATTACGGTGACGTGATTGAAATCCCCTTTGTGCGGATTGAACCCGAAGCAACCTATGAGGAAGTATCCTCCATTCTTTTCAGGGACGTGCTGGGCACCTATACCGCCTACGCCAGCAGCCAACCCGGCAGAGACACAAACCTGTATCTATCCTGCAAGGCCATCAATGGTATCGTCCTTATGCCCGGGGAAGTCTTCTCCTACAACCCCGCACTTGGCGAACGAACACCGGATAAGGGTTGGGATAAAGCTGACGGCTATGTTGGGAATCAGACTGTTAGTCAGTATGGCGGCGGTATCTGTCAAGCATCTTCCTGTCTGTACTTGAGCGCTATGCTGGCTGATCTGGAGATCGTAGAGCGAGTCAATCATGGCTTTATCTCATCTTATATGCCCTTTGGTATGGACGCTACTGTCAGTTGGGGTGGTCCTGAGTTCCTTTTTAAGAACTCCACCGAATACCCTATCCGAATTGAGGCAGAAGCCTACGGCGGCACTGTGCGAGTTGCGCTGGTGGGCACAGACACAAAGGACTACTACGTAAAGATGACCTACGAGGTCCTTGAAAAAGTCGATTACGAGACCGTTGAAGTTGAGTTGCCGCCTGACAACGAGGAAGGCTACAAAGATGGCGATGTAATCATCACCCCCTATACCGGCTATACAATCGTCACATACCGCTGCAAATATGACAAGGAAACTGACAAACTGATCTCTTGCGAGGAGGAGGTTGTATCCAAATACAACAAACGTGACAAAGAGGTCTGTAAGATTGTAGACCCCGACGCTACAAATCCCACGGAGACCACCGTGCCCGAAACCACAGAACCGGAAACGACGGAGCCTGATGAAACTACTGCACCGGTTGAAACCACCGAACCAATTGAAACTACTGTGCCCGCAGACGCAGAGTCAGCGGCAACAGAGCCTTCAGAATCCGCTGACAATGAATAAAAAAGCGTGCTGGTTAAACCAGCACGCTTTTATTTTGCTTTAATATCCAGGTGATACTCGATCTCACCCATAGCGTTTTGCTCAATCTCAATGTTGTATTTCACATCTATTGTGCCGCCATTTTCAGTAATGTTAGAATCCACTTTTGTAGCGCAAACGGTAAGCATTAACGCGCCGAAGTCAACCTGGTAGAGTGAATCGTGCGTGACGCCCTCACGGAACACCATTTCAGAGTTAAGCTTGCCGCTTCTGATAAGAGTAATAACACCTTCCCGCACAAGAAAAGTAGTCATCACGCCCTGCATACCCGTCAGATCGCTCTCCTCATAGCTCAGGCGCCAGCCCTCATCCGTATCTTCCAGAACGCCCTCTGTCACCAACTCAATGACCTCAGGCTCCTGTTCTGCATAATTCTGCTGCCCGCGTACGGAAAGAATTACTTCCCTTCTCATACCTGCGCCTCCAGCGCCAGCTGCAGCAGCTGGTCGATCAGCTCACTGTAGGCAATACCACTGGCAGCAAAAAGCTTGGGGTACATAGAGATAGAGGTGAAGCCGGGCAGAGTATTGATTTCGTTGAAGACGACACGATCACCGTCATGCGTGACAAAGAAGTCAACGCGGCTGAGTCCCTGACAACCGATTGCGGTATAGACCTTCACTGCACGCTCGCGTAATTCCTCAGAAACCACCTCGGAGACTCTGGCGGGAATATAGGCAACAGAAGTATCGGTAATATACTTGGCATCATAATCGTAGAACTCTGCGCCGGAGTCAATCTCTCCCACCACAGATGCCACAGGGCTGTTGTTGCCCATCACGGCGACCTCTACCTCCCGGCCGTCGATAAACTCCTCAACGAGGATCTTCTCATCATAGATACCCGCCTGCAGAAGCGCGTCACGGAGCTCATAACGGTCGTTTGCTTTAGAAACGCCAACAGAAGAACCTGTTCCGGCCGGCTTCACAAACACAGGATATGCAAACTTATCCTCTACCCTGCTCAACATCTCATCCATACGATTCTGCAAGTCACTGTTGCGAACCAGCAGCCAAGAGGCCTGGGTGATACCTGCGCTATCAATCACCAGCTTGGTAAGGGTCTTATCCATAGCAACTGCGGATGCAGAGACGTGAGGACCAACATAAGGAATACCGGCTAGCTGCAGCAGGCCCTGCATAGCGCCATCTTCGCCATTTTCACCGTGGAGTACCGGGAACACTACATCGATCATTTCCCGGACTACACAGTCGCCCTCAAAGGTCAGCAGGCCCTGACCACGGACAGGAGATATAGTTGCCCGGCGGTTATCCGCACAATCCTGCCATTCCAAAGAGGGCAGCAAAGAATAGTCCTTTCCGCCATAGAGGATCCAGTCCCCCTCCTTGGTGATACCAACAGGGAAAATATTATACTTGTCAGGATCCATATTGTTCAGAACAGCCTCTGCAGAGCGTAAGGAGACCTCGTGCTCCGGACTGATGCCGCCAAACAAAACACAAACATTTAATTTACGCATATTAAAGCCTCGCTATCACAAAATCCATTATTTCAACAACGCCTCACCGGCGCGGAAGATATCGCCTGCGCCAACGGTCACAGCGACATCTCCTTCTCCAACAGTATTGCGAAGATAGTCCGTCACATCCGGCAGTGTTTCACAGTACACAGATCCCGGGATCTCGTTTTGCAGATCTTTGGACGAAATGCCTGTGGTATTGCGTTCACGGGCTGCATAGATCTCCGCCATTACAACCAGATCCGCTTTCTTCAGCTCTCTGACAAAATCAGAAAACAGCGCTTTGGTACGGGTATAGGTATGGGGCTGAAAGGCCAAAATCAGTCGCTTATGCTCCATTGTGCGGGCCGCCTCAATCAAAGCGGCAAGCTCGTCGGGATGATGGGCGTAGTCATCATAAATAGCAGCGCCGTTGAACATACCCTTAAACTGCATACGCCGGTCTGCTCCGGAAAATGTTGCCAAACCTCTGGCCACTGTCTCGCCATCAATGCCCAACATCCAGGCTGCGCCAGCCGCGGCAAGGGCATTCATTGCATTGTGTCTTCCCAGGACCTGCAGATCCAAGTGGCAATAGTGTTTTCCATCGCAAACAACGTCAAAATGCCGCCAATCGGGGCAGATATTCTCTGCATGCACTTGGTTGTTTTCTTCTAAACCGAAGGTCACATAGCTTATGCCCTCCAGCGCCTGCGCAACATGTGGATCGTCGCCATTGGCCAACACTCCGCCGGAGGATAGCTGGGTAAAGGCGCGGAAGGATTTCTGAACATCCGCAAGATCCTTAAAATAGTCCAAATGATCCGCCTCAACATTTAGCACAACTGCCAGTGTGGGGGAAAAGTTCAGAAAAGAATCGCAATACTCACAGCTCTCCAAAACGATTGTGTCGCCCTTGCCAACTCTGTGTCCTGCTCGAAGCAGCGGCAAATAGCCACCAATCATAACGGTGGGATCCCACTGTGCCTCCATTAGAATATGTGTGACCATAGAGGTTGTCGTAGTCTTACCATGTGTGCCAGAAATACACACTGCGTTCTTATACTCCCTCATAATCACGCCCCACGCCTGTGCCCTCTCAAACACCGGAATACCCGCGCTGCGAGCAGCTGCGATCTCCGGGTTATCATTGTGCACAGCTGCAGTTCGAATGATGCAATCTGCGCCCAGAATGTTTTCGCCATTGTGGCCGATATGCACAGTGATTCCTTTCGCAACAAGTTCATCCGTGGAAACAGTAGAACTCATATCTGAGCCAGTCACTTCCATACCCATACCATGGAGCACCAGGCCAAGGGGACGCATGGATACACCGCCGATGCCAACCAGGTGCACGCGATGACCGGGTTTCAGATAGCGGCTCAATTCCTCATATCTATTATCCATTCAGGTTATCCTCCCGAAACAGTATTTATCTTATCCCTAACCTTTGTATTATAGTATATTTCCGACCTTTTTACAACTACAATTTTGCAAATGTGTCACATATGCCCGATTTTCACAGTTTTTCGCCGCAAAAAACAAAACAAGATTTGAAGTGCCGGGAAGGTCCTCCTCCCCGGCAGTTTACTCATTCTATGGATCCGACAACACAGACACAACCCTTGTATACCCTTTGGCATAATGGTATGGATAAAGCAGTTCTGTCTGACCTGCTTTAAGCTCTGGAATCGTCACGGCATAAGCAATGCCACCTACCAAGAAGCCAGGCGTAGATAACCAGTTCTTATAGTATATCCGGATGTTTCTAAGTGGTTTCCCAGATGTATTGGTGACAATTACGGTTCCCATCGCTCTGTCATCTATAAAAATCTGTTTGCTAGCGTAGAGATCGTTGGCTATTGTGCTTTGCCAGCCATAGCACCCCAGCAGACTTCTCTTAGCATATGCAACTGCGTTTCGCTCCAGTAAAACCACCGGCACGCCCGGTGGTATCTGTTCGCCGCCAAAACAGAGTGTAATTTCATCACAATGCAATTGGATTTCGCAGTGGGATATCACCGCGTCACCTGTATTGATAACCTGAAGCGCAGTAATCCCAAACACCTCTTTATCGGATGTGTCCTCAAGATATGGACCGTCATAGGCGGATAGGGCCATCAACATTAATGTTGTTTCCTGCACGCGGGTTGGAAAGAATCGATCAGCCGGAACCGGGGCTTCCATACTCACAGCATCGGCAGCCTGTCTGTCACTAACCCCAATTCCGCTTATGACCGACGCGCGCAGTGCATACGCTGCCAACACGCTGCCTAGTAATCCTAATACAAGTAAAACTATTCTTTTATGGGTCATATTTGATCGCGGATTCTCATATCCTTCCCATCCCTTCTAAAGCATATCTCAATTATAAAAATGCGGCAATGGTTAAAATGCTGAAAAGTGGAATAAAGAAGGCAAAACTCTTTGACAATCTCCATCCGATTTATGGCAAACGGACAGGAAAAACAAAAACACTGGTGGGATTTTCAACCATCGGGTATGATTGTGCTGATAAGAATAAAAAAACAAGAGGGATACTTTCGTATCCCTCTTGTTTATGGAGCGGGTGACGAGGCTCGAACTCGCTACCTCCACCTTGGCAAGGTGGCGCTCTACCGGATGAGCTACACCCGCGGAACAAGAGGTATTATAGCAGATTTCAAAAAGATGTCAATACCTTTTTTTAATTTTCTGCGATCCTCTTGCAATTTTTCAATAGGCGGAATAATCCCAAACGTATCCTGTCATCTCAACATCGGTCTTCAGTTGGAATGCACCTGCATCGTGACATGCTAACAAGTCAACATAGAAGAACATTTCCCCCTCTTGTACCACATTCCAATGCCACGCCTCTCCTGCCTTCGTGCCGGATATAACTGAGCAATCCAGGTCCACCTGCCTGCACATAGCTGCGTACACCGTAGCAAACGCTTTGCTGTCTCCCACACCGTGGCGCAGGAGGCTGTAAGACGGTGTTATAGAGGTCTCCATCGTGTAAGAATAACGCTCCATCAGGAATGTATAGAGCTGCGCGTACTTTTCTTCGTTTTCAGCTCCAGGATTGATATAAAGCTGGGCAGACTTAAATATATCCTTAACGGATTGCTGCATTGCGCGCAGGGATTCACGATTGGTTTGGTATGATAGGGTGATTTCGATTACCCGTTCGTGACCGGTCTCTGGAAAACTTGAAACCAAAACCTGCGGCATCTCCATACACTTCTGAGGATATGTATTCACATAGTTCTGAACATATTGAACAATGTCTATATCTTCATAGTGATTCACACGCACAACAACACCGGACTCACAATTATCCAGTGCCGCGCGAATCAGGGTCTGCACTTCATCAATATTTTCGGCCTGTTTAATCTGAAGAATTCTGCCATGATTTTGATTGTAGGCAATTTTCAACGCAACAGCCGTTCTGCCAATACTGGTACCTACATCGTAGGTAATCTCCTTAACCGCGTAGGCACCGATTGGGTTGATTTCAACAACATATCCAATTGCCCGATCAATAACATCACGGAGCCCTTCATCAGAGAGGCCGGCAACATAGATTACTGCCTCGGAGACGCCCTCTTCAACCATATCTGTTATCGCATCCTCCATCTGCTGGTAGGAAGATACCTGAATCTTGCCATCAGAGTAGTTATCACCGGCGCTCTGATTCGGTGTCACACTGACATAAGCGCCGTCGTTCCACAATCTGCAGCCGCTCAAAAACAAACACACACAAATTGCAAACAAAATTAGCTTCGTTTGATTTTTCATACGCACTCCCCCTTACAACGAGTCCTTCGAGTATCGGGAGAAACCGTCACCCAGAACCTGGTGTGCCTCCTGAACAATAATGAACGCATCCGGGTCACACTCTACAACAAGGCGCTTCAATTCCGCCAATTGTTGCTTCTTGACAGCTGTTAAAACCACCTTAGTTGGAGCGCCACTGTAGGTTCCCTCACCGTGGAGGAATGTCGCCCCTCTATCCAACTCATCAGAGATCACTTTCGCGACTTGATCGTATTGCTTAGTAATGATCAACGCCACTTTTGAGTAGTCAAACCGATAAACAACTGCATCAATCACAGAACCTGTCAGGAAAATCGCCACGCCACTATACAGAGTGACTGTGATATCACGGAAGACTATGCCCGACAATACAGCGATACAAAGATCGAGGATAATGCTGATGCTTCCAATGGGCATATGCTGGCAACGCATCTTCAGCAGTCGCACAATAATGTCCGATCCCCCTGTGGAAACGCCTGAGGCAAATACAATACCCAAGCCGATGCCGCCAATCGCCCCACCATAAAGCGCGCCGATCAAAGGCTCAGTTTCAGGCACGGGAATCAGGGCGAACAAATCGATAAAAACAGACATCAAGATCATTCCAGCAAGTGAACCGAAAAAGAACTTCCTGCCGATCTTCAGGCCAGCCAATGCAAACAACGGCAAATTCATAATCGCCGTAAAAGTACCGACACTACCCCATTTCAGCAAGTGTGTCAGCACCATTGCGAGGCCGGTCAGACCGCCTGCATTTAGCGCATTGGGCATCAAGAACAGGTTAAAACCCAGTGCAAAAAGCGCACACCCAAAGGCAATCTTTATCAAGCCATAAAGGGTCTTCCACGTTTTCTGCATAATACCTCCTATACGTCAAAGCTAATTTGTTTTTCAGAGGAATCTTCTTCCTTTAGCAACGCGCCCGCAGTGGGTATTGTCTTGTTGCGATAGCGGCTGGCATTTGTAATACCGCTCTCCTCAAAGGGCACCACAGCCTTCAGAACAGCTTTCTTTTTCAGGCTCATCACTGCTACGCCAATGGTGTTTTTAGTGGTCTTGGGTGTCAGCTGAGCTGTAGAAACAATTGCGGCGCGACCATCAGTGGAATACAGTGCCAACTGCTTATCCTCATCCAATACGATAGCGCTGACCAGAGGGCTCTTGTCAGAGAATGCCGATGTCAGGCGGCGGCGATTGGTCTTTGTCTCGTAAGCAGACAGAGGTACTTTAGCGCCCTTTCCGTTTTCAAAAAAGAACAAAACAAAGCTCTTATAATCACCGGGCAACACGACATGCAAAACCGTTTCACCCGCATCCATCCCCAATTTCTGAGGCAAATAATCGCCCAGCTGGGAGGCTTTGCCATCCTCGAACTCAGACAATCTTGTCTTATAACACTGATACTGACTGGTGAACACCAGAAGTTCTGCTTTATTTGTGGTTTCTCTGGAGAAGGCAAGGCTGTCACCTTCTTTGAACTTCTGCTCACCGGACATCCGCAGGGATTGCGCGGTGATCTTCTTCAGATAACCTTCCTTGGAAACAAAGAGTGTGACAGGATAATCCGGAATCTGATCATCCTCATCGTCGGCCTGAATCTCGGTAGATTCATAAACAATCTGTGTCTTTCTGGGCTGACCATATTTTTCAGCAACCAGCTGCAGCTCTTTGATGATCACATTCTTTAGTTTCTGTCTGCTTCCCAAAGTGCTCTGAAGATCCGCAATCTCCTTTTCCAGCTCATCAATAGCTTTGGTCTGTTTGAGGATATATTCCTTGTTAATATTCCGCAGCTTGATTTCCGCGACATAATTCGCCTGGATCTCATCGATACCAAAGCCAATCATCAGGTTGGGAACAACCTCGCTCTCCAGATCGGTCTCACGAATGATGCGGATGGCCTTGTCAATGTCCAAAAGAATTCGCTCAAGGCCCTTCAAGAGATGTAATCTGTCCTGTTTTTTCTGAATCTGGAAGAATAAGCGGCGCTTGATGCAGCTGGTTCTCCAGGCTGTCCATTCCTCAAGAATCTCACCAATACCCATAACGCGGGGCATACCGGCGATCAGAATATTAAAATTACAAGGGAAACTGTCCTGTAATGGGGTCAATCGGAAAAGCTTCTGCATAAGCTTTTCGGGATCGACACCTCGCTTCAGATCGATGGTCAGCTTTAAGCCGCCAAGATCGGTCTCATCACGCATATCGGCAATCTCTTTAATCTTGCCGGCCTTAATCAGTTCAGCCACTTTATCCATAATGGCTTCGCTGGCAGTAGTATAAGGGATTTCCGTAATTTCAATCAGATTGTCGCTTTTTACATAGTTCCATTTTGCCCGAAGCTTAAAGCTGCCGCGTCCGGTGGAATAGATCTCACGGGTTGTTGCCTCGTCAAAGAGTAGGTCGCCACCGGTGGAGAAATCCGGTCCCGGAAGTGTTTCAAGAATATCGTGCTCAGGGTTATTAATCAGCGCAATAGTAGTATTACACACCTCCGCCAGATTAAACGAGCAAATATTACTTGCCATACCCACCGCAATGCCTTGGTTGGCAGAGACAAGAACATTGGGAAATGTTGTAGGCAGCAAGGTAGGCTCTTTCATCGTGGCGTCATAGTTATCCACCATGTCCACGGTGTCCAGGTCAATATCCCGGAACAATTCATTGCAAAAACCATCCAGCTTTGCCTCTGTATAACGGGAAGCCGCATAGGCCATATCCCGGGAGTACACTTTACCGAAGTTGCCTTTGGAGTCCACAAATGGGTGCAGCAGAGTCTCATTACCCCGGGCAAGGCGAACCATTGTCTCATAAATTGCCGCATCGCCGTGGGGATTCAAGCGCATTGTCTGACCAACAATATTGGCAGACTTGGTCCTACCTCCATTCAGCAGCCCCATCTTGTACATAGTGTACAGCAGTTTTCTATGGGACGGCTTAAATCCGTCGATCTCAGGAATCGCGCGGGAGACAATGACCGACATTGCATAGGGCATATAATTGATCTCCAAAGTTTCAGAGATCGCCTGTTCTGTAGTAGAGCCCACAAGGCCAACTACGCCATCGGTCTTAACTTTCTTACCGCTCTGTTCCGCTTCTTTTTTCTTTCGTGCCATTTGAAACCTCTCTTAGGAAATATCGGCCATATCCAAGTACTTGGCGCCGTTTTCCGCAATAAAGTTTTTCCGTTCGTTCAAAGCATCGCCCAACAATACATCAAAATAGTGGGCAGTGCGTTCAGCATCTTCAGGCATAACCTTGATCAGCCGGCGGGTTTCCGGATTCATAGTGGTCATCCACATCATCTCCGGATCGTTCTCACCCAGGCCCTTGGAGCGCTGAATATCAACTTTTTTACCCTCAAGCTCATTAAGGATTTTAACCTTTTCCTGCTCGTTATAAGCAAACCAAGTCTTGTCCTTGCAAGTAATCTCGAAGAGCGGTGATTCTGCGATATACACATACCCATCCCGAATGAGCTTTGGACAAAGTCTGTAAAGCATTGTCAGAATCAGTGTGCGGATCTGGAAACCGTCCACATCCGCGTCGGTACAGATAACCACCTTATTCCAGCGCAAAGAGGAGATATCAAAGGAGCTGAGTTCCTTTGATTTCTTCCCCTCCACCTCTACACCGCATCCCAAAACCTTCACCAGGTCAGTAATAATGGGGGATGCAAAAATACGGTTATAATCCGCCTTCAGGCAGTTCAGGATCTTACCGCGAACCGGCATAATGCCCTGGAACTCAGCATCTCTTGAGAGTTTAACAGAGCCCAACGCAGAGTCGCCCTCCACGATATACAATTCACGGATATTGGTATCCTTGCTGCGGCAGTCCACGAACTTTTGAACACGGTTAGCAATGTCCACCTTCGCTGACAGGTTCTTTTTAATATTACTTCTGGTCTTTTCCGCAGATTCTCTGGCGCGCTTATTCACTAAGATCTGATCAGCCGCTCTGTCTGCCTCCTGCTTATTCTCGAGAAACCACACCTGGAGCATTTCCTTAAAGAAATTGGTCATCGCTTCTTGGGTAAACTTGGAGTTCACAGACTTCTTGGTCTGATTCTCAAAGCAACCAATGGTAGAGAAACAGTTGGTGACGATCACAAGACTGTCCTGAATATCCTGGAAGATGATTTTATTCTCATTCTTCGTGTACTTGTTGTTATCACGCAAGTACTTATCAAAGGCCGCCAGGAAGCCGGAACGAACAGCCTTATCGGGGCTGCCGCCGTACTCCAGCCAGGAGGAATTGTGATAATACTCCGTATGGCTCAGCTGCTTGCTGAAACAGAAGGATGCCGTAATCTTCAGCTTCATTTCCGGCCGGTTCTCCGCGTCCCGACCACGGCGCTCAGTCTCCCAAAATACCGGCATTGTGAACGCATTGTCACCTACCAGTTCTTCGATGTACTGGCGGATGCCATCATTGTAGCAGTATTCTTCGGTTTCGAACTTGTTGCCAACCTGGTTGCGGAAGCGGAAAGTAATGCCCTTGTTCACAACAGCCTGGCGGCGCAGCACATCCCGGTAATAATCAGCGGGGATATTGATATCAGTAAAGACCTGTCGATCAGGCCGCCAGCGGAATACAGAGCCTGTCTTCTTCCGGTCCACCGGCTCTTTCTTCAAACCGCCTTTATTTCTACCCTTTTCAAAGTGCAGGTTGTAAAGAAACCCGTCACGGCGGATAGTTGCGTCAAAATACTCAGAGGCATACTGGGTGGCGCAGGAGCCAAGACCGTTCAGGCCCAGGGAGTACTCATAGTTCTCACCATTTTCGCCGTACTTGCCGCCAGCGTACATCTCACAGAAAACCAGTTCCCAGTTATACCGTTTTTCCTTTTCATTATAATCAACGGGACAGCCGCGGCCAAAGTCCTCCACCTCAACGGAGAGGTCCTCATATCTTGTGACGATCACAGTATCGCCATAGCCCTCACGGGCTTCATCAATGGCATTGGAAAGGATCTCAAATACTGCGTGTTTGCAGCCTTCCAAATCATCAGAGCCAAAAATAACAGCGGGACGCTTACGAACGCGTTCCTCCCCTTTCAGCATGGAGATGCTTTCGTTGCCGTATTGTTCATGTCTGCTTGTGGCCATACAAATTACCTGCCGAATCTTATAGTATTTCTACCTTATTATACGGATATTGTGTCGTAAAGTCAACTATTACTACAATATATTGTGTTTCGTTCTATTGTCAGCAGTCCGGACATACTCTTTGGTAAACCGTGGCAGGAGCATCCCTCCTGCAATAAAGGAGGCTGGCTATGGAAAATATCTATGCAAATATTGCCGCCAGGACCGGTGGCAATATTTATATCGGCGTTGTTGGGCCGGTACGGACAGGCAAATCAACATTTATCAAGCGCATTATGGAACAGATGGTCATACCAAATATCGAAGAGCCATACCGAAAAGAACGCGCCAGAGATGAACTGCCCCAGAGCGGTTCTGGCCGCACGATTATGACCAGCGAGCCGAAATTCGTGCCGGAGGAGGCTGTTGAAATCACCCCTGATGGCAGGACGCGGCTGCGCGTTCGAATGATTGATTCCGTTGGGTATATGGTGGACGGTGCGGTAGGCGTGGAGGAAGACGGCGCACCCAGGATGGTGGCCACACCCTGGTATGATTATGAAATCCCCATGACTGATGCAGCTGAACTCGGCACAAAGAAAGTTATGCAGGAGCACTGCACCATTGGCTTTGTAGTCACAACCGACGGCAGCATCACCGACATTCCACGGCGTGACTATGAAGAGGCTGAGCGTCGGGCCATCCAGGATATGCAAAAGACAGGAAAGCCATTTCTTGTAGTCATTAACTCCCGATATCCCGATTCTGATACGGCTAAAACTGTAAAAGAGCAGATTTACGAAGAGTTCGGCATCGACAGTATAATTGCAGACTGTCAAACAATCACAGTCGACGATATTGCCGAAATGCTTCAAAAGCTCCTATACTGTTTCCCGATGCGAGCGCTTCATGTACATCTTCCCCGTTGGGTGGACGCCCTTGAGAACACTCATCCGGTGAAGGAAGCACTCTATAAGCTGCTTCTCTCCTTGTACGGTGAGATCGCAACCCTTCTGCAGGCGGACACTACGCTGAAAAAACTGACAACCCTTGATGCCGTGCAGGACTATTCCCTTCGGGATATAGATCTCGCCACCGGCACCGTCTGCTGCGCCCTATCCTTCCCAGATACAATGTTCTATGAAATCCTCAGCAACAAAACGGGAATCCCCATTGAAGATGATGCCCAGCTATTAAGTCTTCTAACAGAACTTTCTGCAGTAAAAGCAGAGTATGATAAAATCTCTGATGCCCTCTCCTCCGTTAAAGCCACAGGCTACGGTATCGTTATGCCAGATGCCGAGCAGATGACCCTGCAGCGACCGGAGGTAGTGCGTAAGGGTAGCGCTTATGGTGTGAAGCTGAAAGCCGGCGCACCGTCCATACATATGATCCGCGTGGATATCGACACCGAGATCAGCCCCATGGTGGGTGGTGAGCAGCAGTCCCAGGACCTAATCACCTATTTATCCTCCGAAGATCCAGACAAATTATGGCAAAGCAACATCTTCGGCAAATCCGTTTACACACTGATCCAAAACGGTCTGAACGCAAAGCTGGTACGCACACCTGAGGATGTAAGAGAGAAGTTCAGAGGTACGCTCACTCGTATTGTAAACGAAGGTGCAACCGGCCTTGTGTGTTTAATTCTGTAGTATTGACAAACCTTTTGGTGGATAGTAAAATAGCAGAAAAAGTGGGTATTGCAACACAATACCCACACAAGTACGAAGGAGGACAAACCAATGGTTTTCTCATTTCCCAAGGACTTTATGTTCGGCGCAGCAAGCTCCGCCTGTCAAATTGAATCCGGCACCCATGAGGGTGGCAAGGGAGAGGACTGCGGCGACCATTTCTTCGCTCTGTTCCCGGAAAAGTTTTTAGGCGCTGACCCCAACAATTCCGCAGATTTCTACTACCGCTACCGTAGCGATATTCTGGATATGAAGGAGCTGGGACTCAAAGCCTTCCGTTTCTCCATCTCCTGGTCTCGCATCTATCCCAACGGACCGGAAGAGGTCTGCCAAGCTGGCATCGACTACTACAGCGATATGATCAACGCGCTTAAGGAAGCCGGCATTATTACCTTCTTCGATCTGTTCCACTGCGACCTGCCTTACTGGGTCCTGGAGCGGGGCGGTATTTACAACCCCGAGTTTATCGGTTGGTTTACTACTTATGCTGAGACATGCTTTAAAGCCTTCGGCGATCGTGTGGATTACTGGAGTACCGTCAACGAGCCTGCCATCAATATTATGCAGTCCTATGCAGAGAAGGCCAATGCGCCCTTCCTGGAGGATATGGGCATGGCCGTGATCGCCTGCCACAACATGATTATCGCTCACTACAAAGCCGTTAAACTCTATAAGTCTATGAATCTGCCTGGTCAGATCGGCGCAGTCAACCATGTTGTTCCCGCCTACAGTCAGACGAACACACCTGAAGATCACGAGGCAACAGCTCGCTTCTCCGCTTTCTATTACGGCTGGTGGCTGGACCCTATGCTGAAGGGTCACTATCCAAAAATCCTGATGGACAATTCTTATCTGACGGATAAGCTGCCCAAGGACTATCAAAATGAACTGGACGAGAACTTCGTCCCCATGGACTTTATTGGTGTAAACCTGTACGGTCCAGTGATCGTGCGGGCCGATAAGGACGATCCTCTGGGCTACAAAGCCTCTCTCAACCCCGAACTTCCCTGCGATGATTATGGCTTCGGCAACTATCCTCAGGGCCTTTACGATGCCGTTGTGGAACTTCATAATGACTATCCTGACAAACGGATCGTCATTACCGAAAACGGCGTCTGCAAAAAGAAGTGGGGCAATTTGGAAGAAGAGCGCAAGGATGACTATCGCATTCGCTATATGCGTGAGCACCTCCGAGAGGTCTCCCGCGCCATTTCCGCCGGTATTCCCGTGGACGGCTACTTCTGCTGGTCTATTATGGACACCAACGAGATCTATGGCGGCGGCTTTACCCATATGTTCGGTCTTGTACAGGTTGATTTTGAAACCAAGGAACGCCACCGTCGGGACAGCTGGTACTACTATCAGAATGTGATCGCCAGCGGTAAAGTGGATTAAGAAAAAGAGAGGTTAGGAAATATGAAACAGCAACTGAATGTAGGTGCGGCAAGAGTTGTCATCACCCCTCCCCTGGGCACGACCCTGTTTGGCTATGCCCCCGGCCGCCCCGCGGAAGCCGTTGGTGACGATCTGCATGTGATTGCCGCAGCCCTTACATATGGTGAGACCAAGGCGATGATCCTTGCTGCCGACCTTTGCTCCTGCCCTGTCGCAGTCGCAAACCAGATCCGCAAGGAGATTTCCGAGAAGACCGGGATACCCTTTGGCAGCATCATTTTCAATGCGACCCATACCCACTCCGGCCCCAATACCGGCGATAAGCACAATGCCTGGGGCGACCCGGACTACGGCTACATGCAAGGGATCCTGGTTCCTAAGGCCGTTGAGGCCGGTATAGCCGCCGTTGCTGCCCTTCGCCCTGCGCTCTTCGGTGTCGGTGTCTCTGAATCTAATGTGGCCGTCAATCGCCGTCAACCCGCAATTGATGGCACGATTCTTTTGGGACAGTGCCCATACGGCATCGTCGACAGAGCAATGACCGTGCTGTCCTTCAAGGATGTTGCATCCGGAGAGATTATCCTCAACATCGTCCACTATGGCTGCCACGCAACCGCTTCCGGCGCAAACCCGGAGATTACACGCGACTGGCCCGGCACAATGAAGGATACTTTGGAGAAGCAAACAGGCGGTATGACTATGTTTGTCTGCGGTTCTATCGGCGAAACCGGTCCCGCATGTCCCAACAATGACACCTGTCAGTCCTATGACGTAGCATTGGCCATCGGCCATCGTGCAGGCTTGGATGCTGTGACGGCCTGGCGTTCCATTAAGGAATGGAAGAATGCGCCTGTCCATGTGACAAACGGACAGGTCAAAGTTCCCTACGAGCCTCTCCCTCCCAAGGAAAAGGCAATTGCTGAAATTGCACGCCTTGGAACAGAAGAGGAACTTCAGGCGGAGGATCGCTGGGAGAAGTATTTGGATATTAATGAGCTGATCCGTTGGCAGGAGATCCTGGCTGAGTACAACTCCGGTGATATCAAGGGAAATTATGTCTTCGATCAGAGCATCATTTCCATTGGCAACACAGCCTTTGTTCCCTTCCAGTTTGAAACCTTCCTGGAAATGACCCTTCGGCTGCGGCTATACAGCAAGTTCACCCATACCCTATCTATGTCCAACACCAACGGCTACATTACCTATCTGCCCTCTGAGGATCAGATGTGCCGTGGTGGCTACGAGGTGTGGCAGTTCCGTTATGCCCATGCATATAAGATGGTGGATAACGCCGATAGCTATATGGTGAAAGATAACCTGGCCCTCTTGGACGAGGCTTTCGCAAAACACGACGAATAATTTAATACAATCATCAAGCCGGGTGCTATTTGCGCCCGGCTTTGTATTTTCCCCTTTACCAGTTGGGAATAATATGTTAGAATAAGAAAAAAGTCATCTTCGGGAGATAAATATATATGAAGCTCACATTGTTGAAAAAACGGAATGTAAATTACACATTACTTGCGTTCCTGCTTCCCTTTTTGGGGATGCTATCAATCATGCTAATTGGCGGTTATAGTCCCTTTGGCAAACTCTCTATGCTATACTCCGACATGTATCACCAGTACTATCCTTTCTTTAAGGAGTTCCATCGCACACTGTTATCTGGCGAATCATTGCTTTATAACTGGAGTGTTGGCCTCGGTCTTGACTATTTAGGCCTCTTTTCCTACTATTTGGCATCTCCTTTGAATCTTCTGAGCGTACTTGTCCCCGAGAGTTGGCTGCTTGGCTATTTCTCACTCCTGGTCCCTGTTAAATTGGGCCTGGCAAGTATGTTCTTCAGCATTATGCTTAATAGACTCACAGGAAACAAGGACATCTCCACAACACTGTTCGGCTGCTTCTACGGTATGTGTGCCTGGGCCTTGGGTTATCAGTGGAATGTAATGTGGCTCGATACCTTTGCGCTTCTTCCTCTTGTTATCTTGGGTATGGTTTCCCTTCTCCGTGAAAAGAAGTTTGCGCTTTATACGATCACACTGTTCCTATCTGTTTACTCCAACTATTATGTTGGCTTCTTCACCTGCATTTTTGTTCTTCTTGTTTTTATCTGTTATCAGATCTGCCGTTGGCAAGGGTTTACGAAGTTCTTTTCTGACTTGGCGCGTATTGCAATTTTCTCCTTGCTGGCAATCGGTCTGACGGCCGCATTGACACTGCCTGCCTATACAGCACTGCAAAACACGCAGTCGAGTGTTAATAAGTTCCCTGAAGGATTCAATTTAAATATGACCACAGAGGATAATTGGAAGGGCTTGTTCCAGACAATGATCAAGGTGGCAGGCAATATGAATGGTGGTATCACCCCGTCCTTCAAGGAAGGCTTGCCCAACCTCTACTGTGGTGTTTTCACTACAATTTTGGCATTTCTATACCTCCTTTGCAAACAAGTACGCATTCGCGACAAAATCTGTGCGGTCTGTCTCCTGTTATTCTTGAATCTCAGCTTTATTCTGCGGCAGTTGGATTATATTTGGCATGGATTCCATTTTACCAATATGATCCCCTATCGGTTCAGCTTTCTTTACAGTTTTATCCTCCTGTATATGGCCTATATTGCTTGGACAAATCGGGAAAACTTCCGACTGTGGAAGGTGATCATTGCCGGTGCTGCAGCAGTTGGTATAGCATTCGCCTTCGAAGATAAGAAAGATATCGTCTACTGGGCATATAATGGTGCGCTACTTCTGCTTTATATCTCTCTTCTTATTTACTATAGCATAAAAGAAACTACTGACTTTGAGAAAGAAAAGCAAGAATACAGTCCAAAAACCTTTAATCGAAAGGTACTTGCTTCAGCCATCCTACTGGGTGTTATTGGTACTGAATTCATTCTGAATATTATTAATTTTGGTGTTGCTTTTCCTCCTACAAACGCATCCAACTATCCAAAGGGAACAACTGATTCTGCTGCCGTCTTCGACTATATGAGGGAGTGTGAAAAAGACAATCCTTTCTATCGTGCAGAAGTCACCCATACTCAAACGCTAAATGATGGCGCGCTAAATGGCTATCATGGGATTACGACTTTCACAAGTTCTGCTAATGTCAATGTCACCCTGTTTATGCAGGCCCTTGGCTATGGTGCCAAGAACACATACAACCGCTATAGCTATGAGGAAAGCTCCCCCATTGCAAACCTTTTCCTCGGTATTAAGTATATGATTGAGCGGGACGGTAAAGTTGAGGAAAATCCTTACTTTGATGATATTTACAGCAGCGGCAATGTGCATTTGTTGGAAAACAATGCATATCTTCCCCTTGGCTTCTTAGCAAACACACAGCTTCTCAATGTTGATATATCATCGGCAATGAACAAATTTGAGTTTCAAAACTACTTGATGCAGGCTGCTGCCGGTATTCAACAGGATATTTGGAACATCCTACCCGGTTCTTCTTTGATCATTAACGGAGAGGGGGTTTCCCTAACTCCCCACCCATCGACAGGCTACTGCGCATACACCACAGAAGACAACGCAGGCACAATTACCTATAGCTATACCGCTGACAAGGAAGGCCTTATGTGTGTCAATCTGGAGCTTTCTAAGAAGAACAGCTTCTCATTCCGTGTCAATGGAAAAGACCTCTATAGCGAAACCTACAGTCTCCCACAAATGCTTTCCGTTTGCACTGTAAGGCCCGGTGATGTAATTGAAGTAAAGCTCAACTGCAAGAAGGATGAAAACGGAACTATTAAGATCTCATCTGCAATCCTGGACGAGACCCTTTTCCGACGTGGCTATACCGTTCTGTCCACATCCCCACTTGAAGTGACTGAGTTTAGCAACACGCGCATTAAGGGCACCATAGAGTGTTTGAATAACGGTATTCTTTATACCTCTATCCCTCAAAACGGAAACTGGCGCGCATTTGTGAATGGAGAAGAAGCAGAAACTGTCACTATTTGTGGCACAATGGTCGGTCTTTCGCTTTCCCGAGGCATACACGAAGTTGAGTTTGTCTATCACAACACAGCTTTCTACCTTGGACTGGCCATTAGTCTAATGAGTCTGACTTTGTTTACGGGTGCCTATATTATCTACTACCGCCCTATATTTAAGCACAAGAAAGGCAAATACGAAAAGCATAGTAATTAAATTGCAAGAACCTCACCATTTCAGTGGTGAGGTTCTTGTCTTAAATGTCGTCAAAATGTATTGTCATGCCGCAGCGAGTGTCCGGTGGACACTCGCAGGCATAAAGAAAAAGCCCCCAACCTTTCGGTTAGGGGCAAAATGTTCGCGTTACCTATCTTCCCGGGCAGTCACCCGCCAAGTATTGTCGGCGCAAATGAGCTTAACTTCTGTGTTCGGGATGGGAACAGGTGGACCCTCATCGCAATCAACACGAACTTCTTGGGATGGCTTT
>JAZKZN010000009.1:0-14510 GCA_045612705.1 Faecousia sp. | reverse complement strand
ACATTCTGGAATACGGCGGCGCCAAGTTCCTGTGTCCCATGGCAGGCACCATCTCCATGATGCCCGGTACCGCGGCTGACCCCGCATACCGCCGCGTGGATGTGGACACCGAGACCGGCAAGGTTTCCGGCCTGTTCTAATTCTACTTATAAAACCGGCCCACGCAACTGCGTGGGCCGGTCTTCTTGAACGGAAAAATAATTTGTATAATTTCGTAAAATTAGTTGACAAATTGATCTTCCCGTGATATTATATCCAAGCGTCAGGCGAAAGCCGGCAACTTAATATGCGCGAGTGGTGGAATTGGTAGACTCGCTAGATTCAGGTTCTAGTGTTCACTGCGGACGTGCGGGTTCAAGTCCCGCCTCGCGCACCAAAAAGAAAAGGACATCCAAACGGATGTCCTTTTTCTTTTTGATATGTAGGAATTAGGTTTGATTTTTGTCTTTCCTTTTCCCCGGAAAGATGCTATACTGAACAAAACACCTTTGAGAGGTTTTCTATGGACTTTTTACCGATTTCCAAACAGGATATGGCTGCGCGTGGCTGGGAGCAGTGCGACTTTGTGTATGTCATTGGCGATGCTTATGTGGACCATCCCTCTTTTGGCCATGCCATTATCAGCCGGGTTCTGGAGAACGCCGGCTACTCCGTAGGCATCATTTCTCAGCCGGATTGGAGAAATCCCAAATCCATCGATGCTTTGGGGAAACCCCGCTTGGGCTTTTTGGTATCCGGCGGCAACATGGACTCGATGGTGAATCACTATTCCGTCACCAAGCATAAACGGAAGACCGATGCCTTTACCCCCGGCGGTGTGATGGGCAAACGGCCGGACTATGCCACTGTGGTTTACTGCAATCTGATTCGCCAAACATATAAGGATGTACCGATCCTAATCGGCGGCATTGAAGCAAGCTTGCGCAGACTCGCCCACTATGATTACTGGAGTGAGAGTCTGAAGCGTTCCATTCTTTTGGATTCCCAGGCAGATTTGTTGATGTATGGCATGGGCGAGCGGAGCATTGTGGAGATTGCCGACGCTCTGAACTCCGGCATGAATGTGCAGGATATCACATACATTGACGGCACGGTATTTAAGACGGAGACCCTGGACGAGAGTCTTCCCACTGTAATTCTACCCCACTATGCCCGGATGAAAGCCAACAAGCGGGAGTACGCGGAGAGTTTCCAGATCCAGTACGGCAATTGCGATCCTTTCACCGCCAAGCGTCTGGCAGAACCCTACGGCAAGCTCTATGTAGTGCAAAATCCCCCTCAGAAGCCTTTGACACAAGAGGAGATGGACGCGGTGTACGCCCTTCCCTACTGCCGTACTTACCATCCCAGCTACGAAAAGCTGGGCGGCGTACCGGCCATTGAGGAGGTCAAGTTCAGCCTTGTAAGTAATCGGGGTTGTTTCGGTGCCTGTTCCTTCTGCGCTCTTACCTTTCACCAGGGACGCATTATTCAGACCCGGAGTCACGAGTCCATTCTTGCAGAGGCAGAGGTCATGGCCAAAGATCCGGATTTTAAAGGCTACATTCACGATGTAGGCGGCCCTACCGCCAACTTCCGCCATCCCGCCTGCGACAAACAACTGGCCAAAGGCGCCTGCGGCGGCCGGCAGTGCCTGTACCCCACCCCCTGCAAAAATATGCGCGCCGATCACGCAGACTATGTGGCCTTGCTGCGAAAACTAAGGAAGATCCCCGGTGTGAAGAAAGTCTTCGTCCGCAGCGGCATCCGGTTTGACTATCTTTTGGCGGACAAGAAGGATACTTTCTTCAAGGAGCTGGTACAGTTCCATATCTCCGGACAGCTGAAGGTTGCGCCGGAACATGTGTCCGATGCTGTCCTCTCCCGTATGGGCAAACCCAGAAACGCGGTATACAATCGTTTTGTGGAAAAGTACTACGCCCTGAATAAGCAGTATGGTATGAATCAGTTCCTTGTTCCCTACCTGATGTCCAGCCATCCCGGCTCAACTATGAAAGAAGCAGTTGAGCTGGCGGAGTACATCCGGGATATGGGCTACAATCCAGAGCAGGTGCAGGATTTCTATCCCACTCCCTCCACACTTTCCACGGTGATGTACTACACTGGCCTGGACCCCCGAACTATGGATAAAGTGTATGTTCCCACCGATCCCCACGAGAAGGCCATGCAGCGGGCGCTCATCCAGTTCCGCAACCCCAAAAACTACTATCTGGTGCGTGAGGCCTTGCTGAAAGCCCATCGAGAAGACCTTATCGGTTCTGGTCCCAAGTGCCTGATTCGGGCCGTACCACCCCGCTCCGGCCCTCGTACCGCCCCACCCAAGCCTTTGGGCAGAAAGTTGACCGGAAGACCTCCCCAGCAGAAGAAGCGCCGAGGATGAGCCTATGGGAAAGCAAAAAGTGAACACCACGCCCCTCTGGCGTTTTCTGTTTCTGATCTACTGTGCGGTTATGCTGTGGCTGCTCTTCGGTCGAGCCAACGGCTGGGTAGACGGCGTCCCCTACGAGACTCTGCTAAAGCAGAACGCCAATCTGATCCCCTTTTACACAATCAGAAATTACTTGCATGTTTTGCTGAACTCCGGCAATGACTATCTTGTGACTCATTGCTTTATCAATCTGGCTGGTAATATCATTTTGTTTATTCCCGCCGGCTGGCTGTTCCCCAAGCTATGGCCGAAGCTGCGAAATTACCTCCGGTTTTTTGCCACAACTGCCGGTGTGATCCTTCTTGTGGAGATTTTGCAACTGTTTACCCTGCTGGGCAGCTTTGACATAGACGATCTGATATTGAACCTTTTGGGTATGAGTCTTGGCTTTGTGATGTATGCTCTATTTGCCGGAAAGCGCAAAGGGAAATAAGCCGTCGCCATTCCCCTTGACTTTTAACCGGCACAATGGTATCATTGGCAGGACAAGGAGAGTTGTCCGAGCGGTTTAAGGAGCTAGTCTTGAAAACTAGTGATTCCGAAAGGAACCTAGGGTTCGAATCCCTAACTCTCCGCCATAAAACGCCACCCGTCGGGTGGCGTTTTTGTTTTTCAGGTGTATTGTCTTTTTTATCATGCCGTGGTATCATAAGGAAAATAGCAGGAGGCCTTCTTTTATGACCAAAAAAGCGATTATTTTTGACTTAGATGGCACACTCACCGACTCCGGCGAGGGTATTATCAACTGCGCAATCCTGGCGCTGGAGCATTTCGGTCTCCCCGTCCCCTCCCGGGAGGAATTGCGGGTTTTTGTCGGGCCTCCCCTGGACAAGACTTTCATTCAGTTTGGTGTTCCGGAAGACAAAACTGACGAAGCCATCGCCGTTTACCGCAGCCGATATCTGGCGGTAGGCAAGTTTGAAAACACTCCCTACCCCGGCATCTACGAAACCCTTGACACTCTGAAAATGCAGGGACATCGGTTGTTCGTTGCTACTTCCAAGCCGGAATCCACCTCCAAGGAGATCATGGACAAGTACGAACTGTCCCGGTATTTTGATCTGATCTGCGGCGCTACCCTAGACGGCACCCGTTCTCACAAGGCGGATGTGATTGCCTATCTCCTGGGACAGGTCGGGCCACAGGAGCAGGCCATTATGGTGGGTGACACCTCCTACGATGTGCGGGGCGCTGCTGAACATGGCATTCCCACCATCGGCGTTGCCTGGGGGTATGGTAAAGTTTCCGATATGGAGGAAGCCGGCGCAATTGCCATCGCAAAAACAATGGACGATTTAATAAACTGCATTAACCGATAAAAAGAACTGGGTTGGACATCCAACCCAGTTCTTTTTTGTCATTTAAGCGGGAAACACATTCGTCACCCAAATCAGCAACGGCAGCACGAGGGAAAACACGCTGATCAGCCAGGGGTATAGCACCTTTCTGGAGCAGAACATCAGCAGCAGGCATACTGCCGTCACGCCCAGAGGAGCCATCACTGCCACGCTCTTGGTGAACATCCACTGATATTCGCCACTGGCAAGCAGGTTGATGCCCACGGTTTCCGGCAGCAAACGAATATTCCTCAGCGCCAGAAAAACCGCGCAGATGATAACCGGAATCGACAGCAACACGCTGCGCAGGCGATATGCCCATCTGCCGGTGACCTTCATCACCTGGCCGATTTTCTTCATCGTCGTTGTAGACTTGTTATTCTCCATACGCCACCTCCGGCCTAAACATTTTCCTTACAGGGGTATTTTACCACGAAGCATATGCTCTTGCAAGGGTAATTTTTTACAGCTTCACCTTCACAACAACCTTCTTTACGAAGGTTTGCTCCTCCAGCTGAACGCCGGGTTTGTGAATATCCCGGGGAAAGAAGATCGCAAACGTACCTTCCTTGAACTGCAGATTCGCTTTCTCCCCGTGGCAGGTGAAAAACTCCACATCCTTTTCAGGATTGTAGACAGTCATCGTCTCGCAGTTTTTCTGTTCCGCGCATTCCATCCGCTCCTTGCCGGAGATAATGTACTGAATATCGATATATTCCCGGTGGCCCTCCAGCTTCTCACTGTCAGGCTTGGTCATATATTCCTGTACGCTGGCATACACATTCATACCGTCAAGTATGTACTTACCAGGAGCCAAGTCTTCTTCAACGACTCTTTGAATAAAGTCAAATCCCAGCTGAAAGCCCTTATGGCAAGGATAATACAGTTCCCGATTCTCATAAACATCGTAGATCATAGCTGCCCCTTTCAGTCCTATTTATCGGACTTTTGTTGTTGTATTCTGATAACACAAGATCATTCAAGGAGGTATTCCCCATGAAAACTGTCGTTTCTTACCGCAATCCCTTGGACCGCATTCCCTACCCCAACGCCGCCACTGGCCGGGAGGTACTCCACAAGCTGTTGGATACCGCCCTGGTCGCAGCCAGCGGAATGGGAATCGCAGCCATTATCATGCTGCTGGCAATCCTGTGATTTAAAATCGTTTCTTGGTGTTTTCCCGATAAAGTGTTGCCAAACCCTTAATCAGCAAGTCCTTGTCATAGATCATAGGTGTCTTGCACAGAGGTACAATGAACTTGGCGATACCGCCGGTGGCAATGACCGTGGTTTTGCTCCCCAGTTCCTGTTCCATCCGCTCTACCATGCCGTCCAGCATAGCGGCTGTACCCATCATAATACCGGAGCGCATCGCGTCAATGGTGTTTCTGCCGATTGCCCGCTTGGGTTGATCCAGCTGCAAACCGGGAAGTAGAGCCGTCTTGTCTGTCAGAGCGTCCATAGAGATCCGCACACCGGGGATAATGCAGCCGCCAATATGGGCGCCATTTTCATTCAAAACGGACATCGTCGTAGCTGTCCCCATATCGATCACGATCAGCGGCGGCTTATACTCCCGCAGGGCAGCTACATCCGCCACCACCAGGTCAGCGCCAGTCTGCCCGGGATTCTCCAGGCGAATATCCAGGCCCGTCTTGATACCGGGGCCGACTACCAGGCTGGTCTTGCCGGTGAGCTTCTTAACGGCGGTCTGGAAAGAGTTCAGTACCTGAGGCACAACCGAGGAAATAATACTGCCCTCGATCTCCTCCGGACGCACCTTATACACATCCAGCAGGATCTTCAGGTCCACGCAGTACTGGTCGGAGGTCTTCGTGGCCTCTGTACGGAGTCTGGCCTCGAAAGCGATGGTATCCTCCCGGACACCACCCAGCACAATATTGGAATTGCCAATGTCGATTGTTAAAATCATTCCATTCCCTCCAAATCCTGTTGCGTCAGTAAATAACACGCAGTAATTTTCTGTCCGTCTGTTTCCAATATCCCAGCCGAGCCGCCGCCATAGCCGGCGCTGCCGGGATTCAGCACCCAAAGGCCATCTGCTTCCCGGTGGCAATCCGGAACGTGGGTATGGCCATAGAGAGCCGCCTGAGCGCCATAGCGGCGGGCATCCGCCAGTAGGCCGCCGATCCCGGACTTCACATGTACAGTATGCCCATGGGTCATATAAGTCATAACACCGCCCAGGCAGTAGCACAGCATTTCCCGGGCACCAGCGGGACAGCGGTATTTGTCGCAATTACCTGCCACCTGGTGAAGAGGGATATGGGGATACAACTCCGCCAAGGCCTCACCGTCATCAAAATAGTCTCCTAAATGCACCAGTGCATCCGGTTTTACCACATCCACACAGCGACGCATAAACCGAAGACTGGAATGAGAATCAGACAAAACAAGAATTTTCATAGTCACCAATGCTTTCCTATCGGCATATAGTATCTGTAGATGTATTATAGCAGGCATTTGGACAGGAGGCAATCATCATGCAGAAAAAATCTCAGGATTTTTCCATGGAGGAAATAATGCGTTTGGCAAAGAGTCCTGCAGGGCAACAGCTGATCGCTATGCTCCAGCAGAAGGACAATGCCAAACTGGATCAGGCTACCCAACTAGCCAAGACCGGCAACTACACCCAGGCTGCCCAGACCCTTAGCGCTATGCTCTCCTCTCCGGAGGCGCAAAAACTGATGAAGGAGCTGGGAGGGAAGTAATGGAGGATATGGAATCCAAGCTGGGCGCGATTTTAGGGAATCCCCAAATGATGCAGCAGATTATGTCCATTGCCCAGTCCTTTCAGTCAGAGCCGGAACCACAGCCTGTCTGCGAAGAGGCTGCTCCGGAGATCGACTTTGCCCTGGTGCAGAAACTCACCGGTCTCATTGGAAAGACCAGCATCGATCACCACCAAAAGGCACTTTTGCATGCTCTCGGCCCATACCTGAGCAGCCAGCGAGTCCACAAGCTGGAAAGGGCTATGCGGGCGGCCAAGCTGGCAAATATGGCGTCAGCATTTCTCGGCAATTCAGGCAGGTGAAGTTATGTATAATCGCTATATTCCCCAACAAGACGGCACCCATCGACGAAACCGGGTGGAAGAGCCACCCAGACAGAACAGAGTGCCCGACAGTTCTTTCAGCCCATCCCCCAACAGGCCTACTTCCCCGCCCCCTGAGCCGCCCTGTATGCCAGCTTCACCGGAGCATCGGCCGCCCCATGGTGATTCCATCGGTGGATTTTTGCGGCGGCTCATACCAAAGGATTTTGACACAGGGGATCTGATTGTTGTACTGTTGCTTCTTCTGATGGCAGGAGACAAACCGGAAGACCAAAATACCGCGCTGCTCACGCTGGCGCTGTATTGCTTTTTATAGAGTAGATCTTTCGCTGATTCGATCGGTCCAATGAGCGGCAAGAACAAATATAATGGCTTTATGCCAATAAAAACGCCACCCGTTTGGGTGGCCTCATATTCATAATGCACATCCGTCCACATCCCCTAACGGGATGCGTTCGGCTGCACATGGATTCTCCCACGGGCTAAAAAATATGCCCCCGGCATATTTTTTACCTCACCTACGGTGAGGCCGCCCTTTCAAATCCTATCTCATCTTCTGCCAATAAAAACGCCACCCGTTTGGGTGGCGTTTTTATTGGCAGAGGATGAGGGATTCGAACCCCCGCAAACGGAGTCAGAGTCCGGTGTGCTACCGTTACACAAATCCTCTATAACACGGACGAGATTTATTATACGCAAAATAGAGAAAAAGTCAAGGGCTTTTTTACAATTCTGCCACTTTTTTCTCTCGCCCTGTCTGTGGTATGTTTCCCGAAAAACAGCGCCCTATTCATGCTTGCTCCCACGGGAAAGGCTTGCCCTTCAATACGGACTTTTTCATATAGGCAAAAGTCTCTTTTTCGCCTCGCTGGCTAAGCATTTCCAGCAGATAATCCAACTCCTGCCGGGTCTGAGGGTGCATACGGTCCCGCTCCATGCTCTTGCGGAAGTAATTTAGCGCCGCGCTGTCGGTATAGGCCTTGCCTTGATAGGTCATGCAGGCGGCACGCCGGTCCATTACCATCTCCACCAAATACTTTCTGGGCATAGGCAAAGACTCGTACTGACGGGTCGCGGAGTTCACATCCGTCCAGTATTCGTAATGATGGCGGTTGCGGCCCTTATGGTGCATCCACGCCTCGCTATAGCCTTTATCCTCTCGCTCGGCACTGTTAGGACTGCGGTTGCCCTGATAATACCTTACGCCAGTCAGAAACTCCGTGGGAGAGTATTTAGACAGGTCGTGGACAAGGCCCTGCCAGTACAGACCTACACGAAAACAGCCCCCCAGCACCAGGAAGCGGTGTTTGGTGATGGTCATAAAATGTTGCCATGCTTTCACGCTTTGTCAACTCGCTTTCATAGAACAAGGGTGCAGAACGCACCCTTGTAATGATTATCTTGCCAGGAAACCGATCTTCTTATAAACCTTCCGCAGTGTCTTCTCCGCTTCGTAGGCGGCCCGCTCGGCGCCGTTGCGGTAAACACTCTCCAGGTAGGCCTTATCCTTCAGCAGGCGGCCGGCTTCCTCACGGATAGGCCGCAGAGTCTCGATCACCGCCTCGCCTACCTTCGGCTTGAATGCGCCGTAGCCCTGACCGACAAACTCTATTTCAATCTCGGCAAAGGTTTTGCCGGTGACGGCAGAGTAAATGCTCATCAGATTGGCGACGCCGGGTTTGTTCTCCGGGTCAAACCGGACACAATTTTCCGTGTCGGAGTCGGTAATGGCCCGCTTGAACTTCCGCTGGATGTCCTCCGGGCGCTCCATCAGGAACACACAGCCCTCGGGCATAGACTTACTCATCTTGCTGTCGGGGGCGTTCAGGCTCATCACTCTGGCGCCGGTCTCAGGAATGTAAGGCTCGGGGATCTTGAACACATCACCGTAGACACTGTTAAATCGCTGGGCAACATCACGGGTCAGCTCGCAGTGCTGCTTCTGATCATGGCCCACCGGCACCAAATCCGGCTGATACAAAAGAATATCCGCTGCCATCAGGGCAGGATAGGTGAAAAGGCCACCGTTGATATTCTCCGCGTTCTTGGCGGACTTATCCTTAAATTGGGTCATACGGCTCAGCTCGCCAAACATTGTATAGCAGTTCAGTACCCAACCCAGCTCCGCGTGCTGGTGCACATGGCTCTGCACAAAAAGGGTATTCTTCTCGGGATCCAGGCCGCAAGCGATATATTGGGCCAGCTGCTCCAAAGTGCGGCGGCGCAGGTCGGCAGGGGTCTGCCGCACAGTAATGGTATGCATATCCGCCATAAAGTAGAAGCACTCATACTGCTCCGCGCGGCTGCTCCAGTTTTTGATAGCGCCCAGGTAATTGCCCAGGTGCAGATCGCCGCTGGGCTGGATGCCCGATAACATTCTCTTTTTTGCTACGATCTCTTCCATAAAAAGTCGCCTCTTTTTCCATAATTTCTTAGTATTTTATCATACTCCCGGGAAAAACGCAACGGGAAATTGACTTTCCGGCTGCGGTTTGCTACAATAACAAAAAGTTTTTTAACAAGAGGTAATGACTTATGGATTACACTATTCTTGCCCAACTGCTGTTCCCCCATGTGACAGATACCCCCGAGTCCCTGGAGGAAAAGTTCCCCTCCCGGAATCTGCCGGAGGGCACAATTGTCTCCCGTATGGCTCCCTCCCCCACCGGTTTTGTCCACCTGGGCAACCTGGTACAGGGTCTGACCAGTGAGCGGATGGCCCATCAGAGCGGCGGTGTTCTGTTCCTCCGGGTGGAGGACACCGATGCAAAGCGGGAAGTGCCCGGCGCGGTAGAGGTTCTGATCAACACTCTGAAGCACTACGGCATCCACTTTGATGAGGGCGCTACCATCGACGGTGACAACGGCAGCTACGGTCCTTACCGCCAGCGGCAGAGAGCGGCCATTTACCATGTATACGCCAAAAAGCTTGTTTCCCAGGGTATGGCTTACCCCTGCTTCTGCACCGAGCAGGAGCTGAGTGATATGCGTGAGCGGCAGGAAGCCAACAAGGAGACCACCGGCTACTACGGTCAGTACGCCATTTGGCGTGATAGACCTTTGGAGGATGTGCAGGCTCAGCTGGACGCAGGCCATCCATGGGTGCTCCGATTCCGTTCCACCGGCAGCATTGAGAATCAGTTTAAGTTTGACGATCTGGTGAAGGGCCAGCTGACCATCACGGAGAACAACATCGACCACGTTCTTCTAAAGTCTGACGGTATTCCCACCTACCATTTTGCCCACGCCGTAGACGATCACCTGATGCGTACCACTCACGTGGTGCGGGGTGACGAATGGCTGCCTACCCTGCCCTTCCACATTCAGCTATTTAAGGCCCTGGGCTTCAAACTACCCAAGTATGTCCACATTGGACCGCTGATGAAGATGGACGGCAATTCCAAGCGGAAGCTTAGCAAGCGGAAAGACCCTGAGCTGGCTCTTACCTTCTATAAAGCAGAGGGTTTCCCCGTAGCTGCTGTGTATGAATACATCATGACCCTTCTGAACTCCAATTACGAAGACTGGCGCAGAGCCAATCCTACCGCCGCCGCCACCGAGTTCAAGTTCAGCCCCAAAAAGCTGAATCCCGCAGGCAATCTGTTCGACTACGCCAAGTTGACAGATGTGAGCAAGAATGTAATCGCCACCATGGATGCCGATACCGTCTATGATCAATTGGTGGAATGGGCCGCAGAGTTTGATGCTGACTTTGCTGCTAAGCTCTCTGCCAATCCCGATTACGCCAAGCAGATCCTGGCCATTGGTCGGGGCGGCAAGAAGCCCAGAAAGGATATTGCCGTTTGGACAGAGGCAAAGCCCTATATGGGATTCTTCTACGACGAGTATCTGGAAAAGCCCGTATTTGACGAGAAGTTCCCCGCTGAGACTGTGAAGACCGCGCTTCATAAATTCTTGGAAAAGTTTGACATTGAGGATGACTCTGCTATGTGGTTCGACAAGGTCAAGGCCATCACCGAGGAGATGGGCTTCACCACCGACATGAAGGCCTACAAGGCGGATCCCACCGCTTTCCCCGGCACAGTGGCCGATGTTTCCACCTTCATCCGGCAGGCTACCACCGGCAAGACCAACTCTCCCGACCTGTACACGGTTATGCAGATCCTGGGCTACGACAGAACGGTCGCCCGGATCAAAGGTGTCATCAATTCCCTGTAATAAACAAATCGCCTGTGGCTTTCAGCCACAGGCGATCTTTTTAGTTTTTCAGACTTTGGAGCGGCGCGGGAATCCGACCGCCGCGGGCAATAAAGTCCTCAGCGGATTCGCCGTGGACCGGCATCACCGGGGCACTGCCCAGCAGGCCGCCCAGTTCCACCCGATCGCCTACCACCTTGCCGGGGGCAGGAATGATACGGACGGCGGTGGTCTTGGAGTTGACCATACCGATAGCCGCTTCGTCGGCGATGATCGCGGAGATCGTTGCCGCAGAGGTATCGCCGGGAACAGCGATCATGTCCAGACCCACGGAGCAAACGCAAGTCATAGCCTCCAGCTTATCCAAGGTCAGAACGCCAGACTCAGCAGCGGCGATCATGCCCTCGTCCTCGGACACGGGAATGAATGCTCCGGAGAGGCCGCCCACATGGTTGGAGGCCATCACACCGCCCTTTTTCACCGCGTCGTTCAGCAGCGCAAGGGCCGCTGTCGTGCCGTGGGTACCACAAACTTCCAGGCCCATTTCCTCCAGGATCCGGGCCACACTGTCACCCACCGCAGGAGTAGGTGCCAGGGAAAGATCTACGATACCAAAAGGCACATCCAGCCGTTTGCCGGCCTCCACACCCACCATCTGACCCATGCGAGTCACACGAAAGGCGGTCTTCTTAATCGTTTCTGCCACCACATCGAAAGGTTGACCCTTGACGCTCTGCAGCGCGTGATACACCACACCGGGGCCGGAAACGCCCACATTCAGCTCGCACTCCGGCTCTCCGACGCCGTGGAAAGCGCCTGCCATAAAGGGATTATCCTCCACCGCATTGGCAAAGACCACCAGCTTAGCGCAGCCAAGGCCGCCATCATCGGCAGTGAGAGCTGCGGTCTGCTTGATGATCCGGCCCATCTTGGCAACGGCATCCATATTAATACCAGCCTTGGTAGAGCCCACATTCACGCTGGAGCATACCCGCTCAGTGGTGGCCATAGCCTCGGGAATGGAGTCCATTAAAATCCAGTCACCCTTGGTGCAGCCCTTCTGCACCAGCGCGGAGAAACCGCCGATAAAGTTCACACCGCATTCCTTTGCCGCCTTATCCATAGCAACCGCTAGCGGCACATAGGAATCTGTTTTGCAGGCGTTGCCCACCAGGGCAATAGGCGTGACGGAGATACGCTTATTGACAATAGGAATACCAAACTCCCACTCGATCTCCTGGCCCACCTTTACCAGATTCTCTGCACGGCGGGTTATTTTATCATAGATCCGCTGGGCGCATACATTCACATCCTCGTGACAGCAGTCCAGTAAGGAAATGCCCATGGTAATGGTGCGGATATCCAGGTGACGCTTGTCGATCATATCCTGAGTAGCTAAAATATCCTTAAAATCCAGCATGGCCACTCCTTATACCCGGTGCATTGCCTGGAATATCTCTTCCCGCTGCAGCCGAATGGACAGATTCATCTGCTTACCCTTTTCCTCCAGCTTCTGCGCCAGTTCCGCCACTGGACAAACACACTGGGATACATCCACAGCCATCATCATTGTGAAGTACCCCTGCATAACGGTCTGCCTGATGTCCAGAACATTGACATTAAACTCG
Source organism: Faecousia sp. (assembly GCA_045612705.1). GTDB lineage: Bacteria > Bacillota > Clostridia > Oscillospirales > Oscillospiraceae > Faecousia. Next base: position 1,883 of record JAZKZN010000009.1, on the reverse strand, counting down.
GCAAGGTCTACACACACAGCTGCAATAATGCCTACGCGGTCCTTACCCACTACCGTGACAATTGCTTTCATTCTCTTTCTCCTCACACTTCGTAGTCAGCGCACACCCGGGTGTCCAGGAAATGCCAAAAATGCTCTTTTGCCGCCAGGTGGGCGGGATGGGATGCGTAATTCTCCAGGGCCTCTTTGCTCTCAAACTCGGAATACAGAGCATAGTCCATACCACCCTGGTAAGTCCGACGAATCTCCATATGGCTGAGACCGGGGATCACTCCTACCAGAGGCTCCAGCTGGGCCTTGATTACGGAGACGGCCTGCTCCTTATCCACGCCCTCTTTCAATGTGTACACTACAATATGCTTAACCATAGGATTTTCCTCCCTTAAAACAATACCGGGACCGGTTCACCGGTCCCGGTATGTAATGTGCATTAAACCTCTTCGGCAGCCTCTTCGGCAACCTCTTCGGCAACTTCTTCAGCAGCCTCTTCCACGGGCTCCAGCAGAGCGCGGATGGAAAGAGAAATGCGCTTGGTCTCAGCGTCGACCTCAGTGATCTTGACCTGAACCTCCTGACCCTCGGACAGAACATCCTCGGGCTTGCCAATGCGGCGGTCAGCGATCTGAGAGATGTGGATCAGGCCGTCAACGCCGGGCAGAATCTCGGCGAATGCGCCGAAGGTCATCAGCTTAACGACCTTAGCGGTCACAACATCGCCAACATTGTAGCTGGTCATAAACTGATTCCAGGGATTCATCTCAGCGGTCTTGTAGCCCAGAGAGATCTTACGCTTCTCGGGGTCGAAGGAAATGACGTAGACATCGATCTCGTCGCCAACAGAAACAACGTCAGCGGGAGTCTTGATGCGATTCCAGCTCAGCTCGGAAACATGAACCATACCGTCAACGCCGCCGATGTCCACGAATGCGCCGTAAGCAGTCAGAGACTTAACGGTACCGTGATACTTTGCGCCAACCTCGATCTCTGCCCAAACCTTCTCCTGAGCTGCCTTGCGGGACTCAGCAGAAACAGCGCGGATAGAGCCGATCACGCGACGCCGTGCGCGGTTGACTTCGGTAATTCTCAGTTCAGTGGTCTTGCCCACCAGGCCAGTCATATCGCCGCCCTTGGCAACGCCGGACTGAGAAGCGGGGATGAAGACGCGGATGCCCTTAACGGTGCAAACCAGGCCGCCCTTGTTCTCCTCAGTGATGACACCTTCGATGGTGGTCTTCTCTTCGCACCAGGTAGCCATCTCGTCCCAAATCTTCATGCCATCCAGCTTCTTCTTGGACAGCTGGCAAACGCCCTCCTGGTCATTGACGCGGACGACGAACACTTCGATCTCGTCACCAACGTGCAGGATGTCCTCGGGCTTCACAGTGGGATCTGCGCTGACTTCATCATACGGAATATAACCGGCGTGCTTGGTGCCCAGGTCGATCTGGACTTCAGTGCTGCCAATACCGGTGACGATACCGATAACCTTATCTCCTGTATTTAAAGTCTTGATGGACTGCTCAAGAAGTGCCTCAAAGCTTTCCTCCTGTACAGCCTCAACATTCGTAATTTCGCTCATAGTCTTATTGACCTCCTTTATAATCCACGCCGGAGTCGATGCCCCAGCCGTGATTCCGATGGTAGATGCGCCGCGGAAAAATTCAGGCTCCAGCTCGGTGGCGTTGTCCACCAGCACTACCCTTTCGCAGCGCTCGCGACAGATCGTAACCAAGCGGGCTGTATTGGAGCTTTTGGTATCTCCAACAACCACCATTGCCTGACAAAACGCGCTCAGCTTCGCCGCTTCATTCTGGCGAGATTCAGTCGCTTTACATATTGTATCATAAATTTTCAAATTAGCAAACAGTTTTTTTGCATTTTCAC
>JAZKZN010000008.1:0-73346 GCA_045612705.1 Faecousia sp. | reverse complement strand
CTTGACTTTGGCAAGCGGATATGATAAGATTCATCTGTTGCCAAAGACAGTAGGTTGCTCCGGCTATAAATCCTACCGAGGTGCGCCAATTATTTTGATTGTTTGCGTGTCTTTCTGTCTTCTGGCAGGAAGACACTTTTTTAGTTTTCGGAGGTGAAACACATGCCCAACGCAAAGGTTCTTGAGAGCAAGAAGGCAGTGGTCGAAGCTCTGTCCAGCAAGATCAAGGAAGCTACTTCCGTGGTTTTTGTTGACTACAAGGGTATCACCGTTGCTCAGGATGCCGCTCTGCGTAAGCAGTTCCGTGACGCTGGTGTGGAGTACTCCGTTGTTAAGAACACCCTGACCCGTTTTGCCGCACAGGAAAACGGCTACGATTTCAGTGAGGTTCTCAACGGCACTACCGCTATGGCCAGCACCACCGGCGACCCCATTGCTCCCGCTCGTATCGTATGCGAGTACGCCAAGAAGAACAAGCTTCCTCTGACCATCAAGGGTGGTATTGTTGAAGGTAGCGTTCTGTCCGCAGACCAGCTCAATGGTTTCGGCGAACTGCCCAGCAAGAATGCTCTGGTTGCTCAGGTGCTTGGCACATTCCTGGCTCCTATCTCCAGCCTTGCTTTTGTCCTGGATCAGGTTCGTATCCAGAAGGAAGGCGGCGCTCCTGCAGAAGCTGCAGAAGCCTAATCTATTCGTAAAAATACAAACACTACAACACATTAACATTTTAGGAGGATATTTACCATGGCTAGTGAAAAGATCACTGCTCTCGTAGAGGAAGTTAAGGGTCTGACCGTTCTGGAGCTGTCCGAACTGGTTCACACTCTGGAAGAAGTTTTTGGCGTTTCCGCCGCTGCTGCTGCTGTTGCTGCTCCCGCTGGTGGCGCTGCTGCTGCTGAAGTTGAAGAGAAGACCGAGTTCGACGTCATCCTGAAGAACGCTGGCGCTTCCAAGCTGAACGTCATCAAGGTCGTCCGCAACGCTACCGGCCTGGGCCTGAAGGAAGCTAAGGATCTGGTCGACAACTGCCCCAAGACTCTGAAGGAAGCTATCTCCAAGGAAGACGCAGAGAAGCTGGTTGCAGAGCTGAAGGAAGCTGGCGCAGAGGCAGAAATCAAGTAATTTCTCTTACACACAAAGAACAGCCGCCAGAGTACTGGCGGCTGTTTGCCGTTAGGAGGTTCTTATGGATTCGATTTTGCAATATTTTGCCTCTCTGGATCTTCCGCAGCTGGCAAAGATTGTAATTATTCTGTTGGGTGTGCCCCTGGCGCTTGCTCTGGTTGGCCGATTTATATTTGGCAAGAAATCCACCCTGTGCCGAGCCGTTTCGTCCGCCATCGGCATTCTGTTTATTTACGCAATTATTATCACGGTAGGTAGTCTGTACGAGGATTACCATCACTATATCACTTCCCTGCCCTTTGTGACTGTCTCTGGCGACTCTATGTCCTTCTTTTCCTTTGATGCGGACTACACTGTCATCAGCAGCCAGCTGCTGAGCATGGTCATTTTATCATTCCTTATGAACCTGACTGAGAGTCTGCTGCCTACAGGAAAGAAGGCTGTCAGCTGGATCTTGTTCCGTATTTTGGGCATCGCCATAGCCCTGGTTCTGCACGTATCGGTCACGGGGCTTCTCGCTGCTTATCTGCCCGGGGGAATTATTACCTACGCACCGGTGATCCTGCTGGCGATTCTTGTTCTTATGCTGCTGACCGGCTGTCTGAAGTTCCTTGTTGGACTCGCCCTGACAACTGTCAACCCGCTCATCGCCGCACTGTACACCTTCTTCTTTGCCAATATTGTAGGTAAACAAATCACAAAAGCTGTGCTTACCACTGCCCTGCTAGCAGGTCTTGTGCTGGCACTGCAGGCCCTTGGCATTTTCGCAATTTCCATTGCCTCCGCCGCTTTGGCAGCCTATATTCCTTTGATTATTCTGTTGCTAATACTTTGGTATCTGGTGGGAAGACTACTATAAGCGCCAAAGACAAATTTTTTGTAAACTGCGGCATTTTTTGTTTTACAATTGCAACTTTTTGTATTATAATAGGACGGTAAAAGGGTTATTCTCTTTTACAGAATCTTTGAACTATTTCAGATTGGATGTGTTGATATGGGCCGGATGTTAGGTACTGTTTCTATGGGTGTTCGCGCTCCCATTATTCGTCAGGGTGATAACCTGGCTGAAATCGTGACCGGTTCTATTTTGGATGCTGTAAAGTTTGACGGACTGGCTCCCCGTGATCGGGATGTAGTCGCTATGACCGAAGCCATCGTCGCCCGTGCGCAGGGCAATTACGCAACTGTGGAAAATATCGCTCAGGATGTCCGCGCCAAGTTGGGCGGCGAGACTGTGGGCGTCATCTTCCCGATTCTGAGCCGCAACCGCTTTGCAATTTGCCTGCGAGGCATTGCCTCCGGCTGCAAAAAAGTGGTCCTTATGCTCAGCTATCCTTCCGACGAGGTGGGCAATCACCTGATCGACTGGGATCTGATGGACGCCAAGGATGTGGACCCCTACCGTGATGTCCTCACCGAAAAACGCTATCGCGAACTGTTTGGCTATATCAAGCACACCTTTACCGGTGTTGACTATGTTGAGTACTACAAGACGCTGATCCAGGAGTCCGGTGCAGAAGCAGAGATTATCTTCGCCAACGACCCCCGCGCCGTTCTTGCCTACACCAAGAATGTCCTTAACTGCGACATTCACACCCGGGCACGCACTAAGCGGCTGCTGAAGGCTGCCGGCGCTGAGCGCGTATTCGGTCTGGACGAGATTATGACTGAGTCCATTGACGGCAGCGGCTACAACCCCCGCTACGGCCTGCTGGGCTCCAATAAGGCAACCGAGAACACCGTCAAACTTTTCCCCAGAGATTGTCAGGATCTTGTGGAGGACATCCAGAAGCGCCTCCTGGACGCCACTGGCAAACACATTGAGGTAATGGTCTACGGCGACGGTGCATTCAAGGATCCCGTAGGCAAGATCTGGGAGCTGGCTGACCCCGTGGTATCCCCTGCCTACACCGCAGGCCTGGAAGGCACTCCCAACGAGTTGAAGCTGAAGTACCTGGCAGACAATGATTTTGCCAATCTCTCCGGCGAGGCCCTCCGGGAAGCTATCAAGGACAAGATCCAGCAGAAGGATGGTTCCAGCTTGGTAGGCAATATGGCCGCCCAGGGTACTACCCCCCGTCGGCTTACCGACCTGATCGGCTCTCTGTGCGATCTCACCTCCGGCTCCGGCGACAAGGGAACTCCCATCGTCTATATCCAGGGCTACTTTGACAACTACACCAACGACTAAAAATAAAACCCGGCGCATCCTAACGGATACGCCAGGTTTTTTTGTCTTTTTAAGCCTTTTCCACTGCTTCCAGCACTGCAGAAAGTGCTTCCGTGTTGACTTCCTCCATACGGCCACCGTCGAAACGCTCTGCAACCGTAGGGTCGATGGGAAGCCGTGCCAGCACAGGCAGGCCAAAGTCAGCTGCCACCGCATCCAGCTTGCTGTCACCAAACACATTGATACGCTTACCGCAATCGGGACATTCCAAATACGCATAGTTTTCCACGAAGCCGAGAACAGGAATGTGCATCATATTGGCCATCTTCACCGCTTTTGTGACAATCAAAGATACCAAATCCTGGGGGCTGGTGACAATTACGATGCCGTCCACCGGCAGGCTCTGAAACACAGTCAGAGGCACATCACCGGTTCCGGGAGGCATATCCACAAACAGGTAATCCACATCCTCCCAAATCACGTCGGTCCAGAATTGCTTCACCGCACCGGCAATCACTGGGCCACGCCACACAACAGGTGAGGTGGCATCGTCCAACAGCAAATTGATAGACATAATCTGAATACCGCCCTTGGACAGAGCAGGATATAGCCCACCCTCAGTAGCGCCCTGGCACTCGGTGACGCCGAAGGCTGTAGGTGCAGAAGGGCCTGTAATATCTGCGTCCAGGATGCCGGTACGCTTTCCCTTCTTGGCCATAGCCGTAGCCAGCATTGCGGTCACAGTGGACTTACCCACGCCGCCCTTGCCAGACACCACGGCAATCACTTTCTTAATGCTGGACTTGGGATTGGGCTGTGCCAGCAAGCTCTCCTTCTTCCGATCACCGCAGTCAGAACTACTGCAGGAAGAACAGTTTCCATTACAAGAACTCATAATCATTCGCTCCTTTTTTCTATCTCAACGCATATTATATCCCTTATTTCTTCGGTGTCAACATCAATCCATATCAGATTGGGCCGTTTCCCAGGCCTCCATCTGCTCCATCAAGACAGTCTCCGCTGCTTCCTTTTCCCCGAGCAGGCGAGTCAGCTCCTGATAGTCCGCCGCGGCAGCTTCGATCTGCTCATCCAGTTGGGCAATGAGAAACTCCTGCTTTTCGATTTCCCGCTCCAGGCGGCGGATCAGCTTTTCTGTTTCCTTGGTGCCGCCCTTGGGTTTTTCTTTTTTGGTTTTTGGTGTTTCTGTGACCTGGGGCTTTGCAATAGCCTCATGCTCCAAAATGGAGCGGTATTTACTGTAGCCGCACTTAAAATCCCGGATCTTCCCATCCTCCAGAAGCCAAATACGCTCAGCAAACTTCTCAATAAAATACCGGTCGTGGGACACGAACAGCAAAACGCCCTCAAACTCCTCAATAGCCGCCTCTACCCATTCCCGGGAGGCAATATCAAGGTGGTTCGTCGGTTCGTCCAAAATCAGCAGATTGATCTTCTCGTCCATCAGCATACACAATCTCAAGCGGGACTGCTCACCGCCAGAGAGGTCGCCCACGGATTTGAACACATCCTCACCGTGGAATAAAAATGCGCCCAGGCGGTCACGAGCCTCTTGAGGAGTGCAGTTCTTTTCGTAAAGCATCGTATCGTAAAGGCTGCGCTCCGGATGGGAGAAATGAATGATCTGGGGCAGGTATCCCCACTTGATGGTGGGGCCAAATTGGATCTTACCCTTACAGTCCTCTTCACCCAGCAGGCACTTAATAAAAGTGGATTTTCCGGTGCCGTTATCGCCCAACAGCGCGATTCGTTCTCCTCCTTCCACACGCAGCTCCACATCGGAGAACAGCGTTCGGTCGCCAAAGGATTTCTCCACATTTTTCATTTGGAAAACCACGTCGCCAGAAAAATCCTTTTGGGAAAAAGAGGCTTTCATTGTCTTTTCGGTCTTGGGGCGCTCAGTCTTGCGGATGCGCTCCATCCGGTGCTGGATGGACATGGCTCGTCGATAAAGCGTCCGGTTGTTGATGCCCCAGCCTTTCATCCGTTCCACTGTATAGCCCAGCTGTTTCAGCTTTGCCTGTTCCTGCTCATACTGTTTCAGCTGCAGGTTAAATCGAGCCTGCTTTTCGTCGATGTAGAAAGAATAATTGCCGGAGTAAAACTCCGCATGGCCGTCAACGATCTCGATCACCCGGTCAGCCACGGTATCCAAGAAGTACCGGTCGTGAGAGATGGTCAGCACTGTTCCCTTAAAGGTGTTAATATAGCCTTCCAGCCATTCTACGCTCCGCAGATCCAAGTGATTGGTAGGCTCATCCAGGAGCAAGATGTCGGTTTTCTCCAGCAGAAGCCGCGCCAGGTTCACGCGGGTCTTTTCGCCGCCGGAAAGGCTGGCAAAATCTTGCAGCCGCTGCTCCGGAGAGATACCCATACCGTTGCAGATCTTATCTGTTTCCACATCCATTTCATAGCCGCCGCCAGCCTGAAAACGGTTCACAAGAACATCATATTCCCGCAGCTGCTCCGCCGTTGCTCCGTTTGCCATTTGCTGCTCCAGAATCGTCATTTTCTTCCGGGTCGCAGTCAACACTTGGAAAGCAGAACGTAGCACATCCTCCACAGTGTATCCCGTGGGGAACTTGGGGATCTGGGAAATCAGCCCAATACGCTTATGGGGATTGATAAACACCTCGCCACTGTCATAATCCATAAGACCGGCGAGGATATTGAAAAGGGTCGTCTTGCCGCAGCCGTTGCGGCCCAAAATGGCGACACACTCCCCTTCCTGAACCTCAAAAGAAAGATCTTCCAGCAGGTTTTCACCAATGACGAAGAACTTTGTTAAGTTTTTAACCTGTATGTCAATCATTGGTTTCTCCTGCCAATAAAGATTGTAGTTGTCGTAAGTCCATCAGAAGATTGAGCGCCTGGAGCATAGCATTACTGCTCATATGCTCCGGCAAATCCAGCTTTTTCAGCAGCGCCAGCCGCTTGGCAGCGCTGTCAGGGCCGCCTGATAGGCCCAGTTCCATTAAGTCCTGCTTGGTAATGTTTCCAGCAGAACGCGCCACGCTCTCCCCCTCTACAGTTGCACCGGCTCTGCGAAGGGCTTCGATAATAATCTCAGGGCGCATACCCTCAACACCCAACTTGCCCTCCTTGCCGGGAGCAACTTTTCTCCGCTCCTTACCGGGAATGTCCGGAATATAGGCGTGCTTCAGATACTCTGTTGGAATTGCCCCCTTGAGGAAGTTTCGAATCACAAATCCCGCTCCGTCAGAATCGGTGAAAACAATCAGGCCCCGGGATCGGGCAACTTCGCGGAGAAAGTCCAGGCTTCGTTTATCCTTCATAACACCGAAGCCGGAGGTTTCAATAATTGGCGCATCCACAATTTGGGCAAGCGTGTTCTTGTCATACCGGCCTTCCACCACAATGGCCTCCCGAATCTTAATCATCTCGGGCCTCCTGAGAAAGCCGCAAAATCAAAACTTCCAAAATCCGCTGAGGATCGTCAAAGGAAGTCTTCATCTGCATATCGCTCTCCATCACCAACTCCGCTGCCTTTTGATAGAAAGCAGCGGAAAACCGGCTGGCAGCGGACATCGTTTTCCGTGCCGGATAGTCCGCAAGGCCGGTGATCTTCATAAGGTCATTGGCATTTTTACCGTTGTCCAACAGAATCTTTGCCGTACTAAGGCGGCGGAAATGGCCGCCGATGGCGCCCAAAATAGAAATAGGCTCCTGCTGCATTTTCAGCAGTTGCTGAAGCTTCATAAGAGCAGCGCCATATTCACTCTGCCCTAGCAGATCGGTCATTTGGAATACAACCGCGTCCAACACTGGCTCTACAACTGCATCAATATCACTCTTACAAATCTCGTCCGCACCGGAATAGGCGCAGATTTTGGATATCTCACCCAGCAGTGAGGTCATCGTGCCATCGGTAATGTCGATCAGATAAATGCACAGATTGGGGTTGATCCGCTTGCCGGCGGCAGCAAAATGACGACCAATCCACGCCACCAGATCCCGCTGGCTCTGCTTTTGAAACTCCACCAAAGTGCCGAACTTATCTACCGCTTCCCAAAGCTTTTTCAATCGCTTGTCCGGTTTAAAGGGAGTAATCTCATAGGTAAAGACAACGGTGCAGTAATCGGGGATATCCGAGAGGGTCTGAATCAACCGCTCACGATCCGCCTCGTTAAACTTAAAAATATCGATCTCGTCTACAATGACCATAGTACGCTCAGCCATCATAGGAAGATTCTCCACACTGTCAACAAAGGACTGCAGATCAAAAGTCTCTGCTGTCAGTTTGTGGAAATTGAAAGACTCTGTTATAGGGTCGATGATCAACTTCTGCAGCTGCTTCAAATAGTGATTCAACAGGAAGGTCTCTTCACCGTAGAAAAAGTACAGACGGGCCGGTTCTCCCTGCTTAATATGCTCTTTCAGCGCCTGGAGCATCGTATTCGGCTCCGTATTCTTTCCCATAGTATCACCCCCTGAAAATAATCGTTCCTTGCAGATCGGTGCGGTAAACCTCGCATCCAAACAGTTTCAGCCGTTCCAGTGTTTCCGTCGTGGGATGTCCGTACCGGTTGTCCGCACCCACAGAGATGATTACGATCTCTGGGTGAGTGGCATTCAGCAGTTCCCAGGATGTGGAGTATTTTGAGCCGTGATGTCCAGCCACCAGAATCTCCAAATCGGGAAGTTTAGCGCTTTCCATCAGCGCCCGCTCCCCTTCTGCAGAACGGTCTCCGGTAATCAGTATATCACAGTTTTCCGGCTGAAACAAGATGCACAGGCTGCTTTCATTGCTATCCTCTGTCTCTAAGGAGGGAAAGATGGTAATGTCTGCCGATTCCAGATACAGATCTTCCTCCACCCAACAGATTTGGTCTCCATACTCTTTGGCTATTGCATCGCAGATGGGATCGTCGGCAGCAATCAACGGCATATATAATGTATCGGCCGGTATGCGGTTCAGCAGGATCTGTGCGCCTCCCGCGTGGTCTTTATCGTAGTGAGTGATGATCAGACCGTCCAGCCGGAACACACCTTGTGACAAAAGCAGTTTTGCTGCCTCGTCAGCGGCCTCCTCGTCACTGTCGCCGCCACAGTCCACCATATAGTATTTCCCGTCCGTCTGCAGAATCAGACACTGACCCTGGCCCACATCCACTGCGGTGACGCGAAAATCATCCATTCGCGGCTCTGCCCAGGACAGACCGATTGCCACGATCAAACCCGCCAGCAGGCAGCCGGTCAGCACCAGTGGGTGCTTCTTTTTCATTTTCAGAAATACCGCCAGCAGCACATAGCAAAATACCAGCCATGCAATGATATAGATACTGCTGGTATATACCGCCGAAACAGGAACCTTTGAAATCATATCAACCACCCATAAAACGCCACGGATCAGCCAAGACACAGCCCAACCAACACTTTTTCCCAAGGGTAGCCACGCGGCACCCGAAATACCGGTGGCAATTACACCATAAAATATAATACTAACTGGCCCCAAAAGCAACAGATTAGCCGCAACCCCCGCCAAACTGATGCTTCCAAAATAAAAGGCAGAAAGCGGCGTGACCACAGACATGGCACCTAATGTGACGCTGACAGAGCCAACGATCCAGCGGGTCATTCTCGACTTTATACTCTTGCCTTTAGCTGGACCAAGGGTTGTTTTTTGCAATACATAGTCGTGAATACGCTGGGTGAATAGCAGAATACCCACGATACACCCGGCCGAAAGCTGCAAGCTGGTGGAGGTGATACCCAACGGGTTCACCGCCAAAATCACAAGGACTGCGGCAGCCAATGCCGTCGGCGGGTCATATTCCTTACTTGCTAGGGCGGCAAGGATCATCAGCGTCTGCATTATGCAAGCTCTGACAATCGACGGTGAAAAACCCGCTATCGCCGCGAAAAGAAATAATAGCGGAATGCCAATCAGCGCCGTCAGTACTCTTCGCTTGCCAAAGATCAAATGCACCAACGCGAAGAGGATGGATACGTGCATACCGGATACTGCTACCACATGGTAGATGCCGCTGACCTTGAAATCACTTTTCACTTCAGAGGTAAGATCTCTGGTGTCGCCAAGAAGCAACGCCCTGGCAAAAGCAGCTGTATCCTCTGGGAACACCTTGTTCAGCAAAGATAATATCCTGACCCGCAGCACAGACGCAATATAAAATACGGAATCCTCTGTTTTGGGGAAGATATTTATCTCCCCCTTGGGATAGCAAAGCAGAAAAATGCCCTTCCCCTGATGGTAAGTAGGTCTATCTGTGCCGCCTCCGGTGTAGCGGAAACGGAAGCCGCCCTCTACCCGATCTCCCGGCACAAGGGAAACTTCCTCATTTATGTAGAACTGTACCGTATAGATCCTGCCGTTTACTTCCGCGCGGCCTATTGCCTTTACGCCAATGTTCGTGGATTCACTATAGTCAGACACCTCAATGGTTATGATATCAGCCCTGCCGTCCATTTGCCTCGCAGGCGTTAAGTACACTGCATCAAAGCACCACAGCCACAGGCATCCCACCAAAAAGCCAAGGAGGATACATCTTATATGTCGGCTATTATTGCTTTTGATACAGAGCAAAAATCCAAATGTCGCCAGGGCGCACACGCCCAAAAGAAGCAGCCACAGACCAGATGCTAAATATGCTCCAATTGCGCAAGCAGCAGAAAAGCCTATCGCAAACCACATGAGCTTTCGCATCGTGTCCTCCCATTTGCAAAAAGGACGCCACCCGGGGGCAGCGTCCAATTTAATTTACAATTTGGATGCTACGAAATCATCCACAGTTGCCAGAGCGTCATCCAGCTTCAGCACATCCTTGCCGCCACCCATTGCGGAACCGGGCTTACCGCCGCCGGAGCCGCCACAAATGGTGCAAACCTGCTTGACCAGGTCGCCGGCTCTCAGACCCTTGGCCACGGCATCCTTGCCGCAAACGGCCAGGAAGGTGATCTTACCGTCTGCCACAGCAGACAGAACTGCGATCACATTACCGGCCTTATCTCTGAGGGTATCGCCGATCTGGCGCAGCTTGCCGGCATCGGCATTGGGCACATTCACAGTCAGCACCTTGAAACCACCGATATCGTGGGCGCCGAACAGGAAGCGGTCAGCTTCGCCGGCGGTCTCACGAGCCTGATAGGTCTCAATGCTCCGCTTCAGAGCCTTGATCTCTTCCAGCTGGCTCTCCAGCTTAGAAGCCAGCTCTGCGGGCTTGGTCTTCAGAATCGCGCAGGCGTCATATACACGCTTGCGGGACAGTTCCATCTCGTTCAGGCATTCCTTACCGGTAATAGCCTCGATCCGGCGGACACCGGATGCCACGCTACCCTCGCTCTCAATGCGGAAGGGGCCGACCTTTGCGGTGTTGTCCAGGTGGGTACCACCACAAAGTTCAATGGAATAGCCGCCCATATTCACCACACGGACAGTATCGCCGTACTTCTCGCTAAACAGCGCCATAGCACCCATGGCCTTGGCCTCCTCAATGGGCATCTCCCGTACATCCACAGGATAGCCCTCCAGGACGGCGGACTGGACCATCGCATCGATCTTGGCCAGTTCCTCAGCGGTCACAGCAGAGTAGTGAGTAAAGTCAAAGCGCAGGCGGTCAGGCTCTACCAGAGAACCAGCCTGATGGACATGGTCACCCAGCACGCTCTTAAGTGCCTTTTGCAGCAAGTGGGTAGCAGAGTGGGCGCGCATAATGGCCTTGCGGCGCTCCACATCAATGGATGCCAGCACCACATCATCGGTCTTCAGCGTGCCGCTGCACATCACGCCGGAATGGAGGTACTTGCCACCCTTATCCTTCTGGACGCCGGTCACCTGGAAGCGGCTGTCGCCCATCAGGATCACGCCAAAGTCAGCGGACTGGCCGCCCATTTCTGCGTAGAAGGGAGTCTTATCCAGGACGATAATGCCCTGCTCACCGCCGGTAATGGAGCCGGTCACTTCTTCCCCTACGCACACCGCCAGGACCTTTGCCTCGCAGTTGTTTACATCGTAGCCCACAAAGTTGGTGGGGGTGGTATCCAGGCCCAGATCGATACCGGCCCAGCCCAAGTCGCCCAGGGCCTTCCGTGCCTCGCGGGCGCGAACCCGCTGCTCCTCGCGGCAGGCAACAAACTTATCCATATCCAGGGTCATGCCCTCGTCTTCCAACATTTCCACGGTGAGGTCCACGGGGAATCCGTAGGTATCTGCCAGCAGGAAGGCATCCTCACCGGAGAACACGCTGATTCCTGCAGCTCGGTGCTGAGCCAGCTTCTCACCAAAGATACGCATACCGGTATCGATGGTACGGGCAAAGTTCTCCTCCTCCGTCTTTACCACGCGGATAATGTGGTCAGCGCGTTCACGCAGGTAGGTATAGTGGCTCTCATTCTCACGAATGACAGTTTCCACTACCTGATACAGGAAAGGCTTGTTCACGCCCAGCAGCTTTCCGTGACGAGCAGCCCGGCGGAGCAGCCGGCGCAGAACATAACCACGGCCCTCATTGGTGGGCTGGACGCCGTCAGCGATCATAAAGGTACCGGCGCGGATGTGGTCAGTGATAACCCGGAGGCTCACATCTGTCTTGACGCTCTGGCCATAGGAAGCGCCGGTAATTGCGGTGACATGGTTGGTAATATTCATAACCGTATCCACATCAAAGAGGCTATTCACATCCTGGCAGACAACGGCCAGACGCTCCAGGCCCATACCGGTATCAATATTCTTCTGCACCAGTTCGGTGTAGTTGCCCTGTCCGTCATTGTCGAACTGGGAGAACACATTGTTCCAAACTTCCATAAACCGGTCGCACTCGCAGCCAACCTTGCAATCGGGCTTACCGCAGCCATACTTCTCACCGCGGTCATAGTAGATCTCAGAGCAGGGGCCGCAAGGACCGGAGCCGTGCTCCCAGAAATTATCGGACTTGCCAAAACGGAAAATATTCTCCGCAGGAATACCGATTTCCTTGTTCCAGATCTCAAAGGCCTCCTCGTCATTTTCGTAGATGGACGGGTACAGGCGGTCTTCCTCCAGGCCTACTACCTTGGTCAGGAACTCCCAGCTCCAGGCGATTGCCTCGTGCTTAAAGTAATCGCCAAAGGAGAAGTTGCCCAGCATCTCAAAATAAGTACCGTGGCGGGCGGTCTTACCGATATTCTCGATGTCGCCGGTACGGATACACTTCTGACATGTACAGACACGCTTGCGGGGAGGCTCTACTTCGCCCTTAAAATAAGGCTTCATAGGTGCCATGCCGGAATTGATCAGCAGCAGAGACGCATCGTTCTGGGGGATCAGGGAAAAGCTGGGCAGGCGCAGATGGTCCTTGCTCTCAAAGTAGCTCAGGAACATCTCACGCAGTTCGTTTACGCCATAGGGTTTTTTGCTCATATTGTTATAACCTCCGTTAAAATATTCAAAAAAAACAAACCTCTCCCCTGGTTTAGGGGCGAGGTTTGTCGCGGTACCACCCTAATTCACTCCCAGCGGGAGTATCTTAGCTGCTCTATAACGGGAGCGCCCGTCCCGGTCATCCCGGGCTGCTTGGAAGTGGCTGGAAGCAGACCGTCACAAGGGGCTCTCACCACTCCCCTCTCGCTTGGGTGAAGTCTTGCTTCTTGGTTTCCGCATAGCTTTTACATATCGTAGCTATTCTATCACAAAAGGAGAAAAAGTCAATGCATTTCCTCCGTTTTTGCGATTTTTTACACATTTTCTTCCAGCCAAGCCTTTAGTGCCAGACGCCCCTCTTCGCTCATTGGAAAGGTGGCCTCGGCTTCCATTTGGCTCTTCTCGTAGCACAATGCTCCATGCCAGATTTCTGCGAAGATGGAACTTCCCTCCATATCCACCTCTTTGCTGCCAGCCAGTTTCTGCACTTTGGGTACGATTTTAAATCGCAGCAGGCCGCAGGAGCCGGTGAAGGGGTTGTTCATAGCAAAGCTATGGAGTGTGGGAAGATAGATATCCGCCATATTACTCACCGATCAGTGCTTCCATCTCATCCCGCAGTTCACCGAACAGAGCCAGGGCTGCTTCCACAGGCTCGGGACCGGCCATATCCACGCCGGCGCCTCTGAGCAGATCGATGGGACTCTTAGAACAGCCACCGGACAGGAAATTAATGTAGTCCTTCACAGCAGGCTCACCCTCGGCCAGGATCTTCCGGGACAGAGCGATCGCAGCGGAGTAGCCGGTAGCGTACTGGAAGACATAGTAATTGTTGTAGAAATGAGGGATTCTTGCCCATTCCATAGCAATCAGATCGTCAACCACCATATCGGGGCCAAAGTACTCCTCCACCAGACGGCGATACTCACCACAGAGGACGTCGGCGGTCAGCGTCTGACCCTGGGCAACCATTTTACCAATGTTCAGCTCAAACTCAGCAAACATCGTCTGACGGTACAGAGTGCCCTTAAACTGCTCCAGGAAGTGGTTGATCAGGTAGATGCGTTCCTTCTTGTCGGTTGTTTTATTAAGGAGATACTCCATCAACAGAGCTTCATTGCAGGTGGAGGCAACCTCCGCAACAAAGATCACATAATGGGCATCAATGGGGTTCTGATGCTTATTGGACAGGTAGGAGTGCAGCGCGTGACCCATTTCATGGGCAAGGGTAAACTGGCTGTCCAGAGTACCGGAATAGTTCAGCAGGACAAAGGGATGCACTGCTGCGCCGGCAGAATACGCGCCGCTGCGCTTACCCTCATTCTGATACACATCGATCCAGCGATTCTCAAAACCTTGCTTCAAAATAGCTCTATACTCCTCACCCATGGGCGCCAGAGCGTCATAGACGGTCTGCTTTGCCTCGGCAAAGGGGATCTCCTTGTCCACATCGGCAACCAGGGGGGCATACACATCGTAGAAGTGCAGCTCGTCCACACCCAGCATCTTCTTCCGCAAACGTACATAGCGGTGCATCTTGTCCATATTCTTATGAACGGACTCGATCAGGTTCAGATACACGGAGGTGGGCACATTGGTATTGTTCAAGGCAGCCTCAAAAGCATTGTTATACTTTCTTGCCTCGGCGTAGAACTTCAGCTGCTTGTTCTGGGCATTCAGCAGGGAGGCTGCCGTGTTGCGGAAGTTGCTAAAACCCTTGTACAGGCTCTCATAAGCATTTTTCCGGAGAACGCGATCGGAGCCGCTCTCCAGGGGTACAAAAGTACCCTGGCTGACGGCGTGAGGATTTCCCTCTGCATCCAGCGCATCTTCAAACTTCAGATCAGCGTTGGCAAACATACCATAGGCCGTTTGGGGCGCCTGGGAAATCTCACCGGCAGAAGCCAGCAGTTTCTCCTCTGCAGGAGAGAGAATATGATCTCTCTTGCGGCGCAGGTTGGTCAGATAGCGGCGGTAGCGCTCCAGTTCCGGGCAGACGGCATAGAAGCCGTCCAGCGTCTCGTCAGAGATAGCCATCAGTTCGGGGGTCTCAAAGCTGAGTGCTGCGCCCAGGGCGATCACAACGCTCATAAACTTACCACTCATAGCCTGATAGATGGCATTACGGGTATCCTCATCACCCTTGCGCATGCAGTAATTGGCAAGCAGGGAGATCTTGGCATCGGTCATTTCCATCAGATACAGATAGTCATATAAGGTCTTGCCGCTCTCAGCCAGGCGGCCGGCGTAGCTTGCTAAAGCCTTCTTATCAGCGTCCAGCGTGGCAAGCTCCTGCTCCCACGCCTCGTCAGTAGCGTACAGGTCAGTGGTTGCCCAGGTGTCCTCTACGGGGATTTCGGAACGTTTACGGATCTTATCCATGGTATTGCCTCCTCAGCATTTTTCTTTTATTATAGCACGATTACGGCAAAAAGCAATTACGCCTTGCAATTATTTGCAGGATATGATAGAGTATCACATCATATTAAAAGGTGAAACTTATGGCAAAACGCATTCGAAGCAGTCTGCTTCTGATTTTGGCAACCGTGATTTGGGGATCGGCTTTTGTCTCTCAAAGCATAGGTATGGATCATATCGGTCCCTTTACTTTTCAGGCTGTCCGGTGCGGTCTGGCAGTAATCGCTTTGCTGCCGCTGATCCTGATCGCTGACCGGTTTCAGCCGGAGGGCGGCAGCTTCTTTGCTCGGTGGAAAAGCAAGAAGCTCTGGAAGGCAGGTCTGCTCTGCGGCGCACCGCTGTTTCTTGCCACCAATTTGCAGCAGCTTGGATTGGTGGATACTGATGCAGGAAAATCCGCATTTTTGACCGCCATGTACATTGTAATTGTCCCTATTATCGGCATTTTCCGGAAGAAAAAGCCGGGTAAACTGATTCCTGTCAGCGTTGCGCTGGCGGTGTTGGGGCTGTACTTTTTAAGCTGCGTGGGCGTGACGACAGTCAGCACAGGTGACCTGCTGCTCCTCGGCTGCGCCCTTATGTTTGCGGTGCAAATCACCTTTGTGGATAAATACGCCCAGGACCTGGATGCTCTCCGGTTAAACTGCCTGCAGAGTCTTGTATGCACGATTCTGTCTGCTGTTGCGATGCTATTCACCGAGCAACCTACCTGGTCCGGGATTCAGGCATGCTGGCTTCCTCTGATACACGTGGGAGTCTTTTCCATGGGCATTGCCTACTCCCTGCAGATCGTGGGACAAAAAGATCTGGAGCCATCCACAGCCTCTTTAATTATGAGTATGGAATCAGTATTTGCCGTTCTGTTCAGTTTGCTGATTCTCAAAGAACGGATGACATCCTGGGAGACACTGGGATGTGCGCTGGTATTTGCGTCTGTTATTCTCTCGCAGATTCCCACGAAGAAGAAATAAAAAAGAGAGCCTGCTGAGCAGGCTCTCTTTTTTATTTCCTATCCGCGGCGATGATTCGCTTCATGGCTTCAATACCCACACGGATCGCGCCGGAAGTATCTTCCGTCATAGGCAGACTCAGCCCCGCCTTTTCCCGTTCCTGATTCCACACGGCGTGGAAGCAACTGCCGCAGCGGACACCCAATGCTGCCGCCACCACAAACAGCGCTGCAGACTCCATCTCACTGGCCTTTACACCAAGGCGCTTCCAACTCTCCCATTTTTGGAGCAGGTCATAATACACAGGGCTCTTCTCCGGGGCGTGCTGGCCGTAGAAGGAGTCCTTGCACTGAACAACACCCACATGGGTTTTATAGCCCATGTCCTCACCTGCAGCCTTCAGGGCCGCGGTGACATCAAAGTCCGCCACTGCAGGAAACTCCAGGGGCGCATACTCCAATGAGGTATGCTCGAAACGGATGGCACCGCTTGCTACTACCACGTCTCCGGGGAGAACATCCATAGCAATACCGCCGCAGGTGCCGATACGGATAAAGGTGTGGGCGCCGATGGCAGCCAGTTCCTCCATAGCGATGGAGGCGGAAGGACCGCCGATACCGGTGGAGCAAACAGATACCTTCTCCCCCAACAGCGTACCGGTGTAGATATTATACTCCCGGTTCATGCCCACGTGGACAGGGTTGTCGAAATGGGCTGCAATAGCCTCGCAGCGGCCGGGGTCACCAGGCAGGAAGCAATACTTTCCCACATCTCCTTCTCGGCAACGGATATGAAACTGCATACCAATGTCTTGCATAAAGTACCTCCTAGAAATTATCAAACAGGTTGACCTGGCTGGTCTCCGGCAGATCACCGAATGCGCCGGCCTCTTTCAGCATTTGCAAGTGGGTTTTGGATACCTTGGGGCAAGCTGCCGCCACCTCTTCAATGGACAGGAAGGTCTTCCCTTCCCGGCCGTGCATCAGATCCCAAGCAGCCGTTTCGCCAAGCCCGGAGACCGCTACAAAGGGCGGCAGGATCTTGCCGTCTTTGATGAGGAACTTGGTGGCGTGGCTGTCATAGATACTGATGGGGGCAAAGTCAAAGCCCCGGAGGTAAAACTCATAGACCACTTCCAGGGTAGTTAACAGGTCTTCATCCTTGGCAGTAGCGTCCTCATTCCCTTCAATAGCGCGGATGTTGGCAACAACCGCATCCATTCCATTGGTCATCAGAGTGGCGTCAAAGCCACCCTTCTGGCTACGACGGTAAAAATATGCTGAATAGAACGCCAGGGGATGATTCACCTTAAACCAGGCGATCCGGAAGGCCATCATAACATAGGCCACGGCATGGGCTTTGGGGAAGAGATACTTGATCTTCTTGCAGGATTCAATATACCACTCCGGTACGCCGGCCTGCTGCATCTCCGCCTCTGCGCCGTCCGGAAGGCCTCTGCCCTTACGGACAGACTCCATAATCTTAAAGGCGCGTTTTTCCGGCAGACCGCAGGAAATCAGGTAGATCATAATGTCGTCACGACAGCCAATGGTTTGGTCCACCCGGGCCGTGCCGGACACAATCAAATCCTTGGCATTGCCCAGCCACACATCCGTACCATGGGTATAGCCGGAGATCCGCACCAGGAAATCGAACTTGTTGGGGTTCGTATCCAACAGAACGCCCCGAGTGAAACGGGTGTTGAACTCCGGGACTGCTACCGCACCGGTAGGGCCAAGAATCGGATCCTCCTCATACCCAAGCACTTTTGAGGAAGTGAACAGGGACATCGTGTCCTTATCATCCAAGGGGATCGTCCGTGCATCTACGCCGGTCATATCCTCCATCATACGGATCATCGTGGGATCATCGTGACCCAGCATATCCAGCTTCAGGAGGTTTTCCTCCATAGAGTGGTATTCAAAATGAGTGGTGATCTGGTCGGAATTGGGGTCATCTGCCGGGTGCTGCACCGGGCAAAAATCCCAAATCTCATTCTCCTGGGGAATAACCACCAGACCGCCGGGATGTTGGCCAGTGGTGCGGCGTACGCCTACGCAACCAGCTGCAAGGCGGTTGATCTCCGCAGCGGTGGCCGCACGGCCCCGCTCAGACAGGTATTTCTTCACATAACCGAAGGCTGTTTTTTCCGCCACGGTACCCACAGTTCCTGCCCGGAACACATGGGATTTTCCAAACATTTCCGTACAGTAAGCGTGGGCATTTGCCTGATACTCACCGGAGAAGTTCAAGTCGATATCCGGCACTTTGTCGCCGCCAAAACCAAGGAATGTTTCAAAAGGAATATTGAAGCCTTCCTTCGCGTAAGGCGTGCCGCACTTGGGGCAAACCGCGTCCGGTAAGTCAGCGCCGCAGCCGTAGCCTTCCGGCACATCAAAGGTGGTGTGCTTGCACTCCGGATTGGGACAGCGGTAATGGGGCGGGAAGGAGTTAACCTCCGTGATACCGGACATAAATGCCACGATGGACGAGCCAACAGAGCCTCGGGAACCCACCAGATAGCCGTTTTCCAGAGAGTTCTGTACCAGCTTCTGGGCGGACATGTAGATCACATCATAGTGACAGGTAATGATGTCGTTCAGCTCTGTCTCCACGCGGGTACGGATCAACTCCGGGGGATTGTCGCCGTACAGCTGACGCATCTTGCCGTAAACCAGTGCCTTCAGATCCTCCACAGAGTTTTCGATCTTGGGAGCAAACAGGTTATGGGGTACGGGCCGGACAACATCACACATATCCGCAATATAATTGGGATTGGTGACAACGACCTCGTAAGCCTTTTCCTCTCCCAGGTAAGCAAACTCCCGGAGCATCTCGTCGGTGGTATGCAAGTACAGCGGATTGGGCCTGTCACAGTCGTCAAAGCCCTTAGTAGCCAGGAGGATGTGGCGGAAGACCTCATCTTCCGGGTTCAGGAAATGGACATCACCGGTGGCAACCACCGGCTTATTCAGTTCCTCGCCCAAGCGGACAATGGTGCGGTTGAACTGGCGCAGTTCCTCTTCGTCCTTCACGATCCCCCGCTCCAGCATAAAGGCATTGTTGCTGATAGGCTGGATCTCCAGAAAATCATAGAAAGAAGCGATGCGCTTCAGTTCGTCCTCACTTTTGCCGTCCAGCACCGCCTGAAACAGCTCGCCGGCTTCACAGGCAGAACCGATGATCAGGCCCTCCCTGCATTTCATAATTTCGGATTTAGGCATACGGGGCTGGCGCTTAAAATGCTCCAAGTTGGAAAGAGAGATCAGTTTATACAGATTCCGCAAGCCCATCTGATTCTTGGCAAAAAGAATAATGTGTCTGGGCTGTCGATTGCTCTGCCGACTCTGAGTACGAAGGCTCTCCATCGCCGGATTGACCGCCCGCAAAGTATGCACATCCATCTCAACCAGCTTTTCCAGGAGCTTCTCCATAATCAGGCCGCAGGTGACGGCATCGTCCGCCGCCCGATGATGGGTGAAGTCCGGCAGACTCAAGGCGTTTGCCACCACATCCAGCTTGAAGCGGTTCAGATGCGGCATCAAGTTTTGAGACAGCACCAATGTGTCGGCAGAGGTAAAGTTATAGGTGTAGCCCAGCTTTTTACAGGCAGCACGGATAAAGGCAGTGTCAAAGTCTGCATTGTGGGCCACAAGTACCCGGTCACCCACAAACTCCAAAAATCTGGGCAAGACCTCCTCAAGGGGAGGGGCATCACGGAGCATAAGATCTGTGATGCCGGTCAGGTCAGTCGTCTCCTTGGAGAGCTTCATTCCAGGGTCAACAAAGGTTTGGAACCGGTCAAGCTCCCGACCATTTTGCATCAGTACCGCGCCAATCTCAATGATCTTGTCATTGCGGGAGGAAAGGCCGGTGGTCTCCAGATCAAAGGCAACATAGGGTTCGTCAAAAGCCATATCCCGGCCACCGTGGACCACAATCCGGTCGTCCACATCGTTAACATAGTAGCCCTCGCAGCCGTAGAGGATCTTGATGGTTTCCTCCGTACCTGCAACCTTTGGTGGATTCTTCCCCTCAATAGTATGCAGCGCATCGGTAAAGGACTGGCAGCAGCCGTGGTCTGTAATGGCGATTGCCCTGTGCCCCCAAGCAGCAGCCTGCTTGATGGCAGCAGCCGTATCCGTCAGCGCGTCCATATTGGACATCACAGTATGCAGATGCAGCTCCACACGTTTCTCCCCTGCCCATTCGTCCTTCCGCTTGGGCAGCTCACCAGGCATCATGGCAGAGGGTTTTAGTACCATTTCGTTGTCAAACTGGTTAATTTGGAGTCTGCCCTGCACCTTCAGCACAGAGCCGGGTCTTACATTTTCCAGGATCTGCTTTGCCTCGCTGTTCTCCATAAAGCGATTCACGCGGACAGAGCCGGAATTGTCTGTCATATCAAAATTAATGACCCAGGCATTGCGCTTCTTCAGCTCCTTATGCTCCACGCTAAAGACGCGGCCCTCTACGATCACACTGCCCATATCCAGATCAAGCTGGTCCATAGGTGTGACCTTCCCCTTGAAGGCCTTGCCGTAGAAAGCGGGATTATCCTGGGGCTGCTGCTCCTTGGGGGCAGCAGCCGGCGCTTTGGGAAGGTCTGTGAGGATCGTACCACGCATCTGCTCCATAGCGTCAAACAAGGCCTGTCCCTCCAGCATTTCGCCAGGGTGTATCTCTATGGAAACCGCGGTAGCAAACCGTGCCTGCAGTTCATTCTTCACAGCAGGCACAAGCTCCTGAAGAAGGTCTTTACCGTTGGCCTTCAAGTGGAGATGGAGAGTCGTCCCCTCCCACTCCCACTGTGCGCCTGCCAGCAAACCGCGGCACATAGAGTTTTTCGTGGCAAAGAAGCCCATCAGGTCCTCAGGCTCTATCTTTTGCAGCTGTTCGGCAGGATGGGTCGCCTTAATCTCCAGCCGGTTCAGTTTATAGCAAGAGGCAATCGCCCGCTGCGCCTGTTCCAGCAAACGGCCCGGTATGTAGGCTTCAGAGTGGATTGCCACTTCCACCGCCTTTTTTGCCGGATCAATATCAGCAGCAACAATGGCCGCCTGAGATAGCGCCCCTTTCAGGGCTTCAGGCGGCGCATAGTCCGGAAACATATTCAGGAAATAAACCTGGTCTTTCATAGTGTCCTCTTACAGAAGTTCAATTCTCTCTAACAGAGCCGGCAGCAGCTCATCATAGGGCAGTTTGCAGATCTGCTGTCCTTTTTCAAACAGCATGCCGCAGCCATCACCGCCGGCAATGCCGATATCTGCCTCCCGAGCCTCCCCGGGACCGTTGACCACGCAGCCCATCACCGCGACAGTAATCGGCTTTTGACAGTCCTTAAGAGCCTCATCCACCTTGTTGACAAGGCCTATCAAATCAATTTGTGTCCGCCCACAGGTGGGACACGAAATAATGTTCACGCCTTCCTTCCGCAGTCCGGCAGCCTTGAGAATGTCCTTAGCGGCATTGACCTCTTCCACCGGATCGTCGGTAAGGCTGACACGGATTGTATCGCCAATGCCCTCCAATAGCAGCGCGCCGATGCCCATAGCGGATTTCATCAGCCCCATACGCACAGGGCCTGTCTCTGTCACGCCAATGTGGATGGGATAGTCGCAGCGGCTCCGGAAAAGCCGTGCGGCAGCTACCATTGTGGGAACGTGGGAGGATTTCATAGATACGCATGTATCGTAAAATCCATACTTTTCAAGCAGTTCCAAGTGCTGAAAAGCGCTCTCCACCAGGGCTTCTGCCGTGGGGTGACCGTATTTTTCCAGCAGTTTTTTGTCCAGGCTACCGCCGTTGACGCCAATACGTATGGGGATATTGCGGCTCTTACAAGCTTCCACAACCGCCTGCACATTCTCTTCCCCGCCGATATTGCCGGGATTGATGCGGATCTTGGATGCGCCGCCCTCAGCGGCCAACAAAGCCAGCTTATAGTCGAAGTGGATATCCGCCACCAGAGGCAGAGGCGAAGCCTTGCAGATTTCCCTGAAAGCCGCAGCAGCCTCTTTGTTGGGTACGGCCAGCCGGGCGATCTGACAGCCTGCGGTGGCCAACTGCTTCAGCTGCTTCAGAGAGCCTTCCACATCGGTGGTTTTGGTATTGAGCATGGACTGGATCGCCACCGGAGCGCCACCGCCGATGGGAACGGATCCAACTAGAATCTGTCTGGTCATACCATTACCTCTTGAAAATCACAAAAATATCCTTAAACAGAATGATCGCCATCAGCGCCAGCAACAGGATCATACCCGCGCCGTGGATATAAGCCTCATACTTACTGTCCAGCTTCTTACGGGTGATGCCCTCGATGGCGCAGGTCAAAAGCAGGCCAACCACCCGGCCGCCGTCCAATGCGGGAATGGGCAGCAGATTCATAACTGCCAGATTGATAGCCAAAAAGCCGCCGATGTACAGCATATTGGCAAAGGCGTCCTTGGCATTTTCGGCTGCTTCCGCGGATTCCGACATGATCTGGACAATGCCAACCGGGCCGGTCATATCCTTAAGACCCGCCTGGCCTGTGAAGATCATCTGCAGACTCAGCCGCACATTACGCACTACATTGATACCGGAGTTCCACACATAGCGAACTGCATTTCCAAAGGTAGCCTCCTTTTGGGCAAAGGTGAAACCATAGCGCTCCAGCTCTTCCCCTGGGAAAAGGTGCTTTTCCATCTTGTAGTCCTCAAAGACCAGCTTTTCTCCGTTCCGCTTGACCACAATATCATGCATCTCACCGGGGTTCAGTTCCAAAAGAAGGGACACATCCGACTGGATATATATCTTCTCCCCATTAATCCGAATGAACTCATCTCCAATCTGCAGGCCGCCCTCACGGACAACTGTACAACCGGGTTCAACGGAGCCGATTATGGGCATATTGAACTGTTTTTGGGGTACGAAAAGGATGGCAAAAATCAAGAATCCGGCCACCAGATTCATGAAAGAACCGGCAACCAAAATGATCAGCCGCTTCCACCAGGCCGCCTTTTGGAAGGAATGGGGATCGTCTGTATCCTCGTCCTCACCCTCCATGGCGCAGAAGCCACCGATGGGGATGCATCGCAGAGAATACACGGTATCTCCTACCTTCTTTTTGAAGATGGCGGGCCCCATAAACAGAGCAAACTCATTAACCCGAACACCGGATGCCTTGGCTGCCAGGAAATGGCCCAGCTCGTGGACAAAAATCAACAAACTAAACAATAAAATTGCAAACAGAATGGTCATAGAACTCCTCGTATCTTTATGGCTTCCCGGCGGACTGCCGCCCGTGCCAGTTTATCCGCTTCCAGGATCTGCTCCAGGGTGGGGTCAGCCACAAAATCAACTATGTCCACCGCCTTTGACACCAAGTGATAGATGTCATAGAAGCCAATCTCGTCATTCAAATACATTGCCACCGCCTCTTCGTTGGCGCCGTTCATAACAGGGCAGGCCGTACCGCCCAGCGCTGCGCATTTCCGTGCCAGCGCAAGGCAAGGAAACGCCTCCACATCCGGCTTTGCGAAAGTCAGATTGCCGCAACTCAGCAGATCCAGGGAATCTACCGGACAGCTGCAGCGCTCCGGATAGGTCATGGCGAGCTGGATCGGCAGGCGCATATCGGGACTGCCCATCTGGGCCATCACCGCGCCATCGGTAAACTCCACCATAGAGTGAACTATGCTCTGCCGATGGATCAGCACATCCACTTGCTCCAGAGGCAAATCATAAAGGCGCATAGCCTCAATAACTTCCAAGCCCTTATTCATCAGAGTAGCACAGTCAATGGTGATTTTCTCGCCCATCTTCCAGTTGGGATGGCATAGGGCGTCAGCCTTAGTGACAGATGCCAGCTTTTCCACATCCATACCGAAGAACGGTCCACCGGAACAGGTCAGGATGATCCGTTTGATCTCCCCTTTGTTGTGGCTGCCCATCAGGCACTGGAAAATTGCCGAGTGCTCGGAGTCTACCGGGATAATTTCCGTGCCATATCGTTTGGCTTCCGCCATAACCAGCTCACCGGCACAAACCAGAGTCTCCTTATTAGCAAGACCGATCCGTTTACCGGCGCGAATCGCGGCAAGTGTCGGCTTCAAGCCCACCATGCCCACCACGGCGGTGATTACACAGTCGGCTTCCTCCATTGTAGCAGCCTCAATAAGGCCCTCCTCCCCCCACATAATCCGGGTAGGAAGATCGGAAATCGCCGCAGCCAGTTCCTTTGCAGCTTCTTCCGTAGCCATAACGGCCAAGGCAGGACGGTAAGTTCGGCACTGCTGAGCCATCCGCTGCGCATTAGAGCCGGCGGTCAATGCGGCCACGGGAATATTCAAATTGTCGATAATATCCAGCGTCTGCCGGCCGATGGAGCCGGTAGAACCCAGGATACTCACACATTTTACCATTTTTATCTCCCAATAATCGGTATAAACAGCATCAGTATTTCTACAAGGGGCGCAACCAAAGTCATAGAGTCGAACCGGTCCAAAACACCCCCGTGGCCCGGGAACAGGTTTCCGTAGTCCTTGATGCCCGCCTGCCGCTTGACAGCGGAAAAGCACAGGTCTCCAAAGACTGCGGCCATACTGCCCAAAATGCCGTAAAGAGGTACATACAGGTACCTTACCTCCATCTTAAAGGCCAGCTGCAAAACCAGACAGTAGATCGCCACGCCGGCCGTTGCCCCAAGGACACCGCCGATCACACCCTCAACAGTCTTATTGGGGCTGATCACAGGAGCCAGCTTATGCTTGCCAAATGCGCGGCCTGCAAAATAAGCGCCGGTGTCCGACAGAAATGCGATCACAAAGGGCAGCAAAATGAAGGCTCTGCCCTTATCCAGGCTGTTCAGGCGCACCAAAGCGGTGAGCAGATACGGCACGAGCGCGCCTGCCACAAAGGTAATGGCAACTTTTTCAAAAGACAGCTTAGCGTGGCTGAGGAGCAGTTCGCCCAGCAGCAAGCAGGCAAATACCAACACCACCGGCTGCCACATTGCTGCCAGGTACGGCAAACCGCAAGGCACTGCGGACAGGAAAGCCGTGACCATAGCATACCCAACCAGCCGGGGATTTTTCACTTTTCCGGTACCAATCAGCAGTTCATAGGCGCCGACGGATGCCAACAGTCCAAAAAGGACAGCTGCAAAAATCTTCGGCAGTGCCAACACAACCGCCAGCAGCAGCGGCAACAGGATTGCTGCGGTAAGCACGCGTTTTTTCATATCTCAGACACCCCCAAACCGACGGTTGCGCCGGCGGTATTCTTCGATTGCCTTGTCTAAATCCTCAGGGCCAAAATCAGGCCATAAAACATTCATAAACACATATTCCGAGTAGGCAGACTGCCATAGAAGAAAATTACTGATGCGCATCTCTCCGGAGGGGCGGATGATCAGTTCCGGATCAGGCACATCCCTGGAATACAGATAGCCGGCCAGCAGCTCCTCTGTCATATCCTCGGGCTTATATTTTCCGGCAAGCACATCCTGACCAAACAGGCGGGCAGCGCGGACCAGCTCATCTCTTCCGCCGTAGTTAAAGCAGAAGTTCACCTGCACATCATAGTCCTTCGAGCGTTTCTCGGCATCGATACAAAGCCGCTGCAGTTGGGGACTCAGCCGGGACATATCTCCAAAGAAGCAAAACTTAACCCGGTTTTTCTCCATATCCCGCAGGGCTTCCTTCAGATAATTGCCCAATAGGCGCATAATACCGCTCACTTCTTCCTCCGAGCGTTTCCAGTTCTCCGTGGAAAAGGCATACACCGTCAGATACTTGATGCCCAATTCACGGCAGTGACTGGAAATGTTGCGGAAAGCCTCTGCGCCGGCAGAGTGGCCGGCGGTGCGTGGCAGACCTCTTTTTTTCGCCCAGCGGCCGTTGCCGTCCATAATAATAGCAATATGCTTGGGGACAGGCAGAGTATTCTCGTTTGCAGAAGGTGTCATCTCTGACTCCTTTCCAAAATAGTAGTGTTGGGGGCGCAAGCGCCCCCAATTTTACAGGCAATTAGATTGCCATCAATTCCTTTTCCTTTGCGGCGAGGACATCGTCGACCTTCTTGATATACTTATCCAGCATATCCTGCAGATCCTTCTCAGCCTTCTTCTGGTCGTCCTCTGTGATCTCGGAGTTCTTCTTCAGCTTCTTCACAAAGTCCATACCGTCACGGCGGATATTACGCATTGCGACCTTTGCATCTTCTGCATACTTCTTGACCTGCTTGGTCAGTTCCTTACGACGCTCCTCCGTCAGCTGGGGGAATACCAGGCGGATCATGCGGCCGTCATTCTGAGGATTGATGCCCAACTCACTGGCCTGAATTGCCTTCTGGATATCCTTCAGCAGGTTGGTGTCCCAGGGCTGAACCACCAGGGTACGGGCATCGGGGCTGGAGATGGTAGCCACACCGTTGAGGGGCGTCTCCTGTCCATAATATTCAACACTGATGCGGTCAAGAACCTTGGGATTGGCGCGGCCGGCGCGAACAGCATCAAACTCCTCTGCCAGGTGCACCAGGGTCTTGTCCATCTTCTTGCCAAACTCGGTAAAATCTACATTCATAATTTAGTCCTCCTTAACGATTGTTCCCACCGGTTCACCACGAACCACGCGGATAATATTTTCAGGGTCTTTCAATGCAAAGCATACAAGCGTCATATGGTTATCCATTGCCAGCGTCATAGCCGTGGTGTCTGTTGCCTTCAGGTGACGGGCAAGCACCTCGTCATAGGTAAGGGTATCAAACTTAACGGCACTGGGGTCAACATTGGGGTCGGCAGAGTAGATGCCGTCCACATTCTTGGCCATCAGAATGGCATCCGCACCGATCTCCACGCCCCGGAGCACAACACCCGTATCAGTGGAGAAATAGGGATTGCCTGTGCCGGCGGCAAAGATGACAACCTTGCCCTCGTTTAAGTAGCGCACTGCGGTATCTCTGGTAAAATACTCACAGAACTTGTTCATTTCCACGGCAGACAGCACACGGGCGTCCACGCCGTGCTTCTCCAGCGCGTCTGCTACAGCGATAGAGTTCATTACCGTGCCCAACATACCCATAGCGTCCGCATGGGAGCGCTCCATTTTGTCGGCGCCGTCCTTGATGCCTCGCCAGAAATTGCCGGCACCTACCATCAAGCCTACCTGGACACCCATTTCTGTACAGGTTTTGATGACGGAACACACGGAATTGATCACGCTGAAATCCAAACCGCGATGGGCATCTCCTGCAAGAGCCTCACCACTGATCTTAAGCATAATGCGCTTATATTTAGGTTCGCACATAAGGACTCACTCCTTCCTACATCTTTTTCTATTTTAATATAAGTCGGGCCAATTGACAACTATAATTTCTGATTTTTCTGAAATTGTTTTCACGAAATATACATTTTCCCACGACCTTTAAAAAACATTCAGGTAAATACCGGATTCTTTGCGGTTTTCAGTTGCAAAAGCCGGGAGAATAGGTTATAATATTTCAGACTTTTACCAACAGAGAGGATGCTGATGATGGCTGAAATTAATGAGAGCAAGAATTTCATCCACGCATTTATTGATGAAGATATCGCAGAGGGTGGCCGCTACGCCGGCAAACAGGTGCACACCCGTTTTCCGCCGGAACCCAACGGCTATCTACACATCGGCCACTGCAAAGCCTTGATCATCGACTTCGGCACTGCCGAAAAGTACAACGGCCTGTGCAATCTCCGTATGGACGATACAAACCCCACAAAAGAAGATGTGGAGTTTGTGGAAGCCATCAAGGAGGATATCCACTGGCTGGGCTTTGACTGGGGTGACCGGTTCTTCTTCGGTTCCGATTACTTTGAGAAAGACTACGAATACGCCGTCGAGCTGATTAAGAAGGGACTTGCCTATGTGTGCGAACTGACTCCCGAGGAGTTTAAGGAGCGCCGTGGTGATCTGAACACCCCTGCCATTTCCCCCTATCGGGACAGACCCATTGAAGAAAGCCTGGATCTGTTCGCCCGGATGCGAGCCGGTGAGTTCGAAGACAACAAGTACACGCTGAGAGCCAAGATTGACTTAGCCTCCGGCAATTTCAATATGCGCGACCCGGTCATCTACCGGATACGCCATATGCACCACCATCGCCAGGGCAACAAATGGTGCATCTATCCTATGTATGACTTTGCCCATCCCATTCAGGACGCCCTGGAGGGTATTACCCACAGTCTGTGCTCTCTGGAGTTTGAAAACCACCGCCCCCTGTACAACTGGGTTGTGGAAAATGTGTCCGTTCCCCACCACCCCCGGCAGATCGAGTTCGCGCGGCTGGGCATTGACCATACTGTCCTGTCCAAGCGGAAGCTCCGCCAGCTGGTGGAAGAAGGCCGCGTCTCCGGCTGGGATGATCCCCGAATGCCCACTCTTTGCGGCCTGCGTCGCCGTGGCTATACTCCCAGAGCTATTCGCAATTTCTGCGACCGCGTGGGTGTTGCCAAGTCCCCCAACACCATCGAGTTCGCCTTCCTGGAGCACTGTCTGCGGGAAGACCTGAACGAAAGCGCGCAGCGCGTAATGGCGGTTGTCAAACCTGTAAAGCTGACCATTACCAACTACCCCGAAGGCCAGTCCGAGGAATTTGATATCGAGAACAACCCCAACCGTCCTGAAGACGGCACCCGCAAAGTCTCCTTCTCCCGGAATCTGTGGATTGAAGCAGACGATTTCCTTGCCGAGCCTGTTCCCAAGTATAAGCGTCTGTATCCTGATGGTCCCGAGTGCCGACTGAAGGGCGCTTATGTGATCAAGTGCACTGGCTGCGTGATGGATGAAAACGGCAATGTGGTGGAAGTTCTTGCCACCTATGACCCGGATTCCAAGGGCGGTGATCCCGCTGATGGCCGCAAGATCAAGGGCGCTACCATCCACTGGGTGGACGCAGAAACCTGCTGCGATGCAGAAGTCCGCCAGTACTCCAACCTCTTCGATGACCCCGATCCCGACGCCTCCGGTAAGGATTTTCTGTCCTGTCTGAATCCTAACTCTCTTGAGGTTCTCACCGGTTGTAAGGTAGAAGCCAGTCTAAAGAACGCTAAGGCACCCGCCTCCTATCAGTTCATGCGGCTTGGCTACTTCTGCCCCGACTCCAAGGACTCGTCCCCCGAGCATCTGGTATTCAATCGCTCTGTAAGCCTGAAGGATAGCTTCAAGCCCGGTATGTAAAAAGTTCACCCCGAGTCAACCGACTCGGGGTGTTTTTTTATTTCTTTTCCTTGATCTGCGCCTGCAGGTGCATAGAAAGCACTGCCAGGGATGTGGCCATATTTTCATTCTGCACCAGAATATTCTCCGGCACATCCAGGTGGACGGGCGCGAAGGTCCAGATAGCCTTGATGCCGCAGGCAATCAGCTTATCGCAGACCTGCTGAGCATAGGCCGCAGGCACCGTAATGATACCCATCAAAATCTTGTTGGTACGGCAAAAATCGTCCAGCGCCTCCATTGGCAAAATCGGCTTGCCATCTTCTGTCTTGTCGGACACAGGATTCACATCAAAGGCCGCCAGTATGTTCAGGCCATAAGCGTCAAATCCACCATAGCCCAAGAGTGCCTGGCCCAGTTTACCAGCGCCCACCAGAATCGCATCGGTGGTATTGTCATACCCCAGGAACTGGCTGATGTCATCGATAAGGCTCTCCCGGTGATATCCCACCTTGGGACGGCCGCCATTGGAAACCATGGCAAGGTCCTTTCGCACCTGCACCTCACCCATACCCAGGGCATTAGCAAGAGCTGTTGCGGAGATATTGACTGAACTGTCCTTAGGCAAGTCCTTCAGATAAGCCAAATAAATAGGAAGCCGTTTCAATACAGATTTTGAGATCTCCTTGCGCTCCATAGTTTCTCTCCTTTAGCTAAAATTATATCGATATAATTTCATATCGATTGTAGCACAGGATCTTTCGTTTTTCAAGATATTTTATGCGCAGCTGGTCTGGCGAAGTAATTCCCTGCGTAATTTCAGCATAATTCTCTTCTCCAAACGGGAGATATAGGACTGGGAAATGCCCATCACCTGGGCCACCTCTTTCTGAGTCAGTTCCTGGTGACCGTAGAGGCCGAAGCGCATTATCACTATCTCCCGTTCCCGATCTGGCAGTTCTTTCACTGCCTGCCGCAGAATGCACAGGTCAACATCGTCCTCCAAGGGTCTTAGGATCATATCCTCATCTGTGCCCAGGATATCAGACAAAAGTAGTTCGTTCCCATCATAATCCATATTGATCGGCTCATCCAATGAAACCTCCGCTTTTTGGGCAGATATCTTTCGGACGTGCATTAAAATCTCATTTTCAATACACCGGGAGGCATAAGTTGCCAGTTTGATGTTCTTATCCCGTCGGTAAGTACTGATGGCCTTGATTAGGCCGATCGAGCCGATGGAGATCAAATCCTCCAGGTTCACCCCTGTATTTTCAAACCGTCGGGAGAGGAATACTACAAGACGCAGGTTTCTCTCAATCAAAAGCTGTTTGGCAGATTCATCTCCCTGCTCCAGAGCCGCAAGAGCGGCCTGCTCCTGCTCCCCTTTCAGCGGTGGCGGGAGCACATCCGCGCCTCCGATATAGAATATACCCGCAGGCCGGATCAATCCGATCTTCACCAAAAACGCACGCAGTTTTTCCCTCATACTGTACCTCCTGTCAACGCTTGATATGCTCCCTCCGAATGCAGTCCCACCGGCGCAAAAGCCACTAAGGAACTCCCCTGCCACGATCCAATCTTGACCTTTTGCAAACGCAGCGCCAGCAAAAAACCCCCGCTATCCCCCACGCTGCTATAGGGGATAAGCCGCAACCCAGGCAGGGCATGCAGCGATTCAACCGGCGTGCGAAGCTGCTCCTGAGTCAACCCTGTCAGCGCTCCTGCAGCCTCTGCCCCTATTACCAGCACCGGACGACCGGTAATGGGGTCACGAAGGGTGTTCCCTGTATCGCAGAGCGCTGTCAGCTGCAGATATTTATCTCCATAGGACAGCTCAACCGGCACATATTGGTTTCCCCCGATACGCTCCTTAAATCCGAAACCGCACAAAAGACACATCACTACCGATGCGCCAAGGATTCCTATCAGGCCTCCCCTGCCCAGCATCAGCACTGCGCCACCCAAAGCCAGGGACAAAAAGGCAAACACCAAACCTCTGCGAAGTGCGCTGACAGACCAGCCGTAGGCAATCACAGACATGCCAGTAAGACTAACCAAACGCCAAAGGGTATTTCCCAGGAAATAAAAGCCTGGCAGTAGGCAGCAGCCCGCATACGCCCCGCCTATTACCGCTGCGAGCAGCGCCCGTCTGATCCGCACCGGATACCCGCAAAGGCGTCCTGCAGCCAGCAGCAGCAAAAAATCCACAAGAAAGTTCAGCAGCATAACACTGTCTAAGTAAACCGTCATCTATGCACCCCCCGTCTGTGGCTTCAGTATAGGACGAGGCCCCGGAAAATCCCGTCGGTTGCCGTTAGGACTTTTTCCCCTGTTCCCCCAACTGGCGGTATATTTCTACTACCAAAAGGCGCAAAACAAAAAATGAGGCAGCCGATGCAATCGGCTGCCGTTTCATTCTGTCGAGATATTTTTAATGACTTGACGAATATTTTTCTCCGCCTTAAACCGGGACACCATAATCTCATGGCCGCAACCCAGACATTTTAACCGAAAATCCGCGCCTGTCCGCAGGACCTTCCACTGCTTCTCCCCGCAGGGGTGGGTCTTTTTCATTACCAGGATATCGCCTAACTGTATATCCATATTACTCCCCCTTAATGGCGGCCCAGTACTGCTTTGCCGCCTGCTCCTGCTTGTTATCACCGAAGGTATAGTAGTGAGTACCTGCAAGTTCATCGGGCAGGTATTGCTGCTTTACCCAGCTGTGAGGATAGGCATGGGGGTACAGGTATCCCTGTTCCCGCTCCATCGTATAGGAGTCGGCGTGCATATTCTGCAGGTGGCGGGGGAAGTCTCCGGTTTTTCCCTGACGGACATCGGCCAGCGCGCTGTCCAGAGCAACATGACCCGTGTTGGACTTGGGGCTGGTGGCCATCAGCACCGCCGCATCCCCCAAAGGAATCCGGGCCTCAGGCATACCCAACATCAGCGCCATATCCACACAGGATTTTACGACAGGAAGAATCATGGGATAGGCAAGACCGATGTCCTCTGCGGCGATAACCATCAACCGTCTGCAGGCAGACTGCATCTGCCCCACCTCCAGGAGTCGTGCCAGATAATGACAAGCTGCATCCGGGTCAGACCCGCGAATGGATTTCTGCAGAGCCGAAAGCAGATCATAGTGGTTATCACCGTCCCGGTCAGCCCGCATAGCACTCTTTTGGGTGACCAGCTTGGCATCTGCCAGGGTAATGGGAAGCGTGTCTCCCTCCGGAACACCAGCGGAGAACAGCACTTCCAAGGCGTTCAGAGCCTTACGGAGATCGCCACCGCAGGCCGCTGAAATGTACTCCAACGATCCTTCTTCACACCGGGCATAAAGAGCCGTCCGCTCCTCCAAAAAGCCTACCGCTCTGTGTACTGCCTGGAGCACCGCCTCTTTAGACAGCTGCTTGAACTCAAAGACTGTGGAACGGCTCAGGATCGCATTGAATACGTAAAAATAGGGATTTTCCGTAGTGGACGCAATCAGCGTGATCTTGCCGTTTTCAATATACTCAAGGAGGGTCTGCTGCTGCTTTTTATTGAAGGACTGGATCTCATCCAGGTACAGCAATACCCCGTTGGGAGCCATAAAGGTATCCAGCTCCGCTACGATATTCTTGATATCTGCGGTGGATGCCGTGGTGGCATTCAGCTGATACAGCGTACGATTGGTCTGCTTGGCAATAATATTGGCAACAGTGGTTTTGCCCGTTCCGCTGGGCCCATAGAAAATCATATTGGGAATATTCCCGGAATCAATCAGGCGGCGCAGTATGGCGCCCTCGCCTAAAATATGCTCTTGTCCAAACACCTCATCCAGAGTGTTCGGTCGCAATAGATCTGCTAAAGGCTGATACATAAGCCGCTCCTTTCTCTAAAATGTTGCCACATCCGGCTGAGCCGGCTCTGCGGGCATAACCTTCAACGCAGTGAGGATGGGGCCCAATTCCCCTTGATACAAGGGATGATTTTCCGCCCGGATTGTAGCAGTGATCGCCACCCAGGACCTGGGTGTCAAATCGTTGGCGCCCTCATAATAACAGGGCACTCCGCAGAACTGGATGTCGTCCTCGCAACAAGTCATTACAAACCGGCCGGGAGCAAATATGCCCCTCTTCTCTCTGCGGAGCATGGCCACCTGGGCCTTGAAGCTGACGGTCTTACCGTCATACTTGGCTGGCTCTTCCGTCACATCCCGATACCAAAGAGCATAATCGTCATCACTTATGGCAATCACCGAGGCGTTGATATCGAAGGGCAACGGATCCTCGATATCGTCTGCATAGGTAGTACCGTCGGTATAGTCATAAAGGATCTCAATCCGGCGGCTGGCAGCCCGGACCACTTTGTGCAATGGCATAATATCCTGGCCAGGGGTAAGGCGGTTAAAAACTACCATTTGGCCGCCCATCAACTTGTCCATCACCAGGTTTCGCATATTAGCATTGTAGGTCATAAAGGTGGTTGCATCGGCAAACATCACCTCCTGAGCAAGGGCCCAGTCCTCCGGAAACCGGCTGTAAAGCTCACCAACGGGATACATACCGTTCAGCTCTGCCACGACCCGCTGGGCGCGGCATTTCTTTGCCATTTCCTTCAGCTGCTTTGTGGTGACGGTCCGCTGATCCACAACCTCCATAAAGACATTTGGGCTGGGGTAGGTGGAGAAATCATATTCCTCCTCTCCCTCCTCGCATACCAGCAGTAGCGTCCGCTCGCCGTTGTTGAAGCGGGGATCCTCTAACGTCTGCTGGATAAACTTTGTTTTACCGGAATCTAGAAAACCGGTAAACACATAGACAGGAATCTGAATCATATTACACTCCAAAAAGGCCTGCCACAGCAGCTTCGTCCAGATCTGCGCCGATTACACACAGTTTTCCGGTGACAGCGGCAGATCCGGTACGCATATCAATTTCGCCGGGCACAAAGTCAAAGTGAATCCAACTGCCATCTTCGGAGGCCACAATACCCTTTGCCCGCAGCACTACGCCGCAAGCGCCGCTGTCCAAGGCCATCAAAGCCTGTTTAATGCCGTCAGCAGTAAACTTTTTGTGAGTCTCCACACCCCAGGAGGCAAAGACCTCGTCGGCGTGGTGATCGTGATGCCCATGGTGACCGCAGGAACAATGCTCCTCGTGATGATGGTGCTCCTCGTGGTGGTGGCCGCAGCCGCAGTGCTCACCGTGATGATGGTGTTCCTCGTGGTGGTGGCCGCAGCCGCAGTGCTCACCGTGGTGATGGTGCTCCTCGTGGTGGTGGCCACAGCCGCAGTGCTCACCCTGGTGATGGTGCTCCTCGTGGTGGTGGCCGCAACCGCAGTGCTCACCCTGGTGATGGTGCTCTTCGTGGTGGTGGCCGCAGCCGCAGTGCTCACCGTGGTGATGGTGCTCCTCCTCCATCTCCGCCAGGTCAGCTGCCACCTTTGCTTTCCCTTCCATAGCCTCCATCAGCTGCTGGCCGGTCAACTGATCCCAGGGGGTGGTGACAATGGTGGCCTCTTGATTATGCTCCCGGAGCAAAGCCACCGCACCGTCCAGTTTTTCCGGAGAAATGCTGTCAGTCCGGGACAGGACGATGGTATCAGCGGTCTCGATCTGATTATTATAGAACTCGCCGAAGTTCTTCATATATACCTTCACCTTGCCAGCATCTGCCACGGCCACAGCGCAACCAAGCTGAACTGTCTCACCGGTCACCTTCTCCACTGCAGCAATAACATCGGAGAGCTTACCAACGCCGGAGGGCTCAATCACGATCCGGTCGGGAGTGTAGTCTGCAATCACCTGGGTCAGCGCCTTGCCGAAATCACCAACCAGACTGCAGCAGATGCAACCGGAGTTCATCTCGGTGATCTGGATCCCTGCATCCTGCAGGAAACCGCCGTCAATGCCGATCTGACCGAACTCGTTCTCGATCAGCACCAGCTTTTGGCCTGCGTAGCATTCGGTGATCATTTTCTTGATAAGAGTGGTCTTTCCAGCGCCCAAAAAGCCGGAATAAACATCAATAATTGTCATATTATTTTCACGCTTTCTACTGTTTTTTTGGTTTTATATGTAAATAACACTATACCACATTTTTCTCAAAAAATCCATTCTTTTCTATGAATACAAAAACATTTTCGGGGCGGCTGCTAAGCGCGGCCGCCCCGTATGGGATAGTTTCAATTAGTACACTTCAATCTCATACAGTTCCACACGCTTACCGGTGCCGCCAGGGAACTCCAGGCGCAGGGAGTCAGGGGTGATGGATCTGGACAGAGTAATAATGGTGCAGTATTCTTCAACCTTGACGCTTGCAACAGAAGGCGTGATCAGCTCGCCATCAGGACCGTCCATTCTTACCTTGAACTCCATACCTTCCAGGTTATAGCCGTAGACTACGATCTTGTTAAAGGTGGGCTTCTCGGTGAGGATGTTCAGTTCCACATACATGGTCTTGCCACTGCTCTGCGCCCATGCATAAGCGTGGCGGTTGCCGTCGGTCAGCTTGTGCTCAGCAGGCTGCTGGCGGTCTTCCAAGGAGGTCTTAAAATCAAAGTCCTTGTATTCCCAGTAGCCCAAGAGCTTGCTCTTACTGGACAGGCGGTCGTCTTCGATCTCCTGGATCAATTGGACAGTCTCATCATAAGTAGGCAGGCCTTCGTCTCTGACTTCACTGGTGCCGATCACGGTTTCAAAGGGCTTCAGTGTAAAGGTGGTTTCTGTAATTGCGCCCTCGTGACGGAAGTTGTCCCAGGTACCTGCCAGCTTGTCCACAGTCACAGTCTGCTCTTCATTGGTCAGATTGATCACGGCGAACATTTTCTCCTCGCCCAGCTCCCACAGAACTGCCTCGTACTCCTGGGTCTGCTTTAGAATCGTACGCTTGCCGGTTGCCAGCAGATCTTCCAGGGCTTCCACGCTGGTGAAGATGTAGCGGGTGCCTTCATAGGTCTGACCGCGGTCATGGATATCGTGACCTGCATAGGGCCATACGGACTTTGCGCCGTTGTTCAGGCCGACCCAAACATTACAGATATACTCATCAAAGGTGGGATAATCTGCTCTGTCTTCGCTGATAACACCTGCCCAGCCCGGCCAAACGGCATAGCACTGGGGAATGATGCCGATACACTTGTCCTGCAGTTCCATCTTGGAGACCAGCGCCACATACTTACCGATCGTATACATCGGCTTTTTGTAGGTACGACCCTCTTCTGTGATCATAGGGCTAAAGTAGGGGTCTGTTTCGATCCAGTCAGCGCAATTCACATATTCGCTGGGATTGTTGGAGCAGATGAGAACCACGTGGTAGGGATCCTTCTTTGCAATATATTCATAAATATACTGCATATAGGTCTTGTTAAAGTTCCGGAACTCCGGCTCATCGGACAAGTAGTAATAACCAAAATTGCGCATCTTGTTGTTGGCAATGATGGCATCAATGTGCCGCAGGATAGCATCGCTTGGATAAGCGTCCTTAGTGGTCTCATTGTGGGGAACAGTAGCGTTGGGGAAGTTCTCCATCTGCAAACTGATCTGCACAAACTCGTCGGTTTCGTGGAGGTCGTCTGCATTGTATTTCTCCAGGTCAGGCGTACTTGCATGGTGTGTGGGAGAATAGACATTCCGGCGGATCACAGGCTCGCCATTGAGGATCAGCGTGCCGTTTTCGATCCATGTCATGGTATACTTTCTGCCCTCCAGATTGCGGATCTCCGTGGTGATCTCGCACCCGTTGATAACAGCCGTCAGAGTGGCTCTGCCGCCGACCTCGAAATTGGCAGTATCAAAGGAGAAATTACCATTGGCGTCCACCTGTACTTCCTGGGCCTTGATGCCGTCGCCTTCCAGGCGCACAGTCACATCCTTGCCGGCAGGCACAGTGCCTGTAATCTTGGAAAAATCCTGGCCGGGATAGAAATTATTACGGTAGCCGGGAGCCGTCAGCTTCAGTCCCAGAGGCTCATAGGCAATGGGCAGCACCAAGTCTGCTTCAGCGCTGCCGCCAGCGCCATTCAGGCTCACCTTAATAAACATAGAGCCTGTTTCAGGCAGCAGATCAAAAGAGCTGGGAATAGCCACAGTGTTGGTACCAGCATTCAAGGAAACGGTCACATCACCGGTATGCTTAGAAGAGAAGGTATAGTCACCGGCCAGGGGGCAGGTGATCTCCGCAGTAATCGTTCCGCGGTATACACCCATATCCAAAACATAGCTAATAGCATTTACACGGGTGACTGCCAGTTCCACATTCGGATCGGCAGTAGGCTCGGCAGGTGTCTTGGGGCCGCATGCCGCCAGGCACAACGCCAGACACAGCAGCAAAAGAACGAGGAAACTTGATCTTTTCATAATCTTCTCCTTATTGTGGTTTTACTGTTTATTCAGTCACTCAGAAAGCTTCGATCTCAAAGAGCTGAACGGTCTTTCCGGATTTGTCATTGAACTCGAAACGCAAGGCATCGGGAGTGATCGGCTTTGCCAGCACAATCGTAGTGGAGAACTCATCGCAGATGGTTTCTGCGATCTCGGGAACGGACAACTCATCGCCGTAAGCCACCTTAAACTCCATATTATCCAGATTCCAGCCATGGACTACCAGCTTGCCAATATTGAACTTTTTCGTAATAAAGGTCAACTGTACAAACTTGTCTCCAGAACCGCCCTGCGACCAGGCGTAGTTGTCCAGAACGCCGTCCATCAGCTTATGCTCCGCAGGATGCGCGCGGCTTGCAAGGGATGAAGTGAAGCTGAAATCGATATACTCCTTTAAACCATACAGCAGATTCTTTGTCTGCTTGCGGTTTGCTTCCCAATTATCGATAAAGGCCGCGACCTCATGGTAAGTGGGCAGGTCTGCGCCTCGGAGACTACTGGTGCCGATAACCACCTCAAAGGGCTTCAGCGCGAAGGTGTTGCCGGTAATCATATCTGTGTGACGGAAGTTGTACCAAGTACCGTCGATCCCGTCCACGGTGACTGTCTGTGCGCTGGGAAGGAGATTAGTGACAGTAAACATCTTCTCATCGCCCTTGACCCACATTACCACTTCCAGCTTCTCATTATGGAACAAGATCGTGCGCTTGCCGTGCATAAGGATATCCTCTACCGCTTCCACGCTGGCAAAGATATACCGGCAACCTTCGTACATCTGCGCGCGGTCATGAAGATCATGACCGGCGTAGGGCCATACAGACTTGGCGCCGTGGTTCAGGCCTACCCAGCTGTTGCAAATAAACTCATCGAAGGTGGGATAGTCACTGATATTCTCGCTTACCTTTCCTGCCCAGCCGGGCCAACCGCCGTAGCACTGGGGAATAATGCCGATAATCTTATCCGCTCTGTTCAGCTGGGCCACCTGATCCACATGCTTGGAAACAGCGTCCAGTGTCTGAAGGTAAAATCGCTCGCCTGCAGGAGTAATGCGGGGAGAAATGTAAGGATCAGTCTCGATCCAGTCTGCGCAGTCCACATACTTGCCGGGAGAATTGGAACACAGCGCTACCGCATGGTAGGGATCCTTGTCTGCAATGTATTCGTAGACATTCTTTAAGTACACCAGGGAGTAGCCTCTGAACTCCGGCTCATCGGAAAGATAGTAGTAGCCGTAATCTTCGTTCTTATGGGCTTCAATATAGCGATCGATCCGCTCTTTGATTGCATCACTGGGCATCACATCCATAGTCGTCTCGTTGCCCACGGCGCCTGCGCCGGGATAGCCGTCCACCTGAATGCCTTCCACATGGCGGATATTTCTGGTCTCGTGGAGATTATCATTTCTGTACTTGTCTGCGCCTCTGACGCTAGCGTGGTAGTAAGGGGCATAGACCTCACGGCGGATCATAGGCTCGCCGTTCACAATGAGATTGCCTCCAGAAATCCAGGTCATCGTACGGGCCGTGGGAGCCAGTCGGCGGATCTTACGGCTGATCTGCCAGTCATCTACGGTAGCCGTCAGGAATGCTTCGCCCACCTCAAAGTCGGGTGTTTCGAATTCAAACTCGCCGGACTTTTCCAGAACGATATCCTGAGTGGTGATTCCCGGGCCTTCCAGATGCAGTGTGACGGGCTTATCCACCTCGGCAAAACCGGTCACTTTGGTGTAGTCCTGGCCGGGATAGAAATTGCAGCGGTATTCCGGTGCAACAAAATGCAATTTAATGGGATCATAAGACACGCGCACATCATAGAACCGCTTAAATACCAAACCATCGCCTACGCGCTTGAGTTCCAGAGAGACATTGTTCAGTCCCAATTCGGTAAAGCGGCAAGGTACTGTGAAGGTATTCTTGCCTTCTTCCAGCTTGATGGTGATGGGATCGCAGCAATTGGATGCAAAAGCAAATGTATCCGCTTCGGGATTGACGGACTGAACGGTCAATGTGCCATAGTAAATACCGTCAGTACAACTGTCAATGGACACCTCAGCGCCGGCAATTCGCACCGCATCGCAAGCGCGGCGTATGGGGAATCCGCCCATAGAGGGAAACTTCTTAGGCTCCAGGAACGCATCTTCCAACGGGCACCAGGAATTGTTGGCATCCTCAGCAGCAGAAACATAGTTATTCCGGGCCATATTCACAAGCCAGGTATCCGACCACGTCTTCTGGGAGGTCAGGAAGAAGGTAGTCAGAGGCAATTCAACCTCTGCGGACCAATAGTCTCCCCCATCGTAGACGGCATAGTCCCAAACGGGCGTAAACTCGCCGTGGGCATCCGTTCCCAGTTCGCCCCAGTGTCCAAATTCAGACCAGTGGTAAGTCTTCTTCTGCCGGTCAAAGGTCAGCATAAAGTGGTATACATCATAGGGATCATTGGAGGGAGAAAGAAATAGCTCCAAACCATTGGTTGCATAGATTCGTGCCGGTGGGAAAGACCGAACCTTGTC
Source organism: Faecousia sp. (assembly GCA_045612705.1). Lineage (GTDB taxonomy): Bacteria > Bacillota > Clostridia > Oscillospirales > Oscillospiraceae > Faecousia. Next base: position 33,230 of record JAZKZN010000008.1, on the reverse strand, counting down.
CATATTGCTCTGCTGACACTTGATGCCAACATAAATACGGTCTTCACAGGGCAGGATCTTAAAGAAAGTCTGGTCACCTACAAGACGGCCGCCTTTAAAACCCAATTGCTGAAAACCAGTATGTTCCGGCACATCCGCCCAAACAGCCTCATCCATACGGCCGTCGAGAGTGATGCATCCGGCAGGAAACAATTTCTTCTCCATTGTCATTTACCTCTCTTCCGAATCGATTAAAAAATCTTCTCTGCGTCGGCGCACAACGCCATCGCAAAGCGCAAATACGCAAGGGTCAACAACGCCTACAAAGCATACCTCTTTCTATATGCTACATAAAGTAAAGATAACACAAAATCCACAATAATGCAATGTAGATATTCCAACTTTTGGTTGATTTCACTACATTTTCTCTGTGTAAAAACTTTGGGGCGACTACAGATCCGCAGCCGCCCCATTTCAGGTTAGAACACTTCGATTTCGTAAAGGAAAATGTCGTTGCCCAGAGGATCATTAAACTCCAGCCGGAAGGAATCCGGTGTGATGGCTTCGCTCAGCCAAATGGTCACCTTGTCGTATGTGACCTCCATATCAGAAACAGAAGGCTCCTCCAGTTCACCATCATATCTGACAAAGAACTGCATGGTGTTCAGATTGGCGCCATAGATGACGACCTTCTTCATGGTCACTTCTGTAGACAGGAACTTAAACTCCAGATAGTGGGTCATTGCGCCGTTTTCTTTCCAGGCGTAATTGTCGCGGACGCCATCGTTCAGCTTGTGGTCTGCCGGATGGGCAGTACTTCTAATGCTGGACTCAATGTCATAGTCATAGTACTTGTTCATACCGAACAGCAGGCTCTCGCTGGACTGGCGCTCAGCCTCCAGCTTGTTAATCAACGCTTCTGTATCCTCATAGCTGGGCAGGCCCTCGTCCTTGGGAACACTGGTGCCGATCAAAACGCCACAGGGCTCTAAAGTAAAGGTATTGCCGGTAATTGTTCCTTCGTTGCGGAAATTGTCCCAGGTGCCTTCAATGCCATCAATAGTGAAGGTCTTTTCCTCATTGGTCATATTCGCTACAACAAACATCTTCTCGCTTTCGGTTTCCCAGAGCACTGCTTCCACCTCAATAGTATCCACCAGCACAGTGCGTTTACCGACCGCAAGGAGTTCTTCCAGCGCTTCAATGCTGGAGTAGATGTAGCGCGTGCCTTCATACAAAGATGCCCGGTCGTGGATATCATGGCCGGCGTAGGACCACATGGATTTTGCGCCGTTATTAAATCCCGTCCACACATTGCAGATGTACTCATCGAAGGTGTGGTAATCGGAGATTCTGGTCGTGTTGCCCTTATATCCAGGCCAAATGCTATATGTCTTCGGGATCATGCCAACACACTTGTCTGCCCGGTTTGCCTGGGTGCCGAACTTCACATATCTGCCCAGAAGGTGCATAGGCATGGTGTAAGTACGCTCTCCGGTGGTGAGCAGGGGTCCCAGATAGGGGTCGGTCTCGATCCAGTCAGCGCAGTTAAAGTACTCGCTGGGGTCTTCTGTGCAGATCAAAACTACATGGTAGGGATCCTTTTCCGCGATGTACTCATAGATGTACTGCATATACACCTTGGAGAAGTTCCGAAGCTCCGGCTCGTCAGACAAATAGTAATAGCCAAAGTTCTTCATTTTGTTGCTGGCAATTACCTGGTCGATGCGGCGGAGAGTATCTTCACCGGGATAAACATCCAAGGTAGTTTCGTGTCCAGCGGTACTTGCGCCGGGGAAGCTTTCGATCTGCAGGCTCACCTGCACCAGCGCATCGGATTCAGAAAGATCATCAGCAAAGTACTTTTCCTTATTGGGCTGGCTGACGTGGTAAGTAGGAGAATAGATATTGCGGCGGATCGTGGGCTCGCCGTCTACAACCAGTGTGCCGTTCTCGATCCAGGTCATAGTGTAGTTTCTTGCTTCCAGGCAACGAACTCTCTTAACAATCTCGCAGCCGTTGACAATTGCCGTCAGGGTAGCTTCGCCGCCCTCTTTAAAGTTGGGCGTATCAAAAGCGAAGTGGCCGTTTGCGTCCACCTTCACTTCCTGGGCTTCGATGCCGTCGCCTACCAGGCGCACAGTCACATCCATACCTGCAGGCACGTTGCCTTCAATCTTTGAAGAATCCTGGCCGGGATAGAAATTATCACGGTACTGGGGGGATGTGAGCTTCAAGCCAAGGGGTTCATAGGTAATAGGCATCGTCATATCCGCTTCTGCGCTGCCTGCTGCGCCGTTCAGGTTGATTCTGATACGCATTGTACCTGTGTTGGACATCTGTTCAAAAGAGCCGGCCAGCGCTACAGTGTTCATGCCTGCTTCCAAATGCACGGTGACATCACCGGTAGGCTTGGAGCTAAAGGTATACTCACCGGCATTGGGACATGCGATCTCAGCGGTGATCGTACCGCGATATACACCCTTATCCAGGACATAACTCACCGCACTCACATTGGTGACCGCCAGTTCTGTGATGGGTTCGTTGGTCGTCTCATTCTGGTTGTCTGCCACATTGCAGGCGATCAAGCACAGGCAAAGCAGAAATGTCAGTACTGAGATGAATACCTTTTTCATATGATTTCTCCTTACTAATGCTACTTTAATGATATAAGTTTGACAGCCGTACATTCTCATATTGTATCTAACTACAAAATAGCACAACCTGCACAAAAACACAATGTCAACATTCTAACTTTTGGTCGTTTTCACAACTTATCTTTCCAATATTTAGGGCGGCTGCAGTTTTGCAGCCGCCCCATTTTAGTTCGTATGGTTCAATCAGAATGCTTCGATCTCGTAGAGGGTAATTTGCCCACCCAAAGGTTCATTAAACTCAAAACGGAATGCATCGGGCGTGATGGCTCTGCTGAACCAGATGGTCACCTTCTCATCCGTCACTTCCATGTTGGAGATGGGCGCATCGGTCAGTTCGCCACCATACTTGACAAAGAACTGAAGACTCTCCAGATTCTTGCCGTAAACAACGATCTTTTGCGCTGTCACTTCCAGATCCTTCATCTGGATCTCCAGATAGTGGGTCATAGAGCCACCCTCGCTCCAGGCATAATTATCCAGAACACCGTCGAACAACTTGTGGTCTGCGGGGTGCGCCTCGCTTCTGCGGCTGGACTCGAAGTCATAATCGAAGAACTTCCACATGTTAAAGAACAAGCTCTCGCTGGACTGACGCTCAGCTTCCAAAGCATTGATCAGTTCCGCGGTTTCTGTATAACTGGTAAGGCCTTGATCCTTAGGAACGCTGGTGCCGATCACCGCCTCAAAGGGGCGGAGTGTAAAGGTGTTGCCGGTGATAGTGCCCTCATTGCGGAAATTATCCCATGTGCCGGTCAGCTTATCGATGGTGACGGTCTGCTCCTCGTTGACAAGGCTCAGCACTACAAACATCTGCTCAGAACCGGTATCCCACAGCGCCGCTTCCATGGTAGCACTCTTCTTCAGCACGGTGCGCTTGCCTGTTGCCAGCAGTTCCTCCAGCGCCTCGATACTGGAGAAGACATACCGGGAGCCTTCATACATCTGGGCGCGGTCATGCAGGTCATGGCCTGCATATGCCCATATGGATTTTGCGCCGTTGCAAAGGCCGGTCCACGCATTACAGATGTACTCATCAAATGTGGGATAGTCCTTTCTGTAATCCTCGATCTGACCTGCCCAACCGGGCCAGCCACCGGAACACAGTGTGACAAGGCCAATGCACTTATCATCGCGATTCAGTTCTGCAACCTGATCCACATACTTACGCAGAGTGTTCATAGGCTTACCATATTCACGGCCGTTCTCTGTAATCTTCGGGCTGATGTAAGGATCCGTTTCGATCCAGTCAGCGCATTCCACATACTCACCAGGATTATTGGATGCGATCAAAATTACATGGTAGGGGTCTTTCTCGGCGATATACTCATAAATATACCGCATGTATGTCTTGGAGAAGTTCCGGAACTCTGGCTCGTCAGATAGATAGTAATAACCGAAGTTGCGCATTTTGTAGTTTGCGATCACCTGATCAATGCGTTTTAGGGTGTCCTCGCTGGGATACACATCCATCGTTGTCTCATGACCGGCAGTACTTGCACCGGGGAAACCCTCCAGCTGCAGACTCACCTGCACAAAAGCATCTGACTCAAACAGGTCGTCGGCAAAATATTTATCTTGGTTGGGCTGACTGACATGGTAGGTGGGAGAATAGATATTCCGGCGGATCACGGGTGTGCCGTCAACAACCAGAGTGCCGTTCTCAATCCAGGTCATAGTCTGCTTCCGGGTCTCCAGACGGCGAATTGTCTTGGTCAAGGTGGGGACGCCATCTACATATACCGTCAGCACGGCTTCGCCGCCAACATTGAGGGCAGCGGTATCAAAAGAGAAGTTGCCATTCGCGTCGGGCGTTGTCTCCTGCAGGGCAATGCCACCGCCCTCAATGGTGAGGGTAATGCTCTTGCCGGCGGGCACCTTGCCTTCTACCTTGGTGTGGTCCTGACCGGGATAGAAATTATTCCGGTAGCCGGGCAAAGTGAAGTCCAAAGAGATTTCTTCGTTTGTAAATCCGATCATACAGGTCTCCTGCAGGGAACCCTCGCCCTTTGTACCGGTCAAAGTGACCTTGACGTTTATAGTGGGCGTCTCCGGCAGGTATTTGAAGGAGCATGGTACATAAACGGCATTCACACCGGCCTTCAAGGTAATGGCAGCATCTCCGGTCAGCTTGGAGCTGAAGGTATACTCACCTGCAGTGGGGGTAGTAATCTCTGCCACCACAACGCCCCGGTACTCACCCTTGTCCAGGCAATAGCTCATTGCCCGGATATTGACGATCGCCAGTTCCAAGTTGGGGTCAACGGTCGTTTCATCGGGATTTACTGTATCCCCGCAGGCTAGCAGACCCACGCTAAGCAAAAGTATCAGCAGTAAAAGCAGTACTTTTTTCATAATGTATCTCCTTATCGTATTATTCAATAAGCCTCGATCTCATACAGCATCACATTATTGCCATACTGATCATCAAATTCAAAATGCCAGGTAGTAGGTGCAATGGGTTCAGAGAGAATGATTGTCGCGACGCCATCGCCCAATATAATATCGGCAACATCGGCATCCACCAGCACCTCATCCTCATATTTCACTTTCAGTTTCAGCGTTTCCAGGTTTTTACCATAGATCACCAGCTTGCTGACAACAGGTTTTTCGTCCTGCATCATATAAAGTTCCACATACCGCACTGCTTTACCGCTTTGGGCCCAGGCGTAATTGTCCCGAACACCGTCTACCAGTTTATGCTCAGCGTGCTGAGCGCGACTGATAAGCGTAGACAGGAAGGAGAAGTCCTTATACTCCACCATATTGAAGAATAGATTCTCGTTCTGCAGGCGTTTATTTTCCCAGGAATTGATCAGTTCCACAGTTTCATCGTAGCTGGGAATGCCTTCATCCTTGGGAACACTGGTGCCGATCAGTACTTCAAAAGGCTCCATTTCAAAGGTATTTCCGGTGATGGTGTCTTCATGGCGGAAATTATCCCAGGTACCCGTCAGACCTTCAATAGTATAAGTCTGGGGTTCTGTGGAGAAATTGATAACAACGAACATCTGCTCGCTGCCGGTGTCCCACAGAACTGCCTCCATCGTCTTGCTCTCTTGCAGAACCGTGCGTTCACCGAAGAGAAGAATATCCTCCAGGGCTTCAATGCTGGAGAAGGTGTAGCGCGTGCCCTCATACAAGGACGCACGATCGTGGATATCGTGTCCGGCGTAAGGCCAGATGGACTTTGCTCCATGGGTCAATCCCACCCAGGTATTACACAAGTATTCCTGGAATGTGGGATAGTCATAGCCGGTCCGTCCACCGTCTCCCGGGAAACCGCAGAAACAGGTGGGCAGGAAACCGATACATTTGTCAGAGCGATTCAGCGTTGCAACCTGGTCTACATAGTCACCCAACACCGAATAACTTCTGGCATAGACACGTCCCTTGTCAGTCTCTCGGATCGTCACATAGGGATCTGTCTCGATCCAGTCCGCGCATTCCACATAATCGCCAGGATTATTGGAAGCTAACAAAATTACATGGTAAGGGTCTTTTCTCGCAATGTACTCATAGATATTCTGCAGGTAAACCTCAGAGTAATTTCTAAACTCAGGCTCATCAGAGAGGTAATAATAACCGAAGTTTTTGTTCCGGTTTGCCTCGATGGTCTGGTCAATAATCTTCAGCGTTGTTGCGCTGGGATAAATATCCCGAGTGCTCTCGTGGCCCATTTTCCCTTGATTGGGAAGACGGTCCACCGGTAGCGCCACCTGCACAAAAAGTTCCGTTTCGTGGAGATCATCGGCAAAGTATTTCTCCTGATTGGGGCCGCTGACATGGTGGGTTGGCGAATACACATTGCGACGGATAACCGCCTCGCCATTGACAATCAAATTGCCATTGGAAATCCAGGACATAGTCGTATTCCTGGGTTTCAGGTTGCGGATCTCCTTAACGATGGGCAGGCCGTCAATGTAAGCGGTCAGAATTGCTGAACCACCCTCCATAAATCCCGGGGTGTCAAAAGAGAAATTACCGTTGGCATCGGGGCGGATCTCCTGAGGCTCAATGCCATCACCCATCAGCATCAGAACAACATCCTCACCCATGGTGACGGTACCCGCTATCTTGGAGTGATCCTGGCCGGGATAGAAATTGTCCCGGTATTCCGGCAGACTCAAGTCCAGCACATAAGGCTCGTACTCAACTGTCAGAGGACATTTGGTCTCGTAAACCTCACCGGTTGCCTTATTTGTCAGTTTAATCAGCGTGGAGGCAGGCAGAATCTCCGGAAGAACATCATAAGTACAGGGCAGCGTAATGGTATTACTTCCCTTCTCCAAAGTGACTGCAGCGGTGCCAACCTCCTGGGATTCCAATATGAACTCCCCCGCTACAGGACTTGCGATTTCAATATCAATATGGCCGTAATAGGTGCCAAAGACATATTTATAATTAAGCGCTTCGGCGTTTGTGATGGCCATCTCGGCCGGAACGGTCTCCTCCGGAACATCTGCTCTGTCACAGGCTGCAATGACCACACATAGCAGCAAAACAAGCAACAATAATAACTTTTTCATGGGCTTTCCCCTTTTTAGATCGTCCCCCGCTCTCCAACAGAGCGCTAGACAGGTCTCACTTTTTGTCTTATAAGAGACGGGCGACTGCAAACAGTAAACGCTGCTTGCAGCCGCCCGATTTCGTCGGCTATGCTATTAGTAATTGATGTACAGTTCGTTGTACTTATCGATCAGGCCCTGGTAGGAGCCCTTCAGCTCTGCCATAGCAGTTGCGGGAGGTGTTGCATATGCAGTGTGCAGCCATGTCCAATCGTCCAGACCTGCATAGTTCTTGCCGCAGTACTGAATGCCCTTGCCCATCCACTCGATCATCGCAGCCATGTACTCGGGATCATAACCGGGAGCATTCGCAGTACCTGCCTGTCTCTCCTTCAGGTACTCTTCGAACTTTGCCTTCCAAGCAGCGCTGTACTCGGAAGTGCCCTGAATGCCCTCATAGTCACTCTCAACAATGCCCAGAGAGTAGTCAGACATATACTTCATACCGACCTTCAGAACATAGGTCATCAGGGACATAACAGCATCCACCTCATCACAGGTGCGGGGAATGCCCATACCAATAACAGAGTGATTGACATATGCGCTCTCAGCAGTGCCGTCCATAGAGGGCGCGGGTGCGCACTCGATCACGTCTCCGTTGGGCAGAGTCTTGAACATATGCTGATAGTTGTAAGGCTCAGCATCACTCAGGCTCATCGCAACACGGGGAGATGCAGTCTGGTCGACAGTAGCGGTATCGGGCTTGATAGCGCCAGCCTCAGCATCCAGGTGGTATGCCATATTGAACCACTGACGGGCACGTTCGGTGTCGAAAATGTGAGAAACAGTGCCATCGGGTGCTTCATCATAGGCGGGCATCAGCATATTCAGGCCGGGGTTTCTGGCAATACCATAGGTATCGATGACGCCGTCAGCATCCACGTCCTTGGTTGCCTCTTCTACGATCTTTGCAAAGTTCTCCCAAGACCATTCACCAGCTTCAAAGTACTCCTTGGGAGTGGTGATACCGTATTCTTCCAGCATGGTCTTATTGTAGTAGACCATATTGGTACCGGTCCAGGGGTAGTTGACAGAGTAAGAGGTATCGCCGATGCCCAGCAGGTTCATATTGGTCTCGCCAACAATCTCTGCCAGCTGCGCCTTCTCTTCAGCGGTAAAGGGTCTGAAAATACCCAGGTTAGCCACTGTGGGGAAGTAAAGTGCGATGAAGAAGGTCAGGTCGGGCTTATCACCGGCATTCATAGAAGCCAAGATAGCATCCTGATCATAGTTGCGGACCCACTCGATGGTGACATCGTTCATCTCTGCCCATTCTTCCACTGCGGCTCTTATCATCCACAGGAAGACAGCGGGATTGATCTTATCAAGGTTTTCATACTGTTCACCGACCAGGCCCCACAGCTGCAGAGTCTTGCCTGCAAAAGGTTTCTCGGTGAGTTCACCATTGTTGCTGTTGCCCTTGGTCTCGTCGGGATTGCCAGAAGGTGTACCACAGGCAACCATACTAAAAACCATACACAGAACCAGCAAGAAAGCAATCAGTTTTTTCATCATATTCTCGCTCCTTTTCTTTTCGTTTTCGTTAATTTAGATACTTTCCGTGTATCCAGCCAAGGATATTATAGCAAATCTACCAATATTTCGCAATGTTAATATTTCAACATTTTGTTAGTAATCACACTTTTTTTGGATATTGCCGTGTAAAAACGGCAATATCCAAAGCTTAGTGCGCTTTCTTTAGCCCTTGATACCGGAACGGTCCATACATTCCACAAAGAATCTCTGGCAGAACAGGAACACAAGCATCAGAGGCGATACCGCCATCAGCATACAGGCATTATGCACCGCAATTGCCTGAGCGGTATCCACGCCATAACTAAAGTCCTGGGTGGAAGAGAAGTTTTTCAGCGCCAGCAGGATGGGCGGTGTGTTATCAATATTAGACATACCGGCCAACAAGGTGTCATTCCAGTAGAAAATAACAGACAGCAGCGCAACAGTCACAATAACAGGCTTAATGTTGGGAATCATAACCTTCCAATAGATCTTGAAAGGACCGCATCCATCCAGCTTAGCTGCTTCTTCCATATCCTTAGGCATTCCGGCAAAGAACTGACGGAACATAAAGATATAGATACCAGAGTTAAGGCCCACGCCGAACAGCGCGGAAACAAAGTAGTTCCAGTAGTCGTGCATCAGGTTAATTGTCAGATCCTTGCCGGTGATGAGTCCCACCAGCTTGCCGATGCCGAAGAAATCAAACCAACGGTAGTTGTAGTACAAAGGAATATATACCGTCTGCATAGGCAGAATGATCGTAAACAGCACAGCAGCATATACAATCGCATTACCTTTGAACTTATATCTGCCCAGGCCGTAGCCAACCAGAGAACAGATCAAAATCTGCAGCAGTGTGCTGATGCCTACCATATAAATGGTATAAGCAAAATGTATCGGAAAATTGAAATACTCCAGAGACTGCTTAAAATTACCGAAGGTAGGATTAGCGGGTACGAACATGGTGGTGCCGGAAATGATCTCATCCGCTGGCATAAAGGACTTGGAGATCATGGAAATGATCGGGAACACCACGATATAGCTGACACCTAGCAGGAGCAAATAACGGAAGGCCTTAAACAGGACAGAGGATGCAGGGCCAAGTATCTTTTTGCTAATAGAAGCATTGGGATTCATAGACATCTACCTCCTTCTTTAGTCCATACTAATGATCTTCCGGGACACCACTGCGTTCACAATCAGCACAAACAGGAACAGAACCACGGAATAGACCCAGCTCATGGTGCAAGCATAGTCGATACGGTTCATCATATTCATACTGATCATTTTCACAATCGCATTGGAGCTTGCGTTGAAGTAATCAATAATGGTGTAAATCAGGCACAGCAGAATGCTGGGCATCAGCAAAGGGAAGGTAATCTTCCAGAAGGTCTCCCACTTAGTTGCGCCTTCCATTTCAGCAACCTCATACAGGTGCGCGGGGATGGCTTGCAGACCAATGATAAACAGAACAGTCTGCAAACTCACGCTCCACAACAAGTTGAAGAGCTCGCCGGAATAACCGGTAAACTTTTTGATCACCGGCGCTAGGAAACCAAAGCTTTCAATAACCTCTTCCACAAAACCGGTGGCCTCCCCTGCCATCATAACAAAGGAGTTGCTGCTTTCCTGCAATCCGGATTCGCCGCCCACCTTGGTGAACAGTTCCATAACCAGGTCTGCGCCAAAGATCATCGGCAGAAACAGGACGGCACGGAACAGCAGCCGGCCGGGGAACTTATTGTTCAGCAACACCGCAAGGAACATACTGATGAACATAATCACAAGGATCTTCACGGCCATATCCTTCACCAGAGTGATCAGAGCCTTTGTAAACTCAGCATCTCTGTTGAACAAATAGTCGAAGTTAGACCAACCTATGTACTCCAGCATCAAGCCATTCTCGCCTACGGTGATTTTATTGACCATATAGGCCAAGGATTCCAGCGCAGGTTTAAAGAACAGCCATACAAAGCCGAGAATAAAAGGTAGAACGAACAACCAGCCGGTCTTGTCAGTGGGCGTTATTAACTTGAAAGGTTTATTTCTTTTCATTTTGCGCCTCCCTGAATGACCAGGTAATCACCGGCGTTGACCGTCTTACCGTTGTAATTGTATGCGCTGCTGCCATAATTGACAATCACGCTTGCGGTTTCGTACTGAGTCAGCGTGACATCGGTGTCCAGGATCTGATGATCAACAATCTCCTGGCCTGCCAAAGATGCCATTGCCTCCTGCAACTGCTTGTACTGAGATACTGCCGCATCCTTCCAGTATGCGTAGGAGTAAGACACCATATTGTTATATTCCGTGCCGACCAAATCGGTGATATCACCGAAAATCAGGTTATACTTCACACTGCAGCCGGTCTCCAGCGCTTTCAGAAGGGTCTGGTGGTAGTCCACCGTAGTATTGCCGCCGTCAGCAGTCAGCACCAAATCACTCTGGAATGTCAGCTGATAGAACGGTACGCTCCGATCTTCCATATCAAACTTACTGTGGCTGACCGCGGTGTCGGTAATTACATCGGCATAGGCTGCACTGTAAGCATTACCGTTGTGGACCATCACATAATCCGCAATGTCCGCTGCAGCAGCCAGCGCCTGTTCCCACAACGCCAGAGTATTTGTTCTGGTGGTATAAGCATCCTCGTTATAGTCAGAATACAGGCTGTCGCCCAGGCGGTCAAAGGACACCTGATTCACACTCTGGGCCTTTGCGGACACTGCAAAACTCTCAGTGACCTGAGGCACCAGGGAAGGCTTCAGCAAATGCCAGCGGCTGTCGGGAATCTGCTTGTGGGAGTCCAGATTGTAGTTGTACTGGAAGCCATGCTGATCAAATAGCGCCCGGACAGAATCTCTGTTGATATTAAAGCCGTTGCCGTTATTGAACAGATCAACAGGGTTCGTCTCCATAAACAGAAGAACATTTTCCTGTGCCAGGTAGTCGATCATTTGCCGGAACTCCTTCTTGGAGCCCAGAACGTTTTCTCTGGCCAGCTCATTTACGACTTTGTTGCTCAAGCCGCCATCCAAAGCGCCAATATAGTTGATGATCAGGTTCTCCACGCCCTGCTCCTTCAACTCCTTGACGATTTGGCACACATCATTGTAGGTGGTCAGTGCGGTCACCACAGGCATCTTGATGCCAACAACATACTTTTCAATACTGACAGCGCCCACCAAATCCAAAACAAGGTATTTCTTGTCAGCCAGATCTGTGGTATTCAGGAGACCTTCACTCTTCAGATACTCCCGATAGCACTTGCTCATGCCGGTGTAATCGGCATCCTCTCCGTTGAGGAAGAAGTATCTGACCGCGAAGGATTCGTCGTTGAGCAACACTTTCGTGTAGTCCATGGTGCTGCCTTCTGTGACCGCACCCAGGTGGTTTTCACCGCCCCAGGCGATCTTCTTGGAGGCGCTCTCCCGGAAGATGGCCTTAGAGTAGACCTGGTTGTAGGAACTGGTCTTTCTGCTGGTAGTGGCAGCAATGACGCTGCTGGCTTCACCGGAAGTAATCACGCTGAAGAACGCACTGTCATTGCACTTGGCGCCAAACACAGGCATGGAGACTTGCTCCTTCATAACCTTCTCTTCGGTCTTTTCCAGTGTCAGGTTGTCGCCATACACCTGGGTATTAAAGATCTGAAACTTCTGCTTATTATTATTGTAGTCGATTAGGGCGCCGGTGCCATCAGGCACAAACAGGTAGCCCTCATCCTCCAGACCGCCTGCTCCAAAGAACGGGAGCAAGGTGATGGACTCGATCAAAAATCCATCGGGCCAAACCTCTTGGATTTCACCGGTGAGAACCTCAGCCTGGAAACCATCCTCTTGCAGGGTATACTGCACGGGAATGATCACACCGTAGGCAGGGAATGTAAACTCAAACCGCACGCCGTTTTCCACCAGCTTATGGGTCATACCGCCCTTCTGGATGCTGGCGCCGTAATTATCCTGCTCTTTGGTGCTCTTATTTTTAACATCGATAAAGTTTACATAGATCTGCGCATGGATTCTGTTCTTAATAATGACCAGCTTATCCTCTTCCCGATCCTGAGGATTGGAAAACCATTCTTTACCGGTTTTCTTTTCCGTAATACGGATCTCACCGGTGGTGTAGTCTGCGCTGAGGATCAGATTTTCGTTCTCGGCCACCTGCTGGAAGCCGCTCTCACCATAGTCCCAGTTCTTGCTCAAAACGATGGGAGACTTATCCACATAATTAGCCTCGTCCTCGGCTTTCAACAGATCCGCCTGGTATATCCGGTAGGCCAGCACACCTACAAGGGCGAACAGAGCTACCGTAAGAGTAATACTGACCACACGGGCGATTGTCTCCCGGTTCTTCCGTATTGCTCGTTTCCATTTGAAAAATGTTTCTTTTATATTCATTTTATTCTCCGTTCCCTGAAATCATGTTAATACCGAATCTCGAAGCCGATGGTCACGATGAAGTAATACAGCTGTTGGAACAGAATCAGCAACATCAGTGCCAGGAAGAACATGATGATCAGGCCCACAATGGTGAGCAAAATGGAATATAGCGTTTTCACGAAGGAATACTCGTGTATCTCCTGGAGGCCGCTGAAAGCAATCAGCGCGCCCCAGATCTTTGTGATGGTGACACCGTACTCAATAAACACAGCCTCATCACCTGCGAAGATCCAGCTGAGACCTGTGGCCAGCAGGCGGGCAATGATATAAGGCACCATTGCAAAGGCTGCCACCACGCAGATCTCTTTCATATTGCCCTTGCCGTCCATCAGTGTACAAATACACCAGTTGGCAAGGCAAACCATTGCGTAAATAATAATTGTGGTCAAAGATACCCGCAGCAGGCTGACATCATCGGGGCTGAAATTGTTCATATCAAAGTCAGCTGCCATACGGTAGAGCACCTCAGCAAACAGCCAGGCAATCAAAATAACCGTCACGACCGGCGTAGAAGCCTTCTTGTTGGCCTTCAGTTCAAGAAATCCGTCTCTGGGATGTCTGCAGATGTAAAAAGGGTACAGCCACGGGCTCATTGTATCAAATCCAGTTCGTTTCATAGCCACTCACCTTTCTACTTTCTTTTTATGTCGGATATCTTGTATATCAGACGCTTGAGCTGATCGCTGCCAAGGAAGCAAACCATACCAACCACGATCACGGCTGCCACAACGGCAAAGTTATCACGGATCACGCCGTCGCGGATTTTTGCCTCGGCATCGCTATAGCCATCCTTATCCTTGCCGATCTTAAAATACTCTTTTGCGGTCTCATATTCGCCAAGACTCATATAAGCCTTACCTAAGCCGGTATATGCCTGCGTGTAGTTGGAGTTCATGCGGATCACTTCCATCCACAGTTCAATGGACTCTTGATGGCGACCCTGGTTATACAGATTGTTAGCGGAACGGATCATCTCGCCGTAGTAAGTCTGCTCCAGTACCGTCAGAGTACATTTGGTAGCGTCCAGCACCAGCAGATTGTTCTTGCTGTCAGACTCCAGTGCGGTGGGCAGTGTAAACAAGCCATCCTGATTGCCAATACCGCCGAAGATGGCCAACAGGTTGCAGGCTTCATCGTACTGGAACAGGGAGCCGGTCTGCATCTCAAGAACCGTGACAACACCCTCGTCATCCACAGTGATGTCCGCTAGCTGGAAACCGAACTGATTCCGGTTGACCTGGTACTGATAGAAATCGATGTCCTGCTCAAAAACATTCTTACCCAGCGCATTCAACTTTACCACGGTGGCCTTAACCTGCTCATTAACAGGAGACACCGCATAGACGAACCGGTCCTCGGACCAGAACAGATTGTTGAACTCAACGGGCTGGAAGCTCATAGAGGACTGGGCATTCTGTTCCTTGTTCAGGATGCTACGCCACACATACTCAGCCAGGACTTCCGCAGTTTGTTTGATTTCGTTGGTTCCAAAGAAACCCAAAAAGCTGTTGTTGCTGTCCACCAGCAGAGCGCCGGTGTTGATGTTGCCGGACTTGACATACATAATGCCCATATTGTCCACAACGATCTTCTGAGGCCTGTAGGGAATAGCGGGGTCCAACAACTCCCCTACCGGCTTTGTGTAAATCTTTTTAACTGCGCCGTTCAGGTCAGATACGATGATCCGGTCATTTTCTGTATCCGCGATATACAGAAGCTGATTGGCGTCCCGGTAGAACAAGCCCTGTGCGCCGGGCGCCAGAGTGATGGTCTCACCATTATAGGTAAACTCATTCAGCTCCTGCACACAGTGGTATTCTTCGTCCAGGATTAGGACACGGCTGTTGCCGGAGTCCAAAATAAAGATACGGTCCTGCTTGTCAACGAAGACATCCCGGGGGCCGTTCATCCGCGTAGTTCCCATCACAGTTTCATTCACAATCAGCTTCACCTGATAGGGATTGGTGGAGGGCACCGCTTTGTCTTCGTCGTATGTATAAGCTTTATCCGGCTGATCTGCCAACACAACAGTTCCCAAGGAAGTCAGCATCAGTACCATGACCAGTATCAGACATACTATTGATTTTCGCATGTACACACCTCTTCTCATAGTCTTTTCCAATGCCTTAATCCTTGATGCCGGAGTGTGCCATCGTCTGGAGCATCTTGCTCTGAGTCAGAACGAAGGACACAATGGGAGGAATCATCAGAAGCACACCGGCTGCAGCTGCCGCACCGGATCTTGCGATACCGCCGGCGCTGATCTGGCTCAGAGCTGTGGGCAGAAGTTTCAGTTCTTCCTTGAAGACCACGCCCGCAGAGCCTGCGTTCCAAATAGCAGTGAAGGACAACACCATAACTGTCATCCAAGCAGGCTTCACATTGGGCATAATCACATTCATAAAGATCCGGATGTCTCCTGCGCCGTCCAGCTTTGCCGCATCCAGCAGGGAGTCCGGGATCTGCAGCATAAACTGGCGCATTAGGAACATGTGGAGTGTAGATGCCAGGGTGGGCAAAATCAAGACCCAATAGGTATTGATCAATCCCAATTTTGCTTTAATGATGTATGAGGGCAGATCTGTGACACCACCGGAGAACAGCAGGGTCAGCATGATCAGCTTCCACAGCATATCGCGGCCGAAAAACTTCTTCTTTGCGAAGGGGTATGCGGCCATTGCGCCGATAATCACGCTCACAGAGGTGCTCACAAGGCTGACGAAAATACTGTTAAACAGGTATCTGCTGAAGGGAACTGTCAGGTCAGACACCAGCTGGAACAGCTGAGAGAAGTTGGTCCACGTGGGATTGACCACATAAAAACGCGGGGGGAAAATGAATCGTTCTTCAACAGGTTTGAAAGCCTGAATAATGTTGTAGTACAGCGGCAAGCCCATAAAGATACCCACCAGCACCAACATGAAGAAGACGGAAAAGTTGCCGAAATGAGAGCGATTGAGCTGTTTCTTTATATGTATTCTCTTCATATGCGCTCTCCTATTCTTCGACCAAGGCCTTGGTAATGACCTTGTTGACGATCAGCATCACCATCAGCAGCACCGTACTGATTGCGCAGGCATAACCCAGCTCATAGCGGATTCCGCCATAGTCGGACACATGGTTGATGATGGTATGGGTTGCATAATCCACGGAGGGCATACCGCACAGTGCTGCCGGCACAACGCCCACTGCGAAAGAGCTGGAGATCTGCATAACTGCACCGAAGAGAAGCTGAGGCTTCATCTGGGGCAAGGTCAGATACCAAATCTCCTGGAATCTGTTGTGTACGCCGTCGATAGCGCCGGCCTCGTACAGTGTGGTATCCACAGTCTTGAAACCTGCCAGGAAGGACAGGAAGCTGGTACCCAAGCTCAGCCACAGCTGCACGACGATACAGCAGATCAGCATATAGTCTGTGTCCTGCAGCCACAGGATAGGAGCATCGAGAATACCCAGCTTCATCAGGACACCGTTCAGAACGCCGTAACGGTCACCACTGAGGATGTAGGTCCAAATAAAGTAGATACTGCCGGAAATGGAGGGTGCATAGAAGATCAGCGTCATCACGGCACGGATCTTATTGGGCAGTTCGTTAATAAACCACGCGAAGATAAAGCAAGCAATATAGCCCACGGGGCCACAGATAAATGCCATAATCAGCGTGTTCTTAACAGCAATGATGAACACATCATCATTCAAAAACAGAGTTTTGTAGTTTTCAAAGCCAACAAAGTTGGGGGTCTGCAGCATGTTAAAGTCTGTAAAGCTCAGCACAATGGCCGCCACCACAGGAATCACTGTAAAAATCAGGAAAGCGATCATAAAGGGTGCGATCATCATATAGCTGGAGCGATCAGCGTATAGGCGTCTGCAGTTATGCACGAATTTTGTCCTAAAACGACTCATCATTCTTCATCCTTTCTGAATAATTTAGCCTTCCGAATTGCATTCGGCGCTTAGTTATTCAGATAAAACTCCTTTCTCTTACGGAGAATCTCATCATTAATCTTGATGGTCCACTCTGTCAGCATTTCTCTGGCGTTTTCACCGTGGTCGATAACACCACGGATGGAGTTATTCAGGCCTCTGGTCACATAGTAGTTGCCGGGAACGATGGGGATAAACTGCAGATTCTGGAACTGTTCTTCCAAAATAGCCAGTTCCTTGGCCGTCCAGCCCAAAGCCCGCAAAGTCGGCATATTGGCGGTGGTATATCTTGCGGAGATACCCAGAGTTGCTTCCACGTCGTTCGCGTAGCGAGTCTGCGCTTCTGCCTGAGACCACCACTTGATGAACTCCCATGCTTCATCCTGCTTCTCTGTACCGTTCAGCATAACCACACCGGTACCGGTCTGGTCCATCTGGGTGCGGTTGACAGATCCGTCTGCTTGAACTGTACCGGGCATGGGATACATCTCCCACAGACCACTGATTTCGGGTGCGGTGTATTTCAGAGCAGTGAAATTGGAGTAGTCAGCGATCGCAATGGGCATTTCACCGGTTCTGAACCGGTTTACAAAGTCGAAGGCGATGGGGAAACCGTACTTAGTATAGAACTCGGAGTGCTGGATCAGTGCCTCCACGGCCACATCTGTGTCGAAAAGGACCTTAGTCAGTCCTTCATCAAAGTAGGCGCCGCCCTTCTGATACAGCAAGTTGGCAAAGGTCGCAGCGGAACCCAAGGACATATTGTATCTCTGGAGCACCTGTGCCACATCGTACATATCGTCCCAGGTCTCGGGAGCCTTCAGACCCATATCCTCGAAGATATCCGTTCTGATGAACATAACAGAGCAGCCGATGGTGTTAGGCATACCGTAGTATCTTCCCTCCAGCATGAAGGGAATCTCCGCGCCATCCACATACTCATCCAGGATATCCCAGTAGCCGTCAAAAGCAGACAGGTCGATCACTGCGCCACGAAGGGCCAGATTCACAACAGTTTCGGAGTTGATATTCAACATAACATCCGGCGCATTACCGGCGGCAAGGGCGTTGATCAAAGAACCCTGGGCCAGTTCCAAATCCACGCGGATGCCGGTCCTGGGGGTAAACTCATCGGTGATCATATTTTTAATGATCTCGTACTGGTCAATGCCCAGGGTCGTCCAAACGCGAATGCCTTCTTCATCCTCTGTCTTGTTTTCCTTGAAGGATGCCAGGAAGCTCTTCACCTGATACACGACCCACTGAACGGCATTCATCTTGGTAGTGGGCATTTCCTGATCGGCAGAGATCAGAGCGATGTAGTCCAGGTCCAGCGCCTGTTCCTGATACAGGGACAGCTTTGCGCTCAAACCGTTAATATCATTTTTCAGATTGGTGAGTCTGTCCTTATAGGTCAGGTCCACAATGTTTTCTGCGTAGCTTTCCAGATTGTAAGCCACGTCCTCCAGATAGGCGTTCTCAGCGCCCTTCTCGCCTACCACCTGCTCCAACCGGGCTGCTTCTTCAAACAGGCGCTTGGCATTTTTCCGCAGGTCATCGGGCAGGTTGGGCAGCTGCTTTTCCAGGTAGTAGTCTCTGTACTGGTCCGGATCACTGCTGGTGATCATAATAATGGACAGGTACAAATCGTTCAGTTCTTCAATGGTGGTCTGCAAAACACCCATAGTAGAACTCAAGTCGCCTACCACATTCTCCATTGTGATGTAGTGTGTACCCTTGGTGAGGAAAATATCGTAAGGGCCAAGATCATCCTGCAGGAGTGTATTGGTCCACTGGGCCGCATAGTCAAATCGCACGGCATTCAGTTCCTGGAAAGGCACTTCACCATCGATGTAGATCTTGCGGGAGCTGAACAGGCCGTCCAGGTAGCCCTGACGGTACTTTAAACCAATATTGTAGAAACCGTCCTCGGGGGCTTCCACTTTCCAAGTAATCCACTGGCCGGGCTGCTTCCACTGACTGCCGCCACCAAAGTTGATGCGGATATTGTCGTAGGAGAAGGGCCGGGTCAAAGGGCTGCTCTTATCTGCATCCGGCCACAGGGTGGAGCTGGACTGCTGGTGGTAGTCCTCTGCCTCGAACATCTCCAGAACATTCTCCACTTTGGTGTAGCCCTTCTGCTTGTAGATGGACAGATAGTCCTGATAGGACATCAGGTAGGGCTCCTGCTTCAAAGTGATGCCCTGAAGCAGCACGGGAGTGCCGTCGAAGCAAGTAGCGATTTCGTGGGTACCTTTTTCCAGGTAGAAGTGCAGTGTGCCGTAAGTACCGGTCTGGTCATACAGGAACTGCTTTCTCCACTGAGGAGTCTGCACAGCCTGGGGCCGCAGATCGTCACCGTATTCGTCCTGCTCAACGGGATTGTTCTTGTAAACACGGCTCAGTACGCAGCTGTTTGCCTCAACAAAGGGCAACTCGCCGTCCAGATACAGACCGAAAAGAATCTGTGTGCTGCTCTCAGTCAGGGGGAAATAGTCCAGCTCGATGCAGTAAAGACCAGTCTCAGGCACATCCACTGTGAAGGTCACCTTTTCGCCCTTTGCGGCGATATAGACACCCTTCTCAGAGCCTTCCCGGTTCTCATACAGGCCAGTGCCGGAGGCGGCACCGTCAAAGGTAGTCTCATCCACCCGGAACTGGGTCACATCCAGGGGGATCTCCACATTGGGCTTGACAGCTCCCTCACACTCCTGCATGTAGTAATAGTAGGTGTTGGTGTTTTCATGAGTGTCGGGATCGTATACCCAGTCACCGTCATAGCCATCCCCTTCTGTAGCGAAAACGCCGATCCAGCTGACGGAAGACAACAGCAATGTGACAACTAAAATCGCCACGATCCATTTTCTACCTCTGTGCATCATTTCTTTTCCTCACTCCTGTAATATTTTCTGCACGGAAACGTCAGAACAACCCGCACACTGGGGGTCCGGTCATCTTCTGTTTCCGGTTCTGAGCAGTTTATGCTCACGCCGTATTTCTGTCCGTAAATCAATTTGATCCGTTCATTGACATTCCGCAGACCCACTTTGCTTTGTTCAAAGCCGGAGCCGGTCTTCAGTTTTTCATTCATACGGGCAATTTCTTGCCGGTTGATATTCTGTCCGTCATTTTCCACCTGCGCGTAGAGTGTTTCTCCTTCCTGGTAAACAGAAATGGTGATGTCACCCTGATAGTTTCTCGGCCGCAGGCCGTGGTGAACGGCATTTTCCACAATAGGCTGCAGACACATTTTGATAATGCTGCAGTCGTACAGATTCTCGTCGATCTGCCAGTTGAACCGGACGGATTCGCCAAAGCGCATCCGCAGGACCTCAATATAAAGCTTTAAGAAATCAAGCTCCTCCCGGAGGGAAACGATAACATCATCGTTTTCCAACCCCAGCCGGTACAGCCGGGCGACCTTGGTAAGCATTTTGCTGGTCCGGTTGCCCAGGCCCATATCCTCCACCGCTGTCCACTTAATGGTCTCCAGCGTATTATAGAGAAAGTGGGGATCGATCTGAAACTGCAAGGCTCTAAACTGGGCCTGCCGCAGCGCCTGAATCCGCTCCTCCAACTCCTCAGAGATTTCTTTATCCGCATTCACCGTTGTCAACATATTGCTGGTGATAAAGAGCAGTTCATTGGACTCCTTGGTTGCCTGCCGCTCATCCCAATGCAGCTGAGGATTCTGAATTACATTGAGTATTTTTTTCACAGGACGGTAGGTCAGCCAGGAAATAATATAGGCAACCACCAGGCTGGAAATCAGACCCACTAAAACAGATGCTGCCAGGAAAGTACGGAGGGTCTCCATCTCGCTTTTGTAGTCAGGCAATTCCGTGACAAAGGCATAGTGCCATGTCTTGTGGATCGAATCCATAACGGAGATAATGCGGTTGTTTTGGTCCTCCACCAGCGCGGACTGGCCCATCTCTACCTGCGCGATGCCGGATACATATTCGCCTCTTACCGTTTTGTCCCAGTTCCAGTAGTTCTGGTCGTTGCAGTACATAATTTGGCCGGAGGCATCCAGCACAAAGAAGATGCCACGCTGCGCCACATCCTGGTTTTCCAGCAGATCTCGAATCTTGTGCAGATTCACATCCATAACCAAAATGCCGATCCGCTCGCCCTCTTCGGAGCGAATAGGCTGGCAGGCGAAAATGCTGTTGGGGTTGTTAACCAGGATGCAAGTTTCATCCATAGACAACTGCTTATAGACATCGTACCATTTGCCTTTATCCAAGACCTCACTGATTGGCTTGACGCCACTGCCGCTGATATACATTCCGTTGATATCGGAATAGATATTAACAGAGGTGATAAAGTCGTTTGACAAAATGCGCATACTGACAGCGCCAAGGGTTCTGTAGGCCTTTTCGATGTATTCAATGTCCACATTCTCTTCCTGGACAATCTCTACTACGAAATCCAATTGTGCCAGTTTGTCTCGCAGGTCAAGCACATTGGTCATGGTATTATCGGTGACCACCGCGCTCTTTTGCAGCAGTTCCTCATTCATATCCATGACTCTGGTATTGACCTCAGCGTTAAAACGTTCGTAGTTCAGGCTCAGCACAAGCAAGAGCGGCACCGTGACAAGAATAAACACATACATGAAGTTCTTCAGCAGCAGGCCGTTAAACTTGTAGCCCTTAATATAAGGCCATACAGTTCTTTGTCCACTCATTACGACGATATCCTTTGGCAATATTCTCTCGGGGAATAACCTGTGTGCTTCCGGAACATAATGGAGAAATAGGACGATGCACTGTAGCCGACCATCACCGCAATCTCACCAACCTTGTAATTGCCATCCTTCAGCAATTCTGCGGCGCGCTGGATTTTCATCCGCAGTAAATACTCAGACAATGTCTCACCCATATCCTGCTTAAACAGACGACTCAGATAGCCCGGGTGCACCCGGTATTTCGCCGCCAACACTTCGTGGCCAATGTCTTCGTTCACATGGTCACTGAGGTACTGGATGACTCCCTCCACTATGCTGTGCATATTTTCCGATTTTCTGTTTTTCAGTCCCTCACACAGAGCGCTGAAATCTTCTCTTAGGCAGGCTGCCATAGCGTCCAGGCTTCCCAGATCATTCAGATGATCCGCATCAAACCTGCCATCTGTCAGTTCCAAAACACTTATTTTTCGTTTGCTGTAGTTGAGCTCCACCACAGAATAAAGTTTCTTAAGAACAAATCTTGCATTTTCCAAAGATGCATTCCGGAAGACAAGAAACATTCTGTCCAGGATATACCGTACAGTATCCCGGCTTCCCAGATCCAGCTCTACGATCAATAGTCTGTAATCCGATACCACTGTCTTGCGAAGCAATTCATCTGTATCCTGCTCCTGCGCGACCATCTGATCCTGAGCGCCGGTCAGCAGGTCGGTAATTTGAGAGACACAATGGGTCTGGCGGAAAGCAAACACGTCAGGGAATTGCTCATCCAGTTTTTCCATAAATCCCTGGATCACCGAAGTGCAGTGAGTGTCTGTTCCGTCATCTTCCAAGGGCGCTCCCCAAAACACAACACGCCATCTGTCCGTTTTATCATCCACTACAAAACACCGGTACTGTTCATTGGAAAACTCCAGCTGGCGGAGCGCATCTTCCGGAGAAGGGGCGCTGTTTTCATTCAGCGATTCTTCCTGATGATAGGCTCTTGACTCAACAGCAAAGGCAACCAGGGAGTCCGTCTTGTTAACCGCCTCCATCCCCAGCAGCTTTATGTACGCAGACAATTCGTTTTCCGACCCAATCTGTCCGGTAAGAAGCTCCCGGAAAAAGCTTCTTTGCAGCATATAGCGGATGTCTCGGTTCTCAGCCTCCAGCAGAGACTGTTCCTCCCTCTCCAAATCAAGCTGCGCCTTAATGCCCCGGAATACATCCATCAGCTCGTCTTCGTCTACCGGTTTCACCAGATAGTGGACAACCTGATACTGGATAGCCTGCTGGGCATAGCCGAAGTCACTGTGGCCGCTTAAAATGACCACCTTTATCTCAGGGCGGATATCGTGGAGGCTGCGGATCAGTTCCAAGCCATTCATACGGCGCATCATAATATCCGTCAGCACCGCGTCACAGGGACTTTCCTTAAGGTACTCCAAAGCATCGGAGCCGTCGGCGAACGTATTCACAACCTGAAATCCCAAGCGTTCCCAAGGAATAAAACACTCTAAGCTATGGCGGATATGGTCTTCATCTTCCACAATCACAAGCTTGAACACGCTCTCACCTCCCCCGCTTTTTCTCTCTCAAAAGGGCCTAGTGGGCCTAATCATACTCACTATAGATTATACTGCAAAGTGCCAAAGAAAACAATGTCACTTTTCCAACTTTTTATAGATATTTGAACTTTTTTCTACAGGCACTTTATGTGCTTTTCGGCAGGTTGCACAGTTTCTGCCACCATTCCTGTACATATTGCCTTTTCCAGTGACGCCGACCCTTGACTTCCTCGCTAAAACAAAGGAAAAAGCCACCTGAGGAATGTCCTCAGGTGGCTCAAAAAATCAGTTTTCTGCTTGCTGCGGCTGGTCTTCCCGGGGATCTATCATTGGATCAAAAATCTTAACGAACCGCTTGGCGCAGAGGTAGGCAATCGTGCCCGGAAGCAGCAATACATAGATAGGGATCATTCTCACGGTCACACCAAAGGGCAGTACCAAAGCCACAACTACAGGCAGCACATTCAGTACGAACACCACAATGGTATTGAACACCTTTTGGGTAGAGAGAATGAGAGCGTTGCGGAGAGTGCGGAAAATGGGATTGAAGAACTGAGCCTGGATAGGGAATGTGTAGAACATCGTGCAAAGAAGCACCACGCCCAAAGCGAAAAAGGCAGCCGTGCTGATCATACCTGCCGTGGTGTCAGCCTGGGACATAATGAAATAGTCCAGCACCAGCACAACGCCTAACACCAGAAACAGCAATGACATCACAATGCCCTGCTTAAAGTTCATCTTAAACCCGCGGAAGAAGGTAGCGGAGATCTTGATTTCCTCTCCCCTGACCAGCTTCAGAGCCACATAATACATAGCCGCAGTGGCCGGAACAAAAGTGACCACAGGGATACAACACACAAGCCACAGCAGACTCAGCACAATCAAATCCGCAGCCCTTGACAGTGCTACCATAATAGGGCTATCAAGACTAAACCACTTATTCATACGGTTTCCCCTTTGTTAAAAACTTTCCCTTATTTTACATCACCGCAAAACAGAAAGCAACACTCTTTTTCTTTTTACGCCAACACCTTCGACAGGATTCCCTTGCATCTCTGCAGGTCTTGCGTTAGTGTATTACCAGGCGGACATTCTCCCCGAATGCGACGGCCGCCACCGCCACTGCGGATCTCCCACGCAGTGGCGGTCTTCTTATTCTCACATCACCGGGATTAGCAAAACACGGCCATCCTCCGGCTCAGTTTCCAAATGATTAGCCTCCCAAATAGCTTCCACTGTTGAGCCGGTATTCTTGGCAATATCCCAAAGTCTTTGATCCCCTTTCCGGCGCAATATGAGACTGGGACGACCGGGGTCTGGTTTTTCCGTTTCTCCCAATTCCATGCCCGTCACCATAGGGATTCCCTGTCCGACGGAAATCGTAGTTTCCAGCTGCATTTCTCCCCGCAGGTTCACACTTCCGGCTCCAGGACTTGCCTGGGACTTTCCCACAGGGGCAATCCGGTTTTCCAGCAGGCTATCGTGGGACATATTGGTACTCCACTCCCCTGTCCATGGGGCAACCGCGCTGCGGAGTTCGTCATTGTCATCGTAATAAAGCATCTGGAACTGCCCCGGCAGAGGCATCCGCGCTCCGGTATCCGTCCGCTCCCATTGACTGTAAGCTGGGCAAAAAGCGATATCCACAATCTGCCGGGCCTCTACAGGGATGTTTTGTTCAGCGCTGATTGTCTGGGTGTTCTGCTCCAAAATCGCAGGCAGCTCCAACTGTTCCTGCATAATCTTTACATCCCTGCGGGGACTGTAAGCATCCTCCATAGTGGTGACCATAGAACGGTCACAAAGAACAAACTGGCCCAAAATACCGGCTTTCACCTGCAGTGAGCCGTCCTCGTTCACAGCCACATCCAAACTGGTCACGCAGGGCTGCGCGCGGACCATGGCCTCCTGCTCATACTCCTCCTCAAGGTCTGCATACTGGGAAAAAGGCAGATCAACATCCCAGGTATACAGCCTGCCGTCGTCACCTTCGTAGAGCACATGGAGTGCTCCGTTGCCCCGGAACACCACCTTGCCGGCCATGACCTTCTGGTCCAGTACCTCCGGGCGCATAGTATAGTAGATCAGTTTTTTCGGCTTCTGTCCGGTAGCGGGAGGATTGATCTGATCCTCTAACAAAAACGCCTTCTCTCCCGCCTCCCGGGGCAGCAGCACGGGGTATGTTGCTTTTAAAATCTGCACATCCTCCGGCAGATCACAGGGGAAGGCCACCTGCGCCTGAGTCGTCTGCCACGCCTGCCCCAAGATATCCAAGTCTGTCCGAATCAACAGTTTCCGCGCGGATGTACTGCGCGCGTCCACGCTCTTCAGCAGGCAGGATACCAGGATCTTACCGTCCCTGCGGGTATCCGGCAGATCCCATTTTACAGAGAAAGGCAGCCAGGCATCAACACAGCGGATGCCGTCCTCATCCTCCGGGGCGTACAGTACCCACGCCATCACACCGCAGGACACGGTCATAGCGTCGTTGCTCCACTCTTTGCCGCGTACAATTACCTGCCCCCAAGCTCCCAGTACACGGCCAATGTCCGGCATACCGTCCGACAGACGAACCTCCAGGGTCTGCTCCTGGGAGCGAAGGCCTCCTGACAGTTTTTGCAGATATGCCACGGGATTCTTATCAAATTGCATCTCCACGCAAATCACTCCTTATGGAACTTCAGATACCAAAGCTTATTCCCGCAAGGACAAGTTTATGACCATTATTTTTTCCGGCAAGTACCGATGCCCAGAAATATCATCAAAAGGCCTACTAGCAGGCAGAAAAAACCGCTCTCCAGCCAGGTGCCAATCAGCACACCGACTCCCAACGATAGCAGCACACACCCCCACAACTGATTGCGTCGGCACATAAAAACACCCCCTGCATTACTCTATGCAAGGGGTGTTCTGATTTATCCGCCCAAATAGGCCTTTTGCACATCGCTGCTATTCATCAACTCTTTGCCTGTGCCGCTGAGAATGATGTTGCCAGTCTCCAGCACATAAGCGCGATCTGCGATCTCCAATGCCTTGCTGGCATTCTGCTCCACCAGCAAAATGGTAGTTCCGGCCTGATTGAGTTCCTTGATGATCTCAAAGATCTGGTCCACAAGGATAGGGGCCAATCCCATAGAGGGTTCATCCAGCATCAGAAGCTTTGGATGGCTCATCAGCGCGCGGGACATAGCCAGCATCTGCTGCTCACCGCCGGAGAGAGTACCTGCGATCTGCTTACGGCGCTCCGCCAGTCTGGGAAAGCGCTCAAAAGCGGCGTCCAGATCCGCCTTAAACTGCTGCTGATCCTTGGTATTGTAGGCACCCATCAGCAGATTTTCATAGACCGTCAGTTCCTGGAAGATCCGCCGACCCTCAGGAACCTGGGTCATACCCAGCTGCACGATCTTATGGCAGGTAGTCTTGGAAATATCGTGGCCGTCAAAGACCACAGAACCGCTCTTCTTGGGGATAATGCCCACCACACTTTGCATCATGGTGGTCTTACCGGCACCGTTGGCACCGATCAGCGAGACGATCTCGCCTTCGTTGACTTCAAAACTGATACCCTTCAGCGCACGGATCACGCCGTAGTACACTTCCAGGTTCTTCACTTCCAACAATGCCATCGTCTTATCCTCCGATATAAGCTTTAATGACCTGGGGGTCCTGCAGCACAGCCTTGGTCTCACCCTGGGCCAGCACAGTACCGAAACTGAGAACGGTCAGCTCGTCGCAAAGTTCGGACACAAACCGCATATCGTGCTCGATCAGCAAAATGGTCATATCAAAGTTGTCCCGGATGAAACGGATCGTATTGGCAAGATCCTCTGTTTCGTGGGGATTCATACCTGCAGCCGGCTCGTCCAGCAACAGGATTTTGGGATTGGTGGCAAGGGCTCTTGCAATCTCCAGCTTCCGCTGCTTACCGTAGGGCAAATTGCAGGCCAGGTTGTTCCGCTCTTCCTCCAGACCGAAGATACGCAGAAGCTCCTTGGCCTTCTCGCGCATTTCCTTCTCTATTTTGAAATGGCGGGGCAGGCGGAAAACGGATTCCACCACGCTGCACTTATATTCCGGACGGTTATGCAGGCCTACCATAACATTACGCACCACGGTCATATTATTGAACAGGCGGATGTTTTGGAAGGTACGGGCAATGCCCTTCTGATTAATCTTATGGGGGGTCAGACCCACCATCTCCTCACCATCCAGGTAAAATGTACCGGTGGTGGGCTTGTAAATGCAGGTCAGCAGGTTGAAGATGGTAGTCTTACCGGCGCCGTTGGGGCCGATGAGGCCGTACAACTGATTCTTCTTAATGCGGATATTCACATCCTGGGCAGCGTGCAGGCCGCCAAAGGAAATACCAAGGTTCTTGGTTTCCAGCATATATTCTGCCATTACTTCTGCCCTCCCTTTCTATCAGGACCGACGTTCTGAGGAGTGAAGTCTACGGACAGGACTTCGTCCATACTGATCTTGGTAGGCACAACATCCCACTTTGCCTTATCATCCTTGATATGGCTGGCATCGTGGGGCTTTCTGAACTTGGCAAGCAGATTACCCAGATTATAGGTATCCCGGAACCACTTCAGCTTGGGCGCGTTGTTGTAGATCACGATCACGATCAGTACCAGAGCATACAGCAGATTTTGCAGGACGGCCAAATCGCCGGTGAGCTTAGTGGGCAGCCATGAATTAAGCCAGGTAATCAGCGCGGCTGCGATAATAGAGCCGTTGATATTGCCCATACCACCCAAAACCACCATAACCAGGATCTCGATGGAGTAGTTATAGCCGAACTTAATACTTTGGATCTTATAATTGCTGTAGCTGAACAATACACCTGCCATACCTGCCAAAGTGGCAGACAGGGTGAAGGTCAGCAGTTTATACTTGGTCACATTGATACCTGTGGCGCGGGCAGCGATCTCATTGTCACGGATGGCCGTCACGGCTCTGCCGTGCTTAGACCGGATATAATTTTGCACCACAGCAAGTGTGACCAGCACCAAAACAAAAGCGATGATGAACAGGAAACTCTTATTATACCGGGGAGTATCCAGGCCCAAAGTGCCGCCAAAGGATTCGTCGGAGGTATTCTGGAACAGAGACTTCACAATCTCGCCAAATGCCAGTGTGACGATAGCAAGATAGTCACCACGGAGTCTCAGGGCAGGGATGCCTACGATAATGCCGCAAACAGCAGCAGCAGCGCAGCCGACCACCAGAGCGATCAGGAATGCGCCAATGCCGTTGCCCATTGTAGGAACCAGCAGCGCTGAGACTTTGCCGCCCAGGTAGGCGCCGACGCACATAAAACCGGCGTGGCCAAGGGACAGTTCGCCCAGGAAGCCCACCACCAGAGAAAGGGACACCGCCAAAATGATACTGATGGCAACCTTCTCAAGGAGGAACAGCATAGAGTTATCAAACCGCACGCCGGTAATGGACATAGCGCCCAGCACCACCGTAAGCAGGCCGATGACAATGTAATTGATGTAGTGATTGAGTTTGATCTTCTTCAGTGTCATACCTTCTCCCTCCTTTTCTTTCCAAGGAAGCCGGTGGGTCTGACCAGAAGGATCACGATCAAAATCGAAAACTCAATGGCATCCGTATAAGGCGCAATTGCTGTGATCTTATAGGAAATACACTCCACCACACCCAGCAAAATACCGCCCAGCATAGCACCGGGGATAGATCCGATACCGCCGATAACGGCAGCAGTAAAGGCCTTAATGCCGGGCATAGCGCCCATAGTGAAGGACACATTGGGAGCTTTCAGCAAATAGAACAGGCCTGCCAGAGCTGCCAAAGAGGAGCCGATGGCAAAAGTGACGGTAATAATGGCGTTCACATTGATGCCCATCAGCTGGGCTGCATCCCGGTCTTCGGACACGGCGATCATAGCGCGGCCCAGACGGGTGCACTTAACAAACAGAGTCAGTACCGTCATCACGATCACGGTGACGCCCAAGGTGACCAGCGCGGAAACCTGAACAGTGACACCCAGGAAGCTCACAGAGCCGAACTCATATACTGTCACCATCTTGGGCGCAGAACCGAACACTATCTGGGCAAGGCTCTGCAACAGATAACTGACACCGATCGCAGTGATCAGAACCGCCAGAGGCGATGCGCCCCGGAGAGGCCGATAGGCCACCCGTTCGATCACAACACCCAAAACCACACAGGCAATAACTGCCGCAACCACCGCAAAAAGCGGGTTGTTGATCGCCATCACTACAAAGATCACATAGCCGCCGACCATAATGATATCACCGTGAGCAAAGTTCAGCAGTTTTGCAATGCCGTAGACCATGGTGTATCCCAAAGCGATCATTGCATAGATGCCGCCCAGACTCAGGCCGTTAATTAAGGTAGACAAAATTACTTCCATAAACAATTCTCAATTCTTTAGATTCCTGCTTGGGGAAAAGTTCACAAGTAGCACAACTGCACATACCGGCCAAGGGCCGGTATGTGCATGTGTTATTGGTGTTATAACAAGTTATACAGAATTAGTACTCAGCACTGCTGGTATCGGATGCTTCCTTAATCACATACTGGATAGCGGTCTTGTTGACGTAGCCGCTGGCATCCCAGGAGATATTGTCGCCGGTGACACCATTGACATAGGTGTAGCCGCCTTCAAACTGCTCCTTCAGGATCTCGCACAGGTCGGAAGCGCTGATGGTGACAGGAATGTCCTTGCCGGCGTCAATAGCCTTCTTCATTGCGCCAAACAGTGCATAGATGCAGTCATAAGCAGAAGCGCCGAACTGGTTCAGGGTCTCTGCGCCGTACTTGGCAACATACTTGTCGATGAAGGTCTTAGCTGCGCCGGACTCAGCCTTGGAGTTGAAGTGGGACAGCATGGTCACCTTCTGGGGAATGGAGTTGATATCGAAACCGTCCTGGCTGTCGATACCGTCGAAACCGTCGCAGCCGTAGTAAACTGGGTCAGCAGCCAGGATATCCTTTGCCTGATCCATAAAGATGGATGCGGGCTGGTAGTAAGTAGGCATAAAGATGAACTTGCAATCCTTCAGGGTGTCGATCTGGGTGCTGAAGTCAGTAGCACCGGCCTCGGTGAAGGAGGTCTCGATGACGGTGACGGAAGAATCCAGGTTCTTCATGAACTGCTGGAAAATACCCTTGGAGTAATCTTCGTCGGACTTGTAGAAAGCACCGATGGTCTGACCTGCCAAATTCTCATTGACGAACTTAGCAGCAACTGCGCCCTGGTTGCCGTCAGCAAAGCACATCTGGTAAGCATTGTCGAATTCGGGAATCTTATCACCGGAAGCAGAAGGTGTCAGGAAGAAAACATTGTCTTCCTTGGACAAGTTCTTGAACTCCATACCGGGGGCAGTGGTAACAGTGCCCAAGGACAGCTGCATACCCTGTTCCAGCAGAGCGGAGTAGTTACCGGCAACGAGTGCTGCGTCGTGCTTGTCGTCCATAGCCACCAGCTTGAACTTCACGCCATTGAAACCGCCGGCAGCATTGATCTCGTCAACTGCCATCTGTGCAGCATTGGCAACAGCTGTGCCGTAAATGGCAGCAGCGCCGGTCAAAGGACCGGAAACACCGATAACAAACTCGGTGTTGTTTGCACTATAATTCTTTGCGGAGCCTGCACAGCCGGCAAACAGACCGATTACCAGCATAGCAGCCATCACGATTGCTAAAAACTTTTTCATTTTAGGTTACTTCCTTTCATTGTGAAACCTACAGGTTTCTTTTAGATGCACCTATTGTATCTCACAGGTGTACATTTGTCAATCACAAAAATACACCAATTTCTTATTTTTTACAAATTTCTTTTTTGTACAATCCGTACAACATATGCTTATTCAGCATCCAAAACCGCCTTGCAGGAGGCTAAGACCTTGGATAAAATGGGCACGCAGATTTCTCTGCCGTAGCCTCCGTCCTCCACCGCCACAATAAAGGCCAACGGATATTCTTCATCCATCACAAAACCTGCCAGCATTGCATTGGGTTTTTTTCCGCCACCGACCTCTGCCGTACCGGTCTTGGCACAGACAGTCAGACCGGGGAAATTCTCGCTGCCGTATTTATCCGTAACATTAAATGCCATCATTTCCTGCAGTTTTTCCGCAGTGGAAGCAGACATGAGCCGTTGCTCCTTGTGTGTTTTGGCCTGATAGCTTGTAATACCGTCCGAGGTAACCTTCTCCACCAAATGGGGCGTTACTCCCCCGCCGCCGGCTGCGATGGCTCCCACAAACGTCATAAACCTGCAGGGGTTAATCAGATCCGTGTACTGACCGATACCACTCCAGGCAACGCTGTACTCGGAAGCCTGCGTTAAATCAAATTTTCCCTTTGCTGTGGTGATGCCATCAAAAGTGACCGGCTCGGTAATCTGAAACTGTTCCACATAACGAGTCAGGGTTTCCGCACCCAACTGCTGGGCAATTTGCGCAAAAGCACAGTTGCAGGAATTGCGAAATGCCATTTTCACATCCTGGTTATAGTGCCTGTCCTCACAGGTGACTTCCTGATTTCCGATTGTGTAAGTTCCTCTACACTGGAATTTCTGCTCCATAATATCCGGAATGGTTTCCAAAGCCGCCGCTAAGGTGACAATTTTATAGATAGAGCCGGGGATATAGGTAGACTGGGTAAAGCGGTTGACATATAGGCCGTCATAAGTTCCTGTCGTATCTGCCGCAACATCCGGCAAGTTGTCCGGGTCGAAATTCGGGGTTGTGACACTGCACAAAAGCTCGCCGGTTTTGTAATTGTAAACACCCACAGTACCCTTGTAGCTGCCCATAGCCTCCAACGCTGCCTGCTGCACCTCAGCTGACAGCGTAAGTTCAGCGGTACCACCGGTAGTGCCATAGGAATACACACCGTTAAGAATGTCAAAACCAATCAGCTCACCCGCGTAGTGAGACAGAGCCGGTGCAGAAATACTTCCCTGCCGGTCGCCCAACCAGTGTACCGTGGAACGCCGCACTGCCTCCGTCTGGGCATAGGTTCGGCTGTCGCTTAAGTCCAACAGCGGCACGCCGTCCCGGTCCACAACAATACCACAGCCGATGTTGCCGCCGTTGTACACATGGGGAGAGCCGTCAAATACCACCCAGGAATTTGCCTGCGTCACATACTCAAACACAAAAAGGCCGAAGCCTACCAAAAGCAGCAGCACCAATAAAAGAGCAATTCCAGCGCGTCCTGCAATTCTATTCATCCTCTTGCCCTCCTTTTTTCATCAGTCGGACAGCAAAGCTGGCGTTTTGGCGGGTATCCGCCGCTTTGATGAAGGCAAGCAGTCCCCAGGAACAGAGCATACTGGATCCGCCGTTGGACAAAAACGGGAAGGTCACACCGGTCAGCGGCAGAATATCCACCGTGCCCAAAGCATTGAGAATGACCTGCGCCAGCATAATACTGGATGCGGTGCAAGCACCGATGGTGTAAAAACTGCTGCGTCCTACCGCAGCAGCGCGGACAGAAAATACCGCCAGTGCCACCACAGATATAATCAGCAGAAGCACCAGAATAAGTCCCCATTCCTCACCGACGGTGGCAATGGCCACATCGGAATCAGCGGCAAATACATTCTTCATCCAGCCCTTTCCGGCACCCAGTCCCAAAAGTCCGCCGGAAGCCATACACATCAAAGCTCTTGTCTGTTGATAGCCGCCCTCCAGAGGCATTTCCCAAATATGCCGCCAGGAGGCAAATCTGCGAAGGGCGTGGGGGGCGATCTTCAGTGCCACCACACCGGCAAAGCCCAGTGCCGTACAGGCAAGGGCGATGGTACCCACATTTCCGGAACGCATATAGGCGATGACCAAAAAAGCGCAGAAGAAAATAAGCGCTGTACCAAAGTCATTCATAAGCGCCAGGCAGCC
>JAZKZN010000007.1:0-32941 GCA_045612705.1 Faecousia sp. | reverse complement strand
CAAGACCGAAGAGCTGGTTAAGGCTCGCGCTAAGGGCTAATTTAAAGAATTTTTACGGAAAACCCCTAATTTTTAGGGGTTTCCGAGAAAATTTTTCTTGTGTTTCTGCGTAAGATGGTGTATGATGTATATGCTGTGCGGAAACGCATCGAATTTGTTTTAACAAAAATAATTATAAACTTCATTTAACAGGAGGAAAATTTCAAATGGCAAAGCAGAAATTTGAAAGAACCAAGCCCCATGTTAACATTGGCACTATCGGCCACGTTGACCACGGCAAGACCACTCTGACCGCTGCTAACACCAAGTACCTGTCCATGAAGGGCTACGCTGATTTCGAGGACTACGCTTCCATCGATAAGGCTCCCGAAGAGAAGGCTCGTGGTATCACGATCAACACCGCTCACGTTGAGTACCAGACCGACACCCGTCACTACGCTCACGTTGACTGCCCCGGCCACGCCGACTATATCAAGAACATGATCACCGGTGCTGCTCAGATGGACGGCGCTATCCTGGTTATCGCTTCCACCGACGGCCCCATGGCTCAGACCAAGGAGCACCTGCTGCTGGCCCGTCAGGTTGGCGTTCCCGCTATCGTTGTCTTCATGAACAAGGCTGACCTGGTTGACGACGCTGAGCTGCTGGAGCTGGTTGAGATGGAGATCCGCGAGACTCTGTCCTTCTATGAGTTCCCCGGCGACGACATCCCCGTTATCCAGGGTTCCGCTCTGAACGCTCTGATCTCCGAGTCCAACGATCCCAGCGCTCCCGAGTACGCTTGCATCAAGGCTCTGATGGACGCTGTCGACGAGTACATTCCTACTCCCGACCGTAAGGCTGATATGCCCTTCCTGATGCCTGTTGAGGACGTGTTCACCATTTCCGGCCGTGGTACTGTTGCTACCGGTCGTGTTGAGCGTGGCCAGATCAACAAGAACGATAAGGTCGAGATCGTCGGCCTGCGTGAGGAGAAGAAGGAGACCGTTTGTACCGATATCGAAATGTTCCACAAGCTGCTGGACTACGCAGAAGCTGGCGACAACATCGGTGCTCTGCTCCGTGGCGTTGACAAGAAGGAAATCGAGCGCGGCCAGGTTCTGTGCAAGCCCGGTTCCATCAAGCCTCTGGTTAAGTTCGCTGGCCAGGTTTACGTCCTGTCCAAGGAAGAAGGCGGCCGTCACACTCCTTTCTTCAACAACTACCGTCCTCAGTTCTACTTCCGTACCACCGACGTCACCGGCATCATCTCCCTGCCCGAAGGCACTGAGATGTGCATGCCCGGCGATAACGTTGTTATGAATGTTGAGCTGATCACCCCCATCGCTATCGAGAAGGGCCTGCGTTTCGCTATCCGTGAAGGCGGCCGTACTGTCGGTTCCGGTGTTGTCACCGAGATCTTCGAGTAATTCTTGATCGTTTCCTAAAACGTAAGAAACCCCGGTCTTCGGACCGGGGTTTTTGTTTTTTTAGCTGGATTCCAATAGCCTTTTGTGATATAATCAACGAAATGGATTACTTATTAAGGAGTGTGACGGAAAATTGAGACAATTGCGTTCGAAAATTACGGAAGCGTTGATTTCCGCCCTGCCTATCACGATGATCGTGTATTTGATATCGCTGCTTCCGTGGTTTGAATTTTCGTCTGTGGAACTGATTTCCTTTACTATCGGCGCGGTGCTGCTTATTTTGGGTATCGGCCTGTTTAATTTGGGCGCAGATGTTGCTATGACGCCTATGGGTATCCATGTGGGCGCCGGCCTATCCCGGCAGAAGAAGTTGAGCCTGCTTCTGATCGTTTGTTTTGCTTTGGGACTGCTGATCACCATTGCAGAACCCGATCTACAGGTGCTTGCCAAGCAGGTCAGTTCCGTGATGAATG
This sequence comes from Faecousia sp., assembly GCA_045612705.1. Lineage (GTDB taxonomy): Bacteria > Bacillota > Clostridia > Oscillospirales > Oscillospiraceae > Faecousia. Next base: position 31,059 of record JAZKZN010000007.1, on the reverse strand, counting down.
GCACTCTGCTGATCGTCACTGTAGGTATCGGTGTTGGTCTGTTCCTGATCGTGGCAATTCTACGTATCGTTTTCAAACGCCGCTTGGCGATGATTTTGATGCTGTTTTATATGCTGTTGTTTTCTGTTGCGCTGCTGCTGGCGGTGAATGACAATCTTGCGCTGATGCCCATGGCCTTCGATTCTGGCGGCGTGACGACCGGTCCGATCACCGTTCCGTTTATCATGGCTCTTTGCGTGGGTATTTCCGGCGTTCTTGGCGACCGCCGTTCCCAGGAAAACAGTTTCGGTATGGTGGCCCTTTGCTCTGTGGGACCGATTTTGGCGGTGCTGATGCTGGGCGTGTTCTCCCAATCTGACCTGGCTTATGCGGTGCCGGATTACACTGTGAGCAATGATATTGCCAAAGCATTCCTTGCCACCGCGGTTCATACCTGCAAAGAGGTGGCAATGGCGCTGGGGATGATCGTGGCATTCTTCCTGGCGTGCCAGATCTTTTTCCTGAAACTGCCGAAACGGCAGCTGCTCCGGATCGGTGTGGGTGTTGTGATTACTTATATAGGCCTTGTGATATTCTTGACTGGCGTCAATGTGGGCTTTATGCCCATCGGCTACAAATTGGGTGTGGCCTTGTCCGGGATGAATCGAACCCTGGTGGTTGGCTTGGGTCTTGTTATGGGCGTTTTAGTGGTGCTGGCAGAACCTGCCATTCACTTACTGAACCAGCAGGTGGAGGAGATCACCAGCGGCTATATCACTAAAAAGGCTATGCTTACAGGCCTGTGCATAGGCGTGGGAGGCGCGATTGCGCTGTCGATGATACGGATTATCTTTGATTTCTCCCTGGCTTATTACATCATTCCCGGCTACTTTATTTCTCTTACGCTTTCTTTGTTCGTGCCTCCTGTGTATACGGCCATCGCCTTCGACTCCGGTGGTGTGGCCAGCGGTCCTATGACTTCCGGCTTCATTCTGCCTCTGGCCGTCGGTGTGTGCGTGGGCATCCAAGGTGAGGGTGCTGTGCTGCGGGATGCTTTTGGTGTTGTGGCGCTGGTGGCTATGGCACCGCTGATCACCATTCAGCTGCTAGGCTTCCGGGCTATCGTCCACAACCGGATCCAGGAGAAGCAGGCTATGAAGCGCATTCTGGATGCTGATGATCAGCAGATTATTAACTTTATGTAGGGGAGGGGTAGTTATGGCAAATACGATCAATGAATCCGCTATCAAGAAACTGAAGCTGATATTTACCGTAGTAGACCGCCCCAAAGCGGAGTTTTACCTGGACGTCCTGAGCCAATTTGAAGTCAACTATCAAATGGTGTTCAACGGAAAGGGTACAGCCACCTCAGATCTTGTGGATATGCTGGGTCTCAATACGCAAAAGGCAGTGATCCTCAGCGTGGTCCGGGAGGATATGGTGGAGCCGGTGATCAAGTGTCTGGAGGACAAGTTTACTACCATCCGCAACGGAAAAGGCATTGTTTTTGCCGTTCCGTTTTCCAGTGTGATTGGTGTGAATATGTACCAGTTTTTGAGCAATAATCGGCAAAAAAGGGAGGAATAAGTATGAAAACTGATAATCATGAAGTGATTTTTGTAATTGTCAATTCCGGCTTTGCCGAGGAGGCTATGGATGTGGCACGGGAGCAGGGCGTCCGGGGCGGTACGATCATAAATGCCCGCGGTGTGGCACGGGAAAAGGAAGCAACCTTTTTCGGAATTACCGTCCACGCGGAAAAGGAAGTCCTGATGATGGTTGTGGAGAAAGGTATTCGGGATGCCGTTCTCAACGCTCTCTACAACCGCATGGGTATGGGCAAAAAGGCCCAGGGTATCGCATTTTCCCTGCCGGTATCCGAGGTCTCCGGCCTTGTGAAGCTCCCGGAAGAAGGGTAGTAAAAGAAAACCACCGACACAAAGTCGGTGGTTTTTTGCTAATGCGATTTCAGCAGCTCCGCGAGACTGTGTGGCACATAGAAAGTGCCGGCTTTTGGCTTTTGTGTGTTATCCAGGACGAAGATGGAAATGGGCAGGTGATTACCGATGTGTTGGTTTTCTGCCACGGTTCCGTTTTGCTCATAGGTGTTGGTATTCCGGTGGATGCGAATTTCGAGATCTTCACTACAGTAGGTATTGTAGCGGAACTGGGCGAGGGGATTGGCGAATACCTTGTCGCCGTATTCCATACTGCCGCCGAAGCTACCGGTAAATGTTTTGCCGTCAGTATGACCAATAGGGATGAAGAGCTGTTCGGTGGCATCATCCAAAGAGCCCAGCTGCAGAATCTGAGCAATGGCCGGAGCAATTAGAGTGTTGTCTATGGTATAGTCTTCGTTCAGCGCGGAGGAGGCATACCAGGTGAGGAAGTTGGATTCATTGGGCACATAGAAGGCGTTGGTGCCTAGCCGCACATCTGCCGTATCAGTGGGAAGAGTCAGAAACGCCAGCAGTTCCATTCTGACACTTTCCGGCGCATACAGGGAGATGGGCACGGCCATATCCGTGTGATCACCGTGGAGAGTCATTTGGGAGACATCGGCGCCCATACTATCCAGTAGGGTTTTCATGGCATAGAAGTCCGTTTGAGAAGTGAAATCATCACTGCCCAGCTTGCCGGTGATGATGCTGTCGATGAGAGTGTCCAGGCAAGGCTCAATGCCGGCAAAGCCACCAGAGTCGTGGTCCGGAACGGCAATAACGATGGTGTCACCCCGCTTTTGTGCCCAGCTGACGCAGTAGCCAAAGGCTTCGTCAAAGGCCAGGTATTCACCCACGGCGGCCCGCAGGAAACCATCCTCCGCAGCGTTATCCAAAGCACCGCCCTCTACCATCAGAAAGAAGCCGTCGGGGTCGTTGATATTCTCCAGAACCTGCAAAGCGGCCTGGGTCATCTCCAGTAAAGAAGGCTGCTGGTCGGAATCCGCTCCGTCAATATCATAGGAGATGTGATCCGCTGCCTGATCCCGGCTGGCGGTCTTGATCTCTTTAGTGGAATTGTCTGCGCCAAGAATCGGCGCCCACAGTTTTGTGGCGGTTTTCGCAGCGTCCAGCAGTTCAATCTTATTCCATGCAACGGTGTAGCCCAATGTGTTGGGAGTGATGTCCGGATGGCAGGAGGTGTCTGTTTTGTACAGATCGCCAAACTCTGTGCCTTCGCCGATCACCACGTCGGTGCCACTAAGGAGGGACTGAAGACTGTTGTCCTGATACTGGTATCTGTGAAGGCTATGGCTGGTGAAGAAGGTTTGAGGTGTGGCATCCATATAGGACTTGGTAGTCACAATGCCGGTTGCCATACCCCCCATTCTGGAAAGTTCGGACAGGGAAGCTCTCGGTTTGCCGTCAGCATCGAGACCAATATAGCTATAGCAAGTTTTGTACCCAGTGGCAAGCGCGGTGCCTGCGGCGGCAGAGTCGGTAATGTAGCTCAGATAGTCATTTTCGGCCCCGTGGGGTGTTTGCAGAAGGGTGTTGGCGGAGCCTACCAAAAAGGAATCCAAATACAACTTATTCACGGCAGAAAGGCCGAGATCAGAGAGACGGTCATTGGTCACTTCTGTCTTTGCACCGCTAAGCTTGCAGACACCACGGCGTAGCATCTCCTCTTTGACCAGACTTGCCAGGGTGAAATTGTCATAGCCGCCACCGTCTGCGATCATAAAGATCACGTTTTTCACAGTTCGATCCGTAGTTTGAGGGGTGGTGGCATCGGGAACAGGCTGCTTGGCACACCCGATCAAAGGCAGGGCGGAGAGGATGATGACAACTGCGCACAGCAGAGCAACAAAGCATTTCGCTAAGACTTTCTTTCTACCCATAAAACCGGCCCTTTCGTTGAAAAGTTGTCATTATTATAGCACTGCAATTACAAAAAGCCAAGAAAAAATGCACCGCGGCAACGGTGCATTTTGATTCCTTTGGTTGCGATCGGGCCTGTAAGCCGGGTTCTGTCTAAACAGCCATCTATCTAGTTCCGCAATTGCTCACGGAATCAAGCCGCCTCCTCGGAACGGTCGGGCAAACCATATGTTCCTCCACGGCGTTGCTCCGGATAGAGTTTACATCGTAAAACCCATGTCTCCATGGGCCGGGTGGGCTCTTACCCCACCTTTTCACCCTTACTTCGTAAAACGAAGCGGTATATCTCTGTTGCACTTGTCCTGGGGTCACCCCCGGCGGGCATTACCCGTTATCCTTGCCCTGTGGAGCCCGGACTTTCCTCACCTGAGTCCTTTCGAAACTCAGCCGCGGCTGTCCGGCCCGGTCGCTAAAATATTGTATCGCAAAAAGGACCGCTTGTCAAACATCTTGCAAATTCCTATGAAAACAGCTATACTATATGTAGAAAGATATGGTTGAAAAGAGGAATCGCTATGTTAGGATTGCTGGAATCGTATTTTACCCCTTTGCGTGATCAACGAATTGTTGTGCTGGGCCTTGGCGTCAGCAACCGCCCTCTGGTGCGCCTGCTTTTGCGTTATGGCTGCAAGGTGACTGGCTGCGATAAGACTCCCCGTGAGAAGCTGGACAAGGAGGTACTGGATCTGGAGCGGCAGGGCTGCCGCCTGCAGGTGGGCGAGGGATATTTGGATAATCTTTCTGCCGATATTGTGTTCCGCACCCCCGGCATGCACCCCAATAACCCTGCGCTGAATACTTTGCGCCAAGCCGGCGCGAAGATCACCAGCGAGATGGAAGTGTTTTTTGAATTGTGCCCCTGCACTACTTTAGCGGTCACCGGTTCTGATGGAAAGACCACTACCACCACTTTGATTTCCGAGATGCTGAAGGCCTCTGGAAAGACCGTTTGGCTGGGCGGCAATATCGGAACGCCCCTGCTGCCCCTGGTGGACGAGATGAGGCCGGAGGATTTTGCGGTGGTGGAGCTGAGCTCTTTCCAGTTGATGGATATGACCCGCAGTCCCCATATTGCGGTGGTGACAAACCTTGCCCCCAACCATCTGGATGTCCACAAGGATATGGAGGAGTATGTAGAGACAAAGAAGAACCTTTTCCGTTTCCAAAAGGAAGAGGATGTGCTTGTGCTGAACTGGGACAACGCCATCACAAAAGCCTTTTGTGGCAACGGAAAGACCCGCTATTTCTCCCGACTGGGAGAATGCCGGGGCGTGTGCCTGCAAGAAAGTGTCATCAGCCGAGATGGTGAGCCTGTGCTGGATACACGGGATATTGTGATTCCCGGTGTGCATAATATTGAAAATTATATGGCTGCGATCCTTGCGGTTCAGGGACTTGTGGATGATGAAACGATACGCAAGGTCGCCCGGGAGTTTGGGGGTGTGGAGCACCGGATCGAGCTGGTGCGGGTCAAGGACGGCGTGAAGTTCTATAATGATTCCATCGCATCCTCTCCCAGCCGTACGATCGCGGGACTGAACAGTTTCAGCGAAAAGGTGTTGCTGATCGCAGGCGGCTATGACAAGAACATCCCTTATGATATTCTGGGCCCTGTGATTTGCCGCAACGTGAAACGGCTGTATTTGAACGGCGCTACCGCCGGACATATCCGCCGCGCGGTGGAGAAGGCGCCTGAGTATACACCGGGAAATCCGGAGATTATTGATTGCGGAGATTTTACCACTGCTACCCAGCGGGCGGCAGCGGATGCCAAACCGGGAGATGTTGTACTGATGAGCCCGGCCTCCGCGGCATTTGACCAATTCAAGAACTTTATGGTAAGAGGCGAATATTTCAAGAAGCTGATTAAGGAGCTGTAAAATGGATTTTTCCAAAGTGACAAGGGCGGTCCGCAAGGTGCTGCCGCTGCGATACTGCGGCGCGGTGATTGTGGCGGCAGGAACAGCCAGCCGTATGGGGGGCATCGACAAGGTGATTGCTCAGCTGGGCGGAGAAGAACTGATCCTCCGCTCTGTTCGGGCATTTCAGAATTGCGATGCTATCCGGGAGATCGTGGTGGTCACCCGGGAGGATCTGATTGTAAAAGTGATGGCTCTCTGCGCCCAATTTCCCAAGGTCAAAGCGGTGGTAGCTGGCGGTAAAGACCGCCCGGAATCCGTGTTCAACGGCCTGCGGGCGCTGTCCTCCTCTGTGCATCTGGTTGCAGTCCACGACGGGGCAAGACCCTTGGTCACAGAGGCAGTGATTGACAGAACTGTCAGGGCGGCCAATACCTTCAGTGCGGCTGCGCCTGGCGTCCCGGTGAAGGACACCATTAAGGTCGTGCAAGGCGGCGTGGTGAAAGAAACGCCCCCCAGAAGCGACCTGCAAGCCATTCAGACGCCCCAGGTCTTTGACCGTAGCTTGCTGAAAGCGGCTCTGCAAAAGGCAAAAGAGGACAAAGCAGAGATCACGGACGACTGCTCTGCCGTGGAACGGCTGGGTATGTCCGTAAAGATTGTGGAGGGTGACGAGAAGAATATGAAGATCACCACCCCTATGGATTTAAGAATAGCAGCCATGCTGCTGGAGGAAACAGTATGAGAATCGGACACGGATACGATGTTCATAAACTGACCGATGGTCGGGATCTGATTCTTGGCGGTGTGAAGATTCCTTTCGAAAAGGGACTTTTGGGACACTCTGATGCAGATGTGCTGCTCCACGCGGTCTCTGACGCGCTGCTGGGCGCGGCAGGTCTGGGAGATATTGGCAGACACTTTCCGGATACGGACCCTGTATACGAGGGCGCAGATTCACGGAAGCTGCTCGCCTGCGTGGCGGAAAAGATCCATGCTGCCGGCTACCGCACTGAAAATGTAGATGTGACTATGATCGCCCAAAGACCGAAGCTGATGGCATATATTCCCCAAATGGAAGAAAACATCGCCCATGCTCTGGGGATTTCCGCAGCGCAGGTGAATGTAAAAGCTACCACTGAGGAGCATTTGGGCTTCACTGGTGACGGCAGCGGTATGGCCTGCCATGCGGTATGTCTGCTGGAAACCCTATAAGGGTTTCGCCAATTACACAAATATACCCTCCTGAACATAAATTGGTTCGGGAGGGTTTTTTATGAGGAATTGTATCATAACCTTCCGTTCGGTGACACCTGCCCAACGGGCAGAGGAGATCTTGCGCCGGGCGGGAGTGGAATGCACCGTGCAGAGAACACCGAGGTGGATGGAGGAGAAGGGGTGCGGCTATAGTGTGCGAATGGACTGCCGGGACATGATGGCATCGGCAATGCTTTTGCGCCAGGCGGAGATCCCTTTCCGAAAAGCCTATTCTCTCAAAAACAACGGCTCACCTGAGGAACTGAGGTTATGACCTATCTGGATAACGGCGCCACATCCTTTCACAAGCCGGAAACTGTGGCAAGGGCGGTCAAATGCGCCCTGGAGAATTGCGCCAATCCCGGCCGCGGCGGCTATACCGCGGCAATGACCGCGGCAAAAACAGTCCTTCGCTGCCGGGAACAGGCGGGAAAGCTGTTTCATTGCCGGCCGGAGCAGGTGGTGATGACCTCCAACTGTACCCATGGTCTGAATATTGCCATACAGACTTTGGTAAAGCCCGGCGCCAGGGTGGCGATTTCCGGTTTTGAGCATAATGCGGTGGTGCGTCCCCTGTATGCCCGGGGCGCAAAGGTGACCGTGGCCGGCCGAAAGCTTTTTGACTGGGAGAATACTTTGGCAGAGTTTGAAGAGGTTTTGCGCAAGGGAGTGGATGCAGCGGTATTCACCCACGTTTCCAATGTATTTGGCTATATTCTTCCCGTGGAGGAGATGGCAAGCTTGTGTAAGAGCCACGGCGTGCCGTTTATCATAGATGCGGCCCAGTCGGCTGGCACACTGCCTGTGGATATGGAAAAACTGGGAGCAGATTTTATTGCGATGCCGGGCCACAAGGGACTCCTGGGCCCTCAGGGAACAGGTCTGCTCTTGTGCGGCAGAAATCCCGCGCCACTGCTCCAGGGCGGCACCGGCAGTATGTCGGAGAGCCGGGAAATGCCGGACTTTCTGCCCGATATGGCGGAGGCAGGCACGCTGAATGTGCCGGGGATTGCCGGGCTTTCTGCCGGGATTGCTTATGTAATAGGGCAGGGGACACAGCTGTTGGCCCGGGAACAAAAAGAGGCGAGACGCTGCGCTGAGGAACTGCAGAGAATGGGATTTCGGGTCTTTTGGGGACAGCACCAGGGAGGAACGGTGTCATTTGTTCCCAATATGGACTGCGAGGAGGCGGCCGAGCTGTTGGGACGCATGGGAATTGCCGTGCGGGCGGGCCTCCACTGCGCTCCCTTGGCCCATGAAAGCGCCGGTACTTTACGGACCGGTACGGTCCGTGTCAGCTTTGGCCACGATGCGGCTCCCTGGCAGACGGGAAACCTGCTGCTGGCAGTTGAAAAACTAGGTCAGTAAACGTAAAAAAATTGTGAATAAGTATTGCTATCAGAGACCCAATCCGCTATAATGGAATAGATAATAGGCTAGTTATGCCATTGGCACAAAAGTGCTTGCTATACAAGAGAGAAAAGTGGAGAAAGAGGGGCGTTTATGGAAGTATTGGAATCTATGTGGCTGCAAATTCAGGGGATGCGGTGGTCAGACTATCTGGACATCATCCTGGTTGCGTATTTGATCTATAAACTCCTGCCCCTGTTCCGCTCTACAGGCACCTCCCGGATTGCCTGGGTTGTGAGTGTGATCATCGTGGTGGCCTGGCTGACAGAACTGCTGAATCTGCATACTTTGAGTTATTTGTTCTCAGAGGTGCTGACGATCGGTCTGTTAGCGCTGGTGGTGCTGTTCCAGCCGGAACTGCGCCGTATGATCGACCATTTGAGCAATGTGAAACTGAAGCACCTGCTGGGAACTGAAAAGCCTCAGCAGGAATTGGTCCCTGTAATTGTCCAGGTGGTTCACGCTTGTGAGACTATGAGCCGTGAGCGAGTGGGCGCGCTGATTGTATTTGCCCGGGACAACCGTCTGGACGAGTACTTCAAGACCGGCACTATGATTGACGGCCGCGTATCTGAGCAGTTGCTGCGGAATATTTTCTTCCCGAAGGCTATGCTCCACGACGGCGCGGTGATCGTCCGTGACGGTATGGTGACAGCTGCAGGCTGTGTGCTGCCTCTGTCGGAGAGTAGTCGGCTGAGTGCTGATCTGGGTACCCGCCACCGGGCTGCGGTTGGTATGAGTGAGGTATCCGATGCGGTTGTGGTTGTAGTCTCCGAGGAGACTGGCGCCATTTCTGTGGCAGTGGGCGGTATGCTCAAGCGCCATCTGGCACCCCAAACGCTGGAGAGGCTGCTGCGCAACGAGCTTTGTACCGAGGAGACTCCTAAGGAAGAGAACCTGGTGGTCAAGCTCTATCAGAAACTACAAAACACGAAAAAGGGAGGAAAGGGAAATGAAAAATAAGTTTCTTGCCATCCTTCTTTCTGTTGTGGTTGCCTTCGGCCTGTGGTTGTACGTGATCACTGTGGTCAACCCCGAGTTCGAGAAAACCTATTATGAGATTCCTGTGGTTCTTCAGAACAAGGAGATTCTCACAGAACGGGGCTTGATGATCGTCAGCGATGTGCCTAAGGTCACCCTGGCGCTGAAAGGAAACCGTACCACACTCAATGACCTGAACGAAGCCAACATCAACGTTATTACGAATGTGGGCAATATTGAAAAGCCGGGCACGCACAACCTGTCCTATGATATTCAGTATCCCGGCAATGTTTCCCAAAACGAGATTTCCGTCCTTAGCAGCAGTACGGATCTGATCACTGTGAAGGTGGAGACACGAGTAAAGAAGATTCTGCCTGTGGTGATCGACTACGGCGCCACGGCTGTGCCGGAGGGATTCCTGGCGGATTTGACCAACATCCAACTTGACAACCCAAGTGTGGAAGTAGTTGGCCCGGCATCTGTGATGGAAAATATCCACAAGGCGGTTGTTTCCGTGGATTTGACCAATAAGACGGAGACCATTGTGGGCGAATACCAGTATGCTCTGTGTAATGCTGAAGGTGAGCCTGTGGATGCCGAGATGGTGACTACCAATGTGGAAGACATTGGCCTGGTGCTGAAGATTCAGCGGGTGAAGGAGATTGACCTCGTGGTGGACATTATCGCCGGCGGCGGCGCTACTGCCCAGACCAGTACCATAGAGCTGGATATTGAGAAAATCCGCGTGTCCGGCAGTGAGCAGCTGCTGGAGGGTCTGGATTCTCTGACCGTTGGTGCTATCAACCTGGGCCAGATCCGGGAGGATAAGGTTATTACATTCCCCATCACCTTGCCGGAGGGCATTACCAATCAAACCGGTGTGGAGCAAGTGAATGTAAGCGTCCGATTCCCGAAACTGATGATGAAGACCTTTAACGTATCCACCATCACCGCCATCAATATACCGGCGGGCATGGATGTGGATATGATCACGAAAATGCTGACAGTCGAGGTCCGTGGTCCCATTGAATTGGTGGAGGACATAACCGAGGCGGATATATCTGTTGTTGTAGATTTTGCCGGCGCGCAGATGGGTATCGCCACAATGAAGGCTGATATTGTCATTGGCAGCAAATATGCGGGCGTAGGCGCTATGGGTACCTATCAAGTATCTGCTGAGCTGAAGTCGTCCGAGTCGTAATAAAGGTCCTTCGGTGACCAGATAGAAAAGAGGGAATCACTTTGATCAAAAGTATGACCGGCTACGGCCGTGCCGTTGAGACCATCAATGGCAGGGAGTTCACCGTAGAACTACGGAGCGTAAATAACCGCTATTTGGATTGCTCTGTGCGTCTGCCCCGGATCCTGACCTTCGGTGAGGAAGCGGTAAAGCAGGCAGTGAAAAACGCTATCTCCCGGGGCAAGGTGGATGTGTTCATCTCAGTCCGCAGCGAAAACGGTGATGAGGTGCAGGTGACATTGAACACCGCTGTGTTGGAGAGCTACCTGTGCGCTATGCGCCGGATGGTAGAAGAGCATGATGTCAAGGACGATATCAGCGTCTCCAATTTGTCCCGCCTTCCCGAGGTGTTTACTCTGGAAAAGCCCCAGGTGGATGAGGAGCAGCTTTTGTCCGACCTGATGACCGTGGTGACAAAGGCACTGAGCGAGTATGATGCTATGCGTACAGCAGAGGGCGAGGCCCTTGACCGGGACCTGCGGAACCGGGGCAATACCATATTGGAGCTGGTTTCTGTTGTGGAGCAGGGCAATGCCCAGGCCGTGATCGACTACCGCACCCGCCTGGAAAATAAGCTGAAAGAAGTGCTGGCCAATACCTCCCTGGATGAGAGCAGAATCCTTACTGAAGCGGCCATTTTTGCGGACAAGGTCGCCGTAGACGAAGAGACCGTCCGCCTGCGCAGCCATTTGAAGCAGATGAACACGATGCTGGACGGCGGCGGCGCTGTTGGCCGAAAGCTGGATTTCCTCCTGCAGGAGATGAACCGGGAGGCCAACACCATCGGCTCCAAGTGCACAGATGTGAATCTGGCGCGGGTCGTGGTGGATATCAAGGCCGAACTGGAGAAGATCCGTGAACAGACCCAGAACATAGAGTGAGGATACTATGAAATTGATTGGAATCGGATTTGGCAGTATGGTGGCTTCTCATCGGGTCCTTGCCATTGTGGAGCCGGACTCCGCGCCCATTAAGCGGGTGATCCAGGAGGCACGGGACAGAGGCATGCTGATTGATGCCTCCTATGGCAGAAAGACCAAGTCTGTGATCTTGATGGACACGGACCATGTGATTCTGTCTGCGTTGACCACAGATGTACTCTCTGCCCGCTGGGAGGACAAGCAGGAGGATAAAGACCATGGCCAAGGGTAAACTGTTTGTAATATCCGGCGCCTCCGGCGTGGGAAAAAGTACTGTTTTGAGCAAGGTTATGGCCAGACGGCCGGACTTGAGCTTCTCCGTGTCTGCCACCACCCGCAGCCCCCGTCCCGGGGAAGTGGAGGGCGTAAGCTACTTCTTCATCAGCAGGGAGCAGTTCCTTGAGATGATCAAGCAGGACGCCTTTGTGGAATATGATGTTCATATGGACAATTACTACGGCACTCCCAAAGCCCAGTTGGAGGAGAAACTCCAGAAAGGCAGTGTGATTTTGGATATTGAGCCTAACGGCGCTTTCAATGTGCGCCGGGAGACGGAGGACGCGGTTTTGATCTTTATCGCGCCGCCTTCTGCCGAGGAATTGGAACACCGGCTCCGCGGCCGGGGAGACACCTCAGAGGAACAGATCCGGATCCGACAGGCAAGAGTGGCCTGGGAAATGGAGCAGAGCAAACACTATGACTATGTGGTGGTCAATGACCGGGTGGATGCCTGCGCAGAAGAAATGTTAAAAATTATCGCCCGTGAGGCGGATTGAGAAATTGGAGGAAATTATATGTTGTACCCCCCTGTAGCAGATTTGCTGAAGAATGTTAGTAGCCGGTATTTGCTGGTAAATGTAGTTGCCCACCGGGCAAGACAGATCGCGGTTGAGGCTGAGGCTCTCCAGGAGGAGCTGACTGACAAGCCCGTCACCCTGGCGATCCGGGAAGTGGCTGAAGGCGCGCTGACCGCAGATCTGAAGGACGAATACAAGAACTAAATAACGGCTTCAAAAGAGAGTAAGGAGGGGTTTTATGATTGCAAAAATAGCTGTTTCAGCGGCGAACTTTGCCATTGATAAGCCCTATTCTTACGCCTTTTCCTCTGAGATGAATGTGGTGCCCGGTATTCGAGTGATGGTGCCCTTTGGCCGCAGCAACCGCCATGCCGAGGGCGTGGTGCTGGCTGTGGAGGAGGGAAAGGAAGCAGGCCTTAAATCGGTGACCCGATGCCTGGACGATGAGCCTGTTCTGTCGTCTACGATGCTCCGTCTTGCCGCATTTTTGCGGGAACGGTATTTCTGCACCTTCTACGATGCGATTCGGGCAATGCTTCCGGCAGGCCTTTGGTTTAAGAGCAAGGACACCTTTTCTCTAACTGAAGACCGCAGTTGGCAGGAGAAAACGCTTCGCCAACAGGATGGAAAATTGTTGCTGGAGACCCTGCTTGCATGCGGTGGCAGCGCAGACGGCGATATTCTGCGTCAGACGGTTCCTCAGGAGGAGCGCTTTGAGAAAGCAATTGCCTACCTTGTTGGGAAAAAGTGGATCACTGCGGAGCGGGATTTCTTACGACGAACCGGCGATAAGCAGCAGCAGATCGCTACCATTGCAGGCACGGTGGAAGAGGCGCTGGCCTATGCTGCTACCCGTCCCAGATCTGCCGCAATGCAGAGATCTGTTTTGGAATTGCTTTGCGGGATCGGCTCTGCACCGGTGAAGGAGATCTGCTATTTTACCGGCGCCAAACCAGCCACGATCCGCCGCTTGGCGGATTTAGGCTTTGTAGAGCTGTCTCAGCAGGAAGTTCTGCGGTGTAGGGAGATTCGCCCTGCAAAACGAAACGGCCCGCTAACTCTGAATGAGGAGCAGCAGGCGGCGTTTGAGGATTTAACGCAGCAAATGATGTCCGATGTTCCCGGCTCGGCGCTCCTTTACGGTGTCACCGGCGCAGGTAAGACATCGGTGTATATCAAACTGATTGAGCAGTGCATCGAGCAAGGGAAGCAGGCGATCCTTCTTGTGCCGGAGATTGCCTTGACGCCCCAGCTTTTAGGTTTGATGGCTGCCTATTTCGGTGATCGGGTGGCAGTGCTCCACAGCAGCCTTCCTGCGACAGAGCGGTATGACCAGTGGAAGAGAGTCCGCTCTGGGGAAGCCAAATTGGTGGTAGGCACCCGCTCGGCAGTGTTTGCTCCCTGTCCCCAATTGGGACTCCTTATTTTGGATGAGGAGCAGGAACATTCTTATAAATCGGAAAATACTCCCCGCTACCATGCCCGTGATGTGGCCCTCTGGCGGGGTTATAAAGAGAAGGCATTGGTGCTTCTCGGTTCAGCAACTCCCAGTGTGGAGAGTATGTACTACAGTAAGACCGGCGTGCACCGCCTGTATCAGTTGCGCCATCGCTTTGGTGACCGATCCCTCCCAAAGGTAGAGATCGTGGATATGCGCCAGGAGGTGAAGTTCGGCAATGATCTGTCGCTGAGCTATCCCTTGCAAAATGCCATCCGGGAGACAGAGCAAGCGGGAAAACAGACAATCCTGTTTCTAAACCGTCGCGGCAACAGTCGGGCGCTGGTGTGCGTGGACTGCCGGGAGGCACCGGAATGTCCCAGGTGCAGCGCAAGGCTGACTTATCACAGCGCCAACGAGCGGCTGATGTGCCACTACTGCGGACACTCCCTGCCCGCACCTCGCCGCTGTCCTAAGTGCGGTGGCCCGTTGAAACGGGTAGGCACCGGCACCCAGAAGGTCCAGCAGGAGCTTCAGGAGCGCTTTGGTGATATCGCCGTGGAGCGTATGGACGCAGACACTGTGTCTGCCACCAATACTCACGAGGTTATTCTGGACAGATTTCAAAAGGAGCGCATTCCGGTACTCCTTGGTACGCAGATGGTTGCCAAGGGATTGAATCTGCCGGATGTGACGCTGGTGGGCGTTCTGGACGGGGATCTGAGCCTGTATAATGATAGCTATCGCGCCGCCGAGACGACCTTCAATATGCTCACCCAGGTGGTGGGCCGGGCAGGTCGGGGTGATGCAGAAGGTCGTGCGATGATTCAGACCTTCGTGCCGGAACATAATGTGATCACGTTGGCTGCCAACCAGGACTATGACAGTTTTTACGAACTGGAGATCGGTCTGCGCAGGCAGCTGCAAAGTCCTCCCTTTGGGGATTTGGCGGTGATCACCCTTACGGGCCAGGAGGAGGCCCGCGTCCTCTGTGGCGCGGCTAAGCTCAAAGCGAGCCTGCAGACACTTCTGCAAGGGCCGGAATACGCCGGCGAAGAGTGCAGTGTGCTGGGACCCGCCCCTTGCCCTGTACCTAAGATCAATTATAATTACCGTTATCGTCTGACATTGCGGTGCAAAATGACAAGACCTCTGCGTCTGCTTTTGGCCCACCTGCTGCGGCAGTTCTCTCAGGATAGAGAGAATCGAGGCGTATCCGCTTTTATCGATGTGAACGGCTTTGACTAGAGAGGAAAAACAATGGGACTGCGTAATATTTTGAACGATACAGAGCCGTCGCTGCATAAAGTGTGCAGACCGGTGGAGAACTTTGATGAAAAGCTGCATAAGCTACTGGACGATATGCGGGACACTCTGTTGGATTCCGGCGGTGTCGGCCTTGCCGCACCTCAGGTGGGCATCCTGCGCCGGGTGGTGCTGGTGGACACCGGAGAGGAGATTCTGGAACTGGTGAATCCTGTGCTGGTTGAGACCGACGGTGAGCAGGTCGGCCCGGAGGGTTGCCTGAGCGTGCCCGGTAAGTATGGTCTGGTAAAGCGCCCCTACTATGCAAAGGTCCGGGCGCAGGATCGCAGCGGCAATTGGTTTGAAGCGGAAGGGGAGGAGTTGACCGCCCGATGCTTCTGCCATGAGCTGGATCACCTGGACGGCATTCTCTACACCCAGGTGATGGACCGTCTGCTGACCGATGACGAATTGATGGAGTACGCAGAAGAGTAATTTTCAGGAGGAATCCTATGCGCGTTGTGTTTATGGGTACGCCGGATATCGCGGCCACCTGCCTTAAAAAGATCATTGCCGATCACTTTCAAGTGGTGGGTGTCTATACCCAGCCGGACAGACCCAAGGGCCGGGGCATGAAAATGGTATACTCCCCCGTGAAAGAGGTGGCTCTGGGCCACAACCTCCCGGTGTTCCAGCCGGAAAACATCCGGGAAGAAGAGACCGTGCAGCAGCTCCGTGATCTGCAGCCGGATGTGGTGGCGGTAGTGGCTTACGGCCGTATTCTGCCCCAAAAGGTGCTGGATATTGCCCCCAAGGGCTTTATCAATATCCATGCCAGCCTTCTGCCTCAGTACCGGGGCTCTGCCCCTTACCAGTGGGCAGTCTTGGACGGTCTGGCGGAAACCGGTGTGACGGCAATGTACCTGATCCGGGAGATGGATGCCGGCGATATGATCGCTTGCGCCAAGACCCCCATCGGCGAGAACGAGACGGCCGGTGAACTGCTGGACAGACTGGCGGTTTTAGGCGCTGATCTGCTGAGCGATACCCTCAAGCGCTTGGAAGCAGGGACGGTTTCTGCAACGCCCCAGGACAATGAAAAGGCAACCTACGCCCCGATGTTGGACAAAGCTATGTGTCCCATCGATTTTACGAGAACTGCCCGTCAGGTGCATAACCATGTGCGGGGGCTAAACCCCTGGCCTGTAGCCACCGCCCAAATCGGCGGAACGACATTTAAGGTGCATAGCACTGTGATTGTTGACAATCCTACGGCTGCTCCTGCGGGAACGGTTTTGGGCCTGACTAAGACGGGTCTGCAGATTGCCTGCGGCGAGGGTGCGGTGGAGATCCGCATCCTGCAGGCAGAGGGCGGCAAGCGTATGGCAGCCCCCGATTATTTCCGGGGTCATCCGCTGGAGGCTTGATATGGGCGCCAGAGAAACGGCCTTAAATGTGCTGATTGCCTGCCGTGTAGGCGGCGGTTGGTCCAACGGCGTACTGAAAGAGTACACTGTCCGTGACCGGCTGGACGGCCGGGACAGCGCCCTTGCTGCGCGACTGTGCTACGGTGTGATCCAAAACCGGAACTACCTTGACTTCTACCTGCAGCAGCTGCTTACAGGCAAGGTGAGGGACCTCCATCCGGCTCTGCGGGACATTCTGCATCTGGGTCTGTATCAGCTCTATCTAATGGATAAGATCCCGGAATCCGCTGCCGTGAACGAATCTGTGGAGCTGGCGAAAAAATACTGCCGCAAACAGAAAAGTGCTCCCGGCCTTGTGAATGCTGTGCTTCGCAATGCTGTCCGCACAAAGGGCAGCCTGAAAGAGCCTAACTCCTGGGAGGATAAATACAGCCACCCGGGGGATTTGATCAATGTGCTCAAGTCCTATGTGGGCAAGGAACGGCTGGAGTTTGTTCTCCGGGCCAATAACGCGATCGCACCCATGGCGGTGCAGGTGAACACCCTGCGTACCTCCGCAGACGCATTGCTTTCCAAATTGGAGCAGGAGGGTGTGGCGGCGGAGCGTCACCCGTGGCTGGAAAATTGCCTGGTTCTCTCCGGAACGGGCAGTATTGAACACCTTACAAGTTTCCGGAACGGAGATTTCTATGTGCAGGACGGCGCAGCTAAGCTGAGTGTCCTCTGTGCGGAGATCCGGCCTGGTCAAAAGGTACTGGACTGCTGCGCAGCACCCGGCGGCAAAAGCTTTGCTGCGGCGATGGCCATGCAAGGACAGGGGAGTATCATCTCCTGCGATGTCCACGCCCATAAAATTGAATTGATTGCCAAAGGCGCTGCCCGCCTGGGCATTACCGCCATCCAGGCGAAGCAACAGGATGCAACCGCCTTTTGCCCCGATTGGGAGCAGCAGATGGATACGGTGATCGCAGATGTGCCGTGCTCAGGTTTGGGCATCATCCGTAAAAAGCCAGACATTCGCTATAAGGATCTGTCCATTCTGGCAGAGCTGCCTGCGCTGCAAAAAAAGATCCTTGCAAACGCGGCTCGCTATGTGAAACCCGGCGGACTACTGCTGTATGCTACCTGTACTCTGGTGCGGGAAGAAAACGAAGATGTGGTGGAGTATTTCCTCCGGGAGCATCCCGATTTTACTACAGAGCCGCTGCCCCTGCCTGCGCCTTTCCCCAGGAATGAAAGCGGTATGCTGGCACTCTTACCCGGTGAATATGACACAGACGGCTTTTTCTTCTGCCGTCTGCGGAGAAAAGTATGAATCATTTAAAATCTATGACTATCCCGGAGATCGGCCAAGTGCTGAAATCCTTTGGCCAGCCGGCTTTCCGGGCAAAGCAAGTTTATCAGTGGCTTCATAAGGGTGTCCGCAGCTATGAGGAGATGTCCAATCTTCCGAAAAGTTTGCGGGATGCCCTCAGCAGCCAGTATCCTATTTTGCCCCCGGAGGCTGTACGTAAGCAGGAATCCCAAAAGGACGGCACTATCAAGTACCTTTGGAAACTATCTGATGGAAACTGCGTAGAGACGGTGCTGATGCGCTATCACTATGGCAATACTGTTTGTATTTCCACAGAGGTAGGTTGCCGGATGGGCTGCGCATTCTGCGCCTCTACATTGGGCGGCCTTGTGCGGCCGCTGGAGCCCTGGGAAATGCTGGATCAGGTGCTGTTTACCCAGCTGGATTCCGGCCTGCCGGTGTCCCACATCGTGCTGATGGGCATTGGTGAGCCCCTGGATAATTTGGACAATGTACTTCGTTTCCTGGAATTGGTGAACAGTCCCGACGGTATGAATATCTCTATGCGGCATATCAGCCTGTCCACCTGCGGCCTGGTGCCAAAGATCGATGAGCTGGCGGAGAAGAATCTGCAGATCAGTCTGGCTATCTCTCTCCATGGCTCGAACAATACGATCCGCAACAAGATTATGCCGGTGAACAGGGCCTATCCTATTGAGGTGCTGATCCCTGCCTGCCGCCGATATTATGAAAAAACATCCCGGCGGATTCATTTTGAGTACGCGATGATCCAGGGCCTTAATGACGGACCGGAGCAGGCCAAGGAACTGCTGGCACTGCTGAAAGGCTTGCCGGCTCATGTAAATCTGATCCCCCTGAATCATGTGGCCGAGAGCCCCTTGAAACCCAGCACCAAGGCCGCAGTGGCGGCGTTCCAAATGATATTGGAGGATGGTGGTGTCACCGCCACTGTGCGCCGCACTTTAGGTGGCGACATCGATGCCTCCTGCGGACAGCTTCGCCGGAAATACACCCGGCAGGAGGATGCAAAAGAATAATCTCGAAGATAAGGAGTGAAGAACGATGCAATATTGGGCATTAACACATCCCGGTGTGGCCAGAAGCCAAAACCAGGATGCCTATCAGGTGGTGTCACTGGACAAGAATACGCTGCTTTGTGTGGTGTGTGACGGTATGGGCGGCGCCAAATCCGGAAACGTGGCCAGCACTTTGGCATCGGATGTTTTCGCTCAGGAAGTAAAGCGGACCTGGACGCACGATATGTCCCAGGAACGGCTGGACCAAATGCTGGAAGCGGCTATGAAACTGGCAAACTTTACAGTTTACGACCAGGCGCAGCAGTTTGAGGAATTCAGCGGTATGGGCACCACTTTGGTGGCGCTTTTGGTGCAAGGCAAAACGGCTACGATCCTGAATGTGGGTGACAGCCGCGCTTACCTCATCAATGAAAACGGCATCAGCCAGCTGACCACGGATCATTCTGTAGTACAGATGATGATCTCCCGGGGAGAATTGACTCCTGAAAAAGCTAGGACCTATCCCGGTAAGAATCTAATTACTCGCGCAGTTGGTACAGACTCCCAGGTGGTATGCGATTTCTATCACCAGGACGTGGAAAAGGCCAATTGTATCCTGCTTTGTACAGACGGCCTGTCCAATCTGATGGACGAGCAGGAGATCCTCTTTGAGGTGGCCCATGGACAGGACAGAGAGCAGTGCTGCCAACGATTGCTGGATATCGCCTTGATGCGGGGCGCGCCGGACAATGTGACCAGCGTGCTCGTCGCTCTGTGATGAGCCTCAGGAAAGGAGAGAAACCGGATGGATAAAGATAAATACATAGGCCGCCTGCTGGATAACCGATACGAGATTCTGGAAGTTTTGGGCACCGGCGGTATGGCCGTGGTATATAAAGCCCGCTGTCACCGGTTGAACCGGCTGGTGGCGATCAAGATTTTAAAAGATGACAATTTGGACGATGAGGATTTCCGCCGTCGTTTCCACGCGGAAAGTCAGGCCGTTGCGATGCTTAGCCATCCCAACATTGTGTCTGTGTATGATGTGTCTACCTCTCTGATGGCGGACTATATCGTTATGGAGCTGATCGAGGGCATTACCCTTAAGCAGTATATGGAGAAGAAGGGTATCCTCAATTGGAAAGAGACCCTCCACTTCGCCATCCAGATCGCGAAGGCTCTGGAACATGCCCACAGCAAGGGTATCGTACACCGGGACATTAAGCCTCACAATGTGATGGTGTTGAAGAACGGCTCGGTGAAGGTGATGGACTTTGGTATTGCCCGTTTGATCTCCAGAGGCAATACCCTGACAAAGGAAGCGCTGGGCTCTGTCCACTATATCTCCCCGGAGCAGGCTAAGGGCGGCCGAGTGGATGACCGTTCGGACATCTACTCTTTGGGCGTTGTGATGTACGAGATGATGGCCGGCCGTCCGCCCTATGACGGTGAGTCCCCTGTGGCAGTGGCCATCAAGCACATCAACGGCGGCGCCGCGCTGCCTTCCGTGTTGAATCCAAACATTCCCGGCGGCCTGGAACAGATCATTATGAAGGCTATGGCTCATAATATCTCTGACCGCTATCCCTCTGCCACCAGAATGCTGGCGGATATGGATGAGTTCCGCAAGGATCCCACGATACTCTTTGACTATACAGGTCTGCCTCTGGACGCGGCAATGCGGATGCAAAAGCCGCCGCTGGTGCTGCAGAATCCCACAGAAGAGAGGAATCCCCAGGTCCAGGCGCCTCGCAATTACCAGGGCCAGCCTCCCCGCAGAAGGCCCAACCCCGCTACGGACGCCTCCCGCCGTGAGGCCCAGTATCGCCGACAGCAAGAGGTAAGACGCAGCAGAATCGCTATTCTTGCCATTGTTATCTGCTCGCTGGTAGCGGTGACTGCCATCGGCATCTTTATGGCCATTCTTTTGGGCGGCGGTTTTGCTCCTAAGGAGAAACTGGTGAGAGTGCCGGATCTGGAAGGCGCAATCTTTGCGGAATTGCCGGAATATTCAGACCTCATTATTATGAAAGAGGATGTTTACTCTGATACGGTGGAAGCTGGCGTAATTATCGATCAGAAACCGGAAGCCGGCAAAGAGGTAGTAGAAGACTCTAAGGTCGTGGTCAATGTAAGCCTGGGCCCTGTACCCAATGTGATCACCATGGGCAACCTGCAGGATCGCACCAAGGAATGGGCGACCTCCTTTATGGACAGCTATGGCCTGGAGCTGGTGTATGTCATTAAAGAAGAATATAACGATGATATTGCAGCGGGTAATGTGATCCGTACGCAGCCGGAAGAAGGCGCAGAACTGTCTCACGGGCAGACCGTCACACTTTGGGTGAGTAAAGGCAAGAAGGTCCAGTACTCCTCTATGCCCAATGTGGTGGGGGAGGAACAATCCAAGGCTGAGGAGATCCTCAACCGGCAGGAACTGGACTTGGATATCGTTATTGAGGAAGTCTACCACTTCACCGTCAAGGCCGGCTATGTAGCCGAGACCGAACCCGGCCGGGGTGAAAAGCTGAAGACCGGTCAGACTGTCACACTGTATATCAGTAAGGGTGTGGAGAAGAAAACGCTGCCCAATGTGGTCGGCATGAAGATTGCTGAAGCGGAAAGCAAACTGACATCTCTGGGCTTCAACGCCCGCATCATTACCCATATGTTCAGCGATGAACCGGAGGGCGAGGTGATCGGTATGTCTCCCGTGGGTGGCAATGAGTATGAACTGACCGCATCCATCGAGCTGTTTGTGTCCAAAGGTCCGCAACAGCCGGTCACCAAGGATGTGGTGATCGATCTGCGAGGCTACGCTCTTGAAGAAGGATGCAATGTTTCCGTTTTCAGGGGCGATCAGGTGGTGCACTTTGACAGTGTGCCGGCAGGCACTACTACCGTGACCGTACCCGGCCAAACGGCTTTGGGAACCGTCACTTACACAGTGAAGATCAACGACCAGGTATCCTGGGAAGTGCCGGTAAAGTTTACAGATACAGTGGAGGGATAATCTGCCAATGGTTGAAAAAGCAATTGGACGGATATTGCGCTCAGTAAGCGGCTTTTACGATGTGCAGACAGACGGCGCTATAGTCACCTGCCGTGGCCGTGGACATCTGCGGAAGGGCGCCCAGATCCCTCTTACCGGGGATATGGTGGAGATCACCTTGGAGCACGGAAAGGGTATGATCGAGAAGATCCTGCCCCGCCGCAATCGGTTTATCCGCCCTGCGGTGGCCAATATGGACGCGCTGGTGATATTCGCCTCAAATGTAAATCCTGTCACAGAACCGTTTCTCATTGACCGGGTGGCGGCAATTGCCGGCGACCAAGAGGTGCCGGTCCATATCTGCGTGAACAAATGCGATTTGGATCCGGCTACGGACTTGGTAAAGATCTACCGCCACGCAGGCTTTCCGGTGATCCAGGCTAGCGCCATTACCGGTGAGGGTGTAGAGGAACTGCGAGAGCTGATCTCCGGTAAGTTCACGGCCTTTACGGGCAATACCGGCGTGGGAAAGAGCAGTATGCTCAATGCTTTGAATCCCGCTCTGCAGCTGGCCACTGGTGAGGTGTCCGAGAAACTGGGCAGAGGCAGGCATACTACACGCCATGTAGAGCTTTACAAATTGGGCGAGGATACCTACGTGGCGGATACGCCCGGCTTTGCATCCTTTGATACTGAGCAGATGGATGTGATGCTGAAGGAGAACCTACAGTACGCTTTCCCGGACTTTGCTCCTTATTTGGGCAAATGCCAATTCCACGACTGCTCCCATAGAACAGAGCCGGAATGTGCCGTCCGCAAGGCGGTTGAGGCGGGAGCTCTGGAGAAGACCCGCTACGACAGTTATCTGCGGCTTTACGAGAAATCCAGCCAGATCAAGCTCTGGGAACTGAAATAAAAAAGAGGTCTGTTTCAACAGACCTCTTTTTGCTTTTTAATCTTCTGATAATGTGTATCCCCAGGAACGAATAAAAGCGATTTCCTCGGCGGTGAAACTCTCCCCATCGTCACCGGTGGGAAGAATACTGTCGGCAACAATGTTGTAGTTTCCGGAGATCAGGGGGTATTGAAAGTAGATCAGAATCTCACTGCCGTTTTTGATCCGAGGGATATCCTGCCCAGCATACATCAGACCGTAGAGCCGGAAATCGTTGAGGGGGTTGCTGGTGCTGAGGATGAAGGGATAGGGGCTTTCTTTTACCCGTACCAGCTTGCCGTCCAAGGTGTAGCCGCTAAAGACGGTGCATTCTTTGATCACTGTGTCACTGCGGCGAGTGGTGTTTAGACGGATATATGCGCCCTCCTGAAAATCTGCGATATCACCCTTAAAATCCTTTTTCGTGTGCCACTTCACATAGAAAATGGCGGTGTCGCTGCCGGAGAGGATGGTAATTTCCGTATTTCCGTTTATCTGCTGAATGTTCGTGATGTAGCCCTGTGCATCATATTGAGCATCTGTGGCGTCCCGGCTGGCTGCCCAAACTACAATCAGAATCAGACATAGGACAGCCGCCCAGTAGGAGAGTTTTTTGAAAAAATCAAGCATTGCCAGTTCCTTTCTCCGGAGAATAAAATACCCGCCGGTCTTGCTCGGTATAGGGGATCTCAGTTCCACCCAAAGCAAATAAGCTGTAGAGCCTGCCGGAGCGATACTCCAACTCTTGATAGGCGTGCTTGGTGTCTTCACCAGCGTTGGGAAAACAGCCGATGCTTCGGGCGGCCCTCAGAAGATTCCTTCCCCGATCATTCAATGCCAGAACACGGACATAGGGGGCAGGGGAGCTGATGTTATCGGCAGTAATCCCCAAGAATGCACACAACACCATCCTATCCAGCCGGGTGCGGGTGTACCGCTTGGACTTGGTTGCGGTGATGATTTCTTCCAAAGTGTCCAAAGTCCTCGCATTGTGCATCAGCTTGCGCCAAAGACCCTCGCTGCCGTAAGGCAGGGCCATATATTCCTCGTCTGTCATGGCGCGAAGGCGGTAAAGGATCGCCTGTTCACCGGCAGACAGTGTATGCAGTGTTCCGCTTTCAAGGGTTTCCCGGACAGTCTCGGGCACATAGGCAAGCCAAGGCTCATTTTGGAGCATAGCGCCCCGCAGAGCGGTGGCAGAGGGGTTCTCCGGATTGATAGTGGTATCGTGATAACTGCCCTCCCGACGAATGGGCATAATCTCCATGGCAAGCCCCTGTTGCACAATAGCTTTGCAGTATTCTGTGGCTAAGATATCATTGGGCAGCGCCAGTATGTCGCTGTTTAACCCCATAGCCTGCAGAGCGGCTTGACGAGCGGCAGGGAAGGAGAGACCTTTGTCCAGCTCCAACCGGAGCGCTATCGGAAACTCCTGGCTAAGAAGCGCGTGAGCTACAGAAAAAAGAGTTTTCCGGTCAGCGGTTTCTGTGCCAAAACATAGCCGGTTGCAGAAACCGCCAAGAATCCGGACACCCTCCTGGGCAAATCCTTCCGCGGAGGAAAGACTGGCGGTAAGAGGCAATTCCAGCACAAGGTCAGCGCCGCAAAGGATCGCTGCCTGCGCCCGGAGGGATTTGTCGACTATGGCAGGCACGCCTCGCTGGACATAGTTTCCGCTCATCAGACAGACGATGCCCGTGTCAGGGTGCTCTGCCCGGATAGTATCAATTTGCTTCTTATGACCCGAATGCAAGGGGTTATACTCGCAAATAATGCCTGTGGCGTCCATAAAATCCCTCCCTTTAAAAAATATTTTGTTTCAGGACTTGAGAAATTGGTAAATCTATTATAGAATAGTCCTAGCTATGGATATATTACCACATTTTACAGAAAAAGAAAATATTTTTTATTAATAGGAGGCAATTTCCAATGAATGTTTTGATTATCAATGCGGGCAGTTCCAGCCTGAAGTATCAGCTGATGAACCCCGAGACCGGTGAGGTGTCTGCCAAGGGCCTGTGCGAGCGTATCGGCATTGACGGCCGCCTGAACCACAAGGTTGGCGACGACAAGATCGTAAAGGACATTCCTATGCCCACTCACTCCGAAGCCATTGCTGCTACTCTGGAGATCCTGCAGGATCCTCAGGTGGGTGTTATTAAATCCGTTGACGAAATTGACGCTGTGGGTCACCGCGTGCTGCACGGCGGTATGGAGTTCTTCGCTTCCTGCATCATCAATGACGATGTGATCAAGGCTATCAAGAAGTGCATTCCTCTGGGACCCCTCCACAACCCCGCTAACCTGATGGGCATCGAGGCTTGCCAGGCTTTTATGCCTAACACTCCCCAGGTCGCTGTGTTTGATACCGCATTCCATATGACTATGCCTCCTAAGGCTTATCGGTATGCGATCCCCACTGGGTACTACGAGAACGATTCCATCCGCCGCTACGGTTTCCACGGCACTTCTCACAAGTATGTTGCCCGCCGTACTGCCGAGCTGGTAGGCAAGAAGAACTTCACTATGGTTAACTGCCACCTGGGCAACGGCTCCTCCATGGCAGCCGTCAAGGACGGTAAGTGCCAGGATACCACCATGGGTCTGTCTCCTCTGGCCGGTGTTCCCATGGGCACTCGTTCCGGTGACATTGACGCCTGCGTGGTGCAGTTCATCTGCAACAAGTATGGTATGAGCGTGGATGATTGCCTGAATATGCTGAACAAGAAGTCCGGCATGCTGGCTCTGTCCGGCGTTTCCTCCGACTTCCGCGATCTGGAAGACGGCGCAAACAACGGCAACGAGGCTTGCGCACTGGCTCGTGAAAAGTTCTGCTACGAGGTTGCCAAGTATGTGGGCGCTTACGCAGCTGCTCTGAATGGCATTGATGTTCTGACCTTTACCGCCGGTGTTGGCGAAAACGACTGCGCAGTGCGCGCAGATGTCTGCAAGTACCTGGGCTTCATGGGTGTCAAGATCGATCCCGAGCTGAACAAGAAGCGCGGCAAGGAGCTTAAGATCTCTACTCCCGACTCCGCAGTGGAAGTTTGGGTCGTGCCCACCAATGAGGAACTGATGATCGCTCAGGATACCGCTGAGCTGGTTAACGCTGCCAAGTAAAAAACAAGCATAAAGAGGCGGATCCAATCCGCCTCTTTTTTGGAGGAATTATGACACCTGTATCTGAACGCTTTTTGCGCTATGTAAGCTATCCAACCACTTCTGACGAGTTTTCCGAGACCTGCCCTTCTACCGCCAATCAGAAAACCCTAGGCGCTGTCCTGGTGGAGGAAATGCTGGCCATGGGTATTGCCGATGCTCATATGGACGAGCATGGCTATGTCTACGGCACTGTCCCCGGCGATCCCCGCCTGCCCACCATCGGCCTGATCGCCCATATGGACACCTCTCCCGATGCCAGCGGTGAAAATATCCGCGCCCGGGTGGTGGAGTATACCGGCGGCGATGTCCTTTTGAATGATGAGCAGGGCATCTACCTGCGGGAGGCAGAGTTTGAGAGTCTGAAAAGTCACAGGGGCAAGCATTTGATTGTCACTGACGGCACTACCTTACTGGGCGCTGACAATAAAGCCGGTATTGCCGAGATTTTGACAGCAGCGGAGTTTCTGCTGACTACCAAAATGAATCACGCCACATTGAAAATCGGTTTCACGCCCGATGAAGAGATTGGCCGTGGCGCGGATAAGTTCAATGTGCAGGCCTTTGGCGCAGACTATGCGTATACCGTAGACGGCGGCGCGATCGGGGAGATGGAGTATGAGAACTTCAACGCCGCCGGCGCAAAGGTGGTATTCCACGGTCGGAATATTCACCCTGGCGCAGCCAAGAATAAGATGGTCAACTCCCAGTATATTGCTATGGAGTTCCAAAGCCTGCTGCCTGCCGCCCAGCGGCCGGAGCACACTACCGGCTATGAGGGCTTTATCCACTTGACGGATATGGAGGGTGAGGTGGAAACTTCGACCCTGCGTTATATTATCCGAGATCACAATATGGGTGCCTTCCTGGAGAAAAAAGCGCTGATGGAAGCTGCTGCTGCCTTTATCAATAAAAAGTACGGGGCTGGAACGGCAGAACTGACCCTCCGGGACAGCTACTTTAATATGCGGGAGAAGATCGAGCCTTGCTTCTATATTGTGGAGCGCGCTATGAAGGCAATGAAGGCGGTGGGGATGACAGCGAAGACGGTGCCTATTCGGGGCGGTACTGACGGCGCCCGGCTTTCCTTTGAGGGATTGCCTTGTCCCAATCTGTGCACCGGCGGCGAAAACTACCACGGCCGGTTCGAGTATATCCCGGTAGAGGATATGGAACTTTGCGTCAAGCTTTTGGTGGAAATCTTGACCAGCCTATAAATATCAACCTGCCTCCCTGTGAGGCAGGCTTTTTTATAAAGAAACGTGTTTTGTGCTTGACAAAAGTTGGCAGTATCGGTATAATGTTATCGATACCAGTGGTGATGATTAAACCCTGGGATTTTATAATGTTAGGAGTAAGAGGAAATGAGTAAAATTAGTGTTATCGGCGCAGGCAGCGTCGGCGCAACAGTTGCAAATGACCTGATGGTCCAGGGCGTGGCCTCTGAGATCGTCTTGATTGATATTAATACCAAGAAGGCTATGGGCGAAGCTTTGGATATCTACCAGGGCGCTCCTTTCCATTCCCCCGCAATCGTCCGCTCCGGCGACTACAGCGCTGCGGCAGGCTCTGATATCGTGATCATCACCTGCGGTATTGCCAGAAAGCCCGGTATGAGCCGTCTGGATCTGGCTCAGACCAACGTGAACATCCTGAAGGATGTGGCCAAGAGTGTGGTACCCCATGCTCCCAAGGCGATTTATGTGATCGTGTCCAATCCCGTTGACGTGCTGACCTATGTGTTCCATAAGGTTTCCGGTCTGCCCGAAAATCAGATCATCGGCTCCGGCACCATCCTGGACACCAGCCGCCTGCAGTCTGAACTGGCACGGCGTTTCTGCATCAGCCCCAAGAATGTCCATGCCCATGTGTATGGTGAGCACGGTGACAGCTCCTTCGTGCCTTGGTCTTTGGCTACCATCGCCAACAACCATGTGGATGTTTATAAGGAGAACTCTCCCGATAAAGACCGCATTGACTGGAATCAGGACTACGATGAGATTGAGACTTTCGTAAAGAAGTCCGGCGGTATTGTGATTGAGAATAAGGGCGCAACCTTCTATGCGGTCGCTATGTCCGTTTGCCACATCTGTAAGTGTATCTATAATGGCGCAGGCACTGCCCTGACTGTTTCTACTATGATGCACGGTGAGTACGGCGTGGAGGATGTTTGCCTGTCTACCCTGGCGCTGGTGGATCGCACCGGTGTCCGCGGAAAGATTCTGAACAGACTGACTCCCGAAGAGGTAACAAAGCTTCAGGCCAGCGCCGACAAGCTGAAGTCTGTCATCGCTCAGATCGAAGTGTAAACTATAACGGCCTGTCGCATATGCGGCGGGCCGTTTGTTGTAAAGAAAACCCCGCCTTCGGGCGGGGTTTATAAATTATTCTTCCCAGTTATGCCAGACGTTCTGCACATCGTCGTCATCTTCCATAACATCGATGAGCTTCTGCATCATGGTGACATGCTCTTCGCTCTCCAGCTTCTGATAGTTCTGGGGAACCATTTCGATCTGCGCGGAGACGAAGTTGTACTTCTTGGCGGTCATACCGTCAGCTACAGCATTGAAATCATCGGGATCGGTGTAGATGGTGAAGCAATCTTCTTCAGCCTCAAAATCATCTGCGCCGCAATCCATAGCATCCATCATAACAGTGTCTTCATCGTAGTCGCCGTCTTCATTGTCGATGACCAAAACACCCTTGCGGTCAAAGCTCCAGGCCACACAGCCGGAAGCACCCAGATTGCCACCGAACTTGTCAAAGTGGTGACGCATGGAGCCTGCGGTGCGGTTGCGGTTGTCGGTCATAGTTTCCACAATCACGGCAACACCACCGGGGCCGTAGCCTTCGTAGGTGATGGTCTCATAGCTGTCGCCGCTGCCGCCGCCGGCAGCCTTCTCCAGACAGCGCTTGATGTTATCGTTGGGCATATTGGCAGCCTTTGCCTTGGTGATGATGGTTGCCAGGCGGGAGTTATTGGCGGGATCGGTGATGCCACCGCCCTCTTTCACTGCAACGATCAGTTCCTTTGCGATTTTGGTAAAGGCAGCTGCGCGCTTGGCGTCTTGTGCTCCCTTGGTTTTTTGAATGTTATGCCATTTGGAATGTCCGGACATAAGTATCATCCTTCCTGTTGTTGTCTAAAATCATCAAGTTATTCTAGCAGAAAAACGGGGGAAAATCAATAGTATTTCATGCAATCACTGTGGGTTTTGGAGATCAAAACCTCGATTTCCGGGAAAGCCACGGCAATTTTATCTGCCAGCACAGGTACAATGGGATTTTCCGTGGCAAAGTGGCCCGCGTCTATAAGATTCATCCCCAGCTCCTTTGCATCCCAGAACTGATTGTACTTTACATCAGCGGTGACGAAAGTGTCGCAGCCTGCATCATAGGCCTCCATCAAATCGCTGCCGCAGGAGCCACCGCCAACGGCCACCTTATGCACCTTACCGCTGCCCCGAACATAACGCACCCCCTCGCAGTCTAGAGCGGCTTTAACATGGGAGAGAAAGTCTTCCAGCCGCTGATCTGCAACAGTGCCTGTTCTCAGCAGCCCGTAGGGGCGATCCAACGCGTCTGTGCCTGCGGGATTGACAACAGAAATGCCGGTAAGCCCTAGTTTTTTGGCCAGCACATCATTGATGCCCCCGGGAGCGCAATCCAGATTGGTGTGGGCATTGATGGCGCTGATACCATTAGCGCACAGCTGCATGATGCTTCTGCCGATACTGGTCTCCGTGGTGACGGCCTTGGGGGCTTGAAAAATCAGAGGGTGATGGGTGACGAGCAGCTCTGCACCCTCCTGGGCGGCTTCCCGGCAAACGTGCTCAAAGGGATCGAGAGCAACCAAAATCTTGGTCACAGTTGCGGCAGGATCGCCGCAGAGCAGGCCCACATTGTCCCAATCCATCTTCATGTACTTGGGAGCGATGGCCTCTATAAAATGCAAAATGTCCTTAACTGTGGTCATAGAGAATCCTCCTTTAAAAAGGGATACTTGTCTTTCAGCGCCTCCAGCAATCGCAGCACAGATTTTTCTGTTGGATCAGCCTGTTCGCCATGGCCTTCTACAGAGAGGCGTAATTTATTGACTACCCGATGATAATACTCAATGCTTTCTTTTGTGGGAGAAAACAGCAGGGTAGGGGGGTAGTAGTATGTCCAGTCAGCTGCGGTGGGAATGCCTCCTTTCCAAAGGGCCTCCATCACAGTGTATAAGAATCTACCATCCCGGAGAATGGTCTCATGGGCAATCTCCCACCCGTTTTCGTGCAGATACCGTCGTAGCACGGGTGTTCTGGATTGGCACTGCAGTATCAGTCGGTATTGGGCGTGTTTAAGCCACGGAGCGGCGGAGAGGATAGAGACCATGGTGTCTCCGCCCATACCGGCGCAGACCAATGCATCAAACTCCCGGGGAAGGTTTTGCACGCCGTCGGACAGATAAAAGGTCATCCGGTCGCGGACACCGTACTTCTCGCTGTTGACGACAGCGCTCTGCAGCGGTCCTTCGTTAATGTCCGATGCGATCACTGTGGCAGCGATACCTTTTTGCAGTAGGTAAATGCCTAAATAGCCGTGGTCGCAACCGATATCAGCCACCCGATCGCCGGGACGAACCAAATCACAGCAGGCTAGCAGGCGGGAGGAAAGGGGGATCTTCATAGTATACCTCACAAAAAAATGCCATCCCGGCGAAACGGGATGGCATAGCCGGTTGATTACTGTGCTTTTTCAGCCTGGTCAGCCTCGTAAGCCTCCAGGAAATGATTCAGCTGCGCCAGGAAAGGCTCGCAGTCAATGCCGTGAACGGCGCAAGCTTCCTCAACGGTCTCACCCCGAGAAGAGGGGCAGCCGAGGCAATGCATACCGATGGCAAAGAACAGAGGAGCAGCCTGAGGCGCGATATCCAGCACATCACCGATAATAGTTTCTTTTTCAATTTTAACAGCCATAATATGACCTCCTATTGCAATTCTCGTAATATTATAACCTCTGATGAGGTAAAAAACAAGAGGGAAAATGGTGGAGTTTGCCGGTGAAAGAAAATATGCGAAGAAGAGACTCATTTGCATCTGCTCCAAATTGGTACAGATAAAGGTTCACCTCCGCCGAGCCGCAGCAGGCAACGCTCGTCCGCGTTGCATTTGATCGTTCGAGTCCCTTCCTTACATAAAAATTAAACAGGATATCCCGGATGGGA
>JAZKZN010000006.1:0-23452 GCA_045612705.1 Faecousia sp. | reverse complement strand
ATTGATATACTAAGGAAAGATTACGACTCAATTGATGCATCTACACCAGCGAAAGTGATCAAGACGATTCCTCCGGAGGAACACAAAGCTTTAATTGATGCTTTGCTTGAATTGGAGGGTTTCCGCATTTTTTGTGAACCGCCAAGAGGTGTTGGCTTGTATTATATTAGGATTACATATAAAGACAACGAGCAGGAAATGATTGGGAATTATAACAATGCGTATATCACCCCGGACGGAAAAATTTACGAAGTAAATTATACATTCCACAGAGAACAATTTTTCGATTTAGTCTCCCGCTTCCTCGGTGAAGAGATTACCGACTATACTTATGGATAAGCGACGCTCTCCAATGAAGCGCAAACAGAACTCTACATCCGAAAGGCGGCGGTTCGCCACCACCCATCTTTGGCGCGAACAGAATCGGTGATCCTAACACGAAATATCGTTTTATCAAGACAGCTAAGCAGAAAGCTTGTACTAAAACAAATCGGTAAACAAAGGGGACGGTTTGTCCGTCCCCGAGCCCCCAGCAGAAAAAACGCGCCGGTACATAGCCGGCAGTACGAAGGAAGGAAACGATAATGGAAATGATATATCATGTTGCAATCGATACAGAACCGGAGCGGTTTTGTATTACCAACCACCGCCCGGAGGGGGCAGAGGCGCCGGATACAATGGGCTATATGCGTTATATTCCCGGCACGGGTCTGGAGGTGACGATGCGGTGCTATGAGCAAGATCCTATGGCTGTGTATAAAGAACCGGATGAGCCGGTTTATCAGGACAGCTGCATGGAGGTGTTTTTGGACTGTTTCCCGGAGTTGCCCCAGTATGGCTATATCAATGTGGAAATGAACTCGGCCGGCGCAGTTCTGTGCGGTTTTGGCGCAAAACGGGGAAGTCGTTTCAGACTGAAAGGGAAGGGCATTCCCCATCCGGAGGTGAAGGTCACATTTGGAGACGGCTGCTGGCAGGTGCGCTGCATGCTGACGGAGCAGTTGCTGGAAACCCTCTATGAGCGGCCCTGCCGCTTTGCTCCGGGACACAAAATGCGGGGCAACTTCTACAAATGCGGCGAGCATACTCCCTCTCCCCACTGGGCCAGCTGGTCCAAAGTGGAGCGACTGGATTTTCATACTCCCGAGTTTTTTGGCACGCTGGTCATTGGCGGGGAGACAGAATAAAGTATCCCGAACGGGCTGAGGCCGTGCCGGGATACAAAAGGAGGAAAAAAGTATGGGGGCATATTTCCCTGAAATCAAGAAAAACTTTGGCTTTGGTATGATGCGGCTGCCTATGGCAGATGAAAAGGTGGACATTCCCCAGACCTGCGCGATGGTGGATGCCTTTTTGGCAGCGGGGTTCAATTATTTTGACACAGCCCACCCCTACATCCGGGGAATGAGTGAGACTGCCATTCGAGAGTGTCTCACCAGCCGCTATCCCCGGGATCGGTATGTGCTGGCCAACAAACTCTCCGGCAGCTGCTTTGAGAAGGAGGAGGATATTCTTCCGCTGTTCCAGAGTCAGCTGGAGGCTTGCGGCGTGGAGTATTTTGACTTT
Source organism: Faecousia sp. (assembly GCA_045612705.1). GTDB lineage: Bacteria > Bacillota > Clostridia > Oscillospirales > Oscillospiraceae > Faecousia. The sequence goes on along the minus strand of JAZKZN010000006.1, from coordinate 21,886 downwards.
TATCTGTTCCACGCGGTGGGGGAGAGCCGGGATGCTCACAACACCAAGACCAATGCCTATGAAGTCGTCCGCCGGCTGAAGGAGCAGGGCCTGGTCCGGCATGTGGGATTCTCTTTCCACGACAGTGCGGATTTTCTTGACCGCTTTCTCACGGCGCATCCGGAGATGGAGTTTGTGCAGATCCAGTTCAATTATGCCGACTACGAAGATCCCCGGGTGGAGAGCCGCAAGTGCTATGAGGTCTGCCGCAAGCACGGCAAGCCTGTAGTGATCATGGAGCCGGTGAAGGGAGGCAGCCTGGTGAATCTGCCCCAGGAGGCCCTGGAGCTGCTGGATGGAAGTCCTGCTAGCTATGCCATCCGGTATGCTGCCGGTTTTGAGGGCGTGGCAATGGTTCTGTCCGGCATGAGCGATATGGCGCAAATGGAGGACAATCTATCCTTCATGACCGAGTTTGTTCCGCTAAATGAGCAGGAACAGAAAATTGTGGAGCAGGTGCGCACCCTCTACCAGGCCCGTCACAGGATTCCCTGTACTGCCTGCAGCTACTGCACTGACGGCTGTCCCACCGGCATTCCCATCCCCGATGTCTTTGCGCTGATGAATCAGAAATTGGCAGGGGAAGGCCAGCCGGAAACGGACTACGAGGCGCTCTCTGCCCGGGCAGACTCCTGCATCGAGTGCGGACAATGCGAGGCGGAGTGCCCCCAGCACTTACATATCCGACAGCTGCTGAAAGAAGTGGACAAGGCATTTGCTTAAAAAAGAGGAGGCTTTCGCCTCCTCTTTCCTGTTGTCGGGTGTGCTGCTGCCGACCGCCAAAGGGTCGGTAGACGACTGATCAGATTGTGCCGGTCACTACCAAGGTGGCGATGCCGGGGTTGACGGTGTATGCCCCGGTGACGGGATCCTGCGTGTAGGTGGCCGCGGGGACGAGGATCTGACCGGGAACGGTGGCGAACAGGCCTGTGGTTTCGTCGTAGGTGTACTGAACGCCTTCCGTCCAGACAGCGCCGTTGAAAGTGACAGTCAATGCGGTCAAAATGGGATCGAAGGTATCGGTAATGACAGCGTCGTCAGTTGCCACAACGGCTTGGTTGCCGGAGTTCTGAATTACAAAGGTATAGGTGACTCGATCGTTATCCACTACCTGCACGGGTGTGATAGACTTGGAGATGGTCAGTTCCGGCGTTGTGTCTGCTACCACGGTCTCCGTGGCGGTGACAGGGGTGCTAAGACCATCACCGGTGACAGTGACGGTGTTGTCAATGGTGCCGTCTGCGGCGGGGTCTGCATAGTTGGTGACCCGGGCCTGATATACCAGCACGGCATCCCCACCGGCGGGTACATTGATACCGCTGAAGACAAGGGGTGGCCCGGCAGTGACCGCGGGGGCTGCCTGGGGTACGCCGTCCACAAACAGAGCGGCGGAGCCGGCCTCATAGGCCAACGGATACACTGTTGCGCCGTTAAAAAGATAGCCGCCCAGATCGTCGGTGACGGTAAGCCCGCTCACTGTGCTGTTGCTGGTATTGCGGAGCGTGACCACATAGGTGACCAGCGCGCCGGGAGTGTAGCTCCCTTCGACGGCGGTTTTGGTCGCTGCCAGAATGTCCAGGATCTCACCGTAGGCAATGTTGGAATTGGTGGTATTGCCGTTGTAGGTCAGGGTTGCCTGGTTGGAAAAAATAGCCATAGTATCCCTCCAAAGATTAGTTTCCGGGGCATTTCCCCCGGTGTGCCATCCTATGCGCCAGCGCATATTTTGACACGATTCTATCCTGGAGGGCATAAAAGTGGGAGAGCGATGCCTTTCATTTGTATTGAATGGGTTCGAGTCCCGTTTTGTGACAGAAATATAACAGGGGAGGCTGTGGCCTCCCCTGTTATATTTGGTGCGGGCAACAGGACTCGATTTGCATCTGCGCGGAGCGCAGATTAAGGTTTCGCTCCGTCAAGCCGTCGCGAGCAACAGTTCACCGGACTGTTGCATTGAATGGGTTCGAGTCCCGTTTTATGACAGAAATATAACAGGGGAGGCTGCGGCCTCCCCTGTTGTATTTGGTGCGGCAACAGGACTCGATTTGCATCTGCGCGGAGCGCAGATTAAGGTTTCGCTCCGTCAAGCCGTCGCGAGCAACAGTCCACCGGACTGTTGCATTGAATGGGTTCGAGTCCCGTTTTATGACAGAAATATAACAGGGGAGGCTGCGGCCTCCCCTGTTATATTTGGTGCGGGCAACAGGACTCGAACCTGCACGCTCTCGCAGTGGAACCTAAATCCACCGAGTCTACCAATTCCACCATGCCCGCATATTCAGTTATTTATAAGTGTTGGGACAATGTTTGATGAGATGACTTCGTCAAAATCCACCGAGTCTTTCTGTTGCGGTGCCCGGCAGCCGCTACGCCCGGCAGTGCGTGCTTGCGTCTTGCCGACCGCGGCCACGCGCTCAGCTCGCTGAATCCACCACCGGCGGCGCTCGCATCGCTTTCCAATTCCACCATGCCCGCGTCGAAGACATTCTACCACGGGGCGGATTTGTTGTCAACGGAGAATCTGCCGGATGAGAGAGACCCCTGTGGGGAAAAAGAACAAAAAAGTGCAGATGGCCCAAGGCAATTTCTGCTTTTTTTCTTGACAATGCCCAGGATTGCAAGTAGAATAGATTCGGTATGGTGTACGCTGGGGGACTATAGTCCCGGCGTTTCATGATAACCCGGCATTTGCTGGGGTTTGCGTATTGCGCCACATGGCGTTTTTTGGTATTTGCATTATCGTCGCGTTTAGCCGACACAGTTATTCTGCCAACTGAACAACATGAGGCCCATTGCGCCCACCCCTTTGGCGATGCCTATTCTACAAAGGAGGTGTGCTTAGAAGATTATGGAACCTTTACACATTGTGTTGATTGCCCTGGGAGCGGTCGTACTGGCTGCTGTCAGCTTTGCATTTGGTATTGCTTACCGCAAGCGCGTAAGTGAACGGGCGATTGGATCTGCTGAGGCGGAGTCTACCCGTATTATCAATGAAGCAATTCGAAACGGCGAAAGCCGCAAGAAGGAAATGCTTCTGGAGGCAAAGGATGAAATCCATAAATCTCGCACAGAGTACGAAAAAGAAGTAAAAGAGCGCCGCGCTGAGCTGACCAAGCAGGAGCGCCGCCTGCAGCAGAAGGAAGAAACCCTGGACAAGAAGGCCGAGAACTTCGAAAAGAAGGAAGAAGAGATGGCCCGCCGTCTGGAGGAAGTGGCCAAGGTCAAGGAAGAGACCGAGGCTGTAAAGAAAGCCCACCTGGCTACCTTGGAGCAGATCTCCGGTCTGACCCAGGAGCAGGCAAAGCAGTTCCTTCTGGCAACCGTGGAGGAGGAAGTCCGCCACGAAACTGCAATGAAAATCAAAGAGATCGAGCAGCAGATGAAGAATGAGGCTGACGATAAGGCAAGAGAGATCCTGTCCATCGCCATCCAGCGCTGCGCAGCAGACCACGCCGCAGAGGCGACTGTGTCCGTTGTACCCCTGCCCACCGACGAGATGAAGGGCCGCATTATCGGCCGTGAGGGCCGGAACATCCGCACTCTGGAGACCATCACCGGTGTGGATCTGATCATCGACGATACCCCCGAGGTTATTACCGTCAGCAGCTTTGACCCTGTTCGCCGGGAAGTTGCCAGACTGGCCCTGGAAAAGCTTATTGCCGATGGCCGTATCCATCCCACCCGCATTGAGGATATGGTGGAGAAAGCTCGCCGGGATGTGGACCGCACCATCCGTGAGGAAGGTGAGCGTGCTTGCTACGAAACCGGCGTCCACGGTCTGAACCCCGAACTGGTGAAGATCCTGGGCCGTCAGAAGTACCGTACATCCTACGGTCAGAATGTGTTGAACCACTCTATTGAGGTTGCCCATATTGCTGGTCTGATGGCCGCTGAGCTGGGTATCGATGTGACCCTGGCAAAGCGGGCAGGTTTGCTCCATGATCTGGGCAAGTCCATTGACCACGAGGTTGAGGGTAGCCATGTACAGCTGGGCGCAGACCTGGCTCGGAAGTACAAGGAGAATCCCACTGTTGTTAACGCCATTGAGGCGCACCACGGTGATGTGGAGCCTAAGAGCGTGATCGCTGTGCTGGTGCAGGCCGCTGATGCGGTTTCCGCCGCAAGACCCGGCGCTCGTCGCGAGAACGTGGAGAACTATATCCGCCGTCTGCAGAAGCTGGAAGAGCTTACCGGCGGCTACCCCGGTGTTGAGAAGGCCTTCGCAATCCAGGCCGGCCGTGAGGTTCGTATCATGGTTAAGCCCGAGGAGGTCACCGAGGACAATATGATCATTCTGGCGCGGGATATCGCCAAGAAGATCGAAGCCGAGCTGGAATACCCCGGTCAGATCAAGATCAATGTGATCCGGGAGACCAAGGCTGTGGAGTATGCAAAATAAGAAAAACGGGCGTGTTGCAAAACACGCCCGTTTTTTGTTGTATAAGAATATTGTCGGCAGTGACGGTGGTCGAGATATGAGCAAATCACCCAACATCCTGTCACTTTAGTGAGATAAAGCGGTAAATCAACACTCTATTTTGTATACTTCGCCAAAGTTGTGTAAAAATGGAAAATAATACTTTACAACGATAAAGCGATAAAGTATAATACGAGCATCAACAAGAAACCCGGGGCGACAACCCCAAAGAAAAGAAAGGAAAGGTAATTATGAAAAAGTATATCGCATTGTTTTTGGCAGTTTTGATGCTGGCTACCTGTTTTGTAGGCTGTGGCAAGAAGGACGGTTCTGACCTGGATTTTATTAAGGATAACGGAAAGATCGTTGTTGGCATCACCGACTACGCGCCTATGGACTACAAGGACGAAAACGGTGAGTGGACCGGTTTTGATGCAGAGTTTGCAAAACTGTTTGCTGAAGAACTGGGCGTTGAGATCGAGTTCTTTGTCATTGCCGACTGGGGCAAGAAGTTTGTTGAGCTGGAGACCAAGAACATCGATGCCGTTTGGAACGGTATGACCATTACCGACGAGGCTAAGTTGAACGCCAGCGTCTCCGACCCCTATGTGCTGAACGCACAGGTGCTGGTTATGAAGGCCGATAAGATTGCTTCTTACACCGATGTCGCCAGTCTGAAGGATCTGAAGGTGGCCGTTGAGAACGGTTCTGCCGGTCAGGACGCCGCAGTGGCAGCTGAGATCGAAAACATTATCCCGGTACAGGACCAGGCCGCAGCCCTTCTGGAAGTGAAAGCCGGTACTTCCGATGCCTGCATTATCGACATCACCATGGCAAGAGCAATGACCGGCGAAGGCACTGACTATGCCGACCTGGCAGCCGGTATCAGCCTGACCGAAGAAGAGTACGGCGTGGCATTCCGCAAGGATTCTGATCTGACCGCCAAGTTCAATGCCTTTATGGATAAGTTGATCGCTGACGGCACTCTGGAAGCGCTGGCAAAGAAGTACAATCTGACTCTGGCTGACTAAATCAAATAGCCGGTACGGGCGGCGCTTGCCGCCCGTACCGCCTGTTCCCAATAAAAACAACAAGGATGTGCGTTATGTTCCTACCCGTGACGATGGAACTGCTGGGCGGTTTCTGGGAATCATTAAAAGTGTTTTTGCTGACCCTGGCATTTTCTGTGCCGCTGGGTCTTATTGTCTGTATGGGCTCTATGAGCAAGTTTACCCCGTTGAAGGCCCTGATGCGGTGCTTTGTGTGGGTGATCCGCGGTACACCGCTGATGCTCCAGCTGATCATTATTTTCTATGGCCCGGGCCTGCTCTTTGACTTGCCGGCGATGCCCCGGTTTACGGCCACCATTGTAGCATTTGCCATCAACTATGCCTGCTATTTTTCGGAGATCTACCGGGGCGGCATCGAAAGTATCCCCCGGGGGCAGTACGAGGCCGGTCAGGTGCTGGGTATGAACAAGGCGCAGATTTTCTTCAAGATCGTTTTACCCCAGGTGGTCAAGCGGGTGATGGCACCTATGAGTAATGAAGTGATCACCCTGGTGAAGGACACCTCCTTGGCCCGCATTATCGGTATTTATGAGATTATCTGGGCCGGTGAATCCTTTATTAAGAAGGGGTTGTTGTGGCCGCTGTTCTACACCGGCGCGTTCTATTTGATCTTCAGCGGACTGCTTACCGTGCTCTTTGCCCGTATCGAAAAGAAATTGAACTATTACAGAGGTTGAGCCATGGCATTACTGGAAGTGAATGATTTACAAAAACGGTTTGGCGCCACCCAGGTGCTCAAGGGTGTGAGCTTCACCCTGGAAAAAGGGCAGGTGCTGGCCATTATCGGCTCCTCCGGCAGCGGCAAGACCACCCTGCTGCGGTGTCTGAACTTTTTGGAAACCCCCGATGCCGGTGAGATTTCCGTAGATGGTAAGCCCCTGTTAAACCTGGGAGAGCCTGTGTCGGATGAACAGATCCGGAAAAACCGTTTGCATTTCGGTCTGGTGTTTCAGAGCTTTAATCTGTTTCCCCACTATAATGTGCTGGAGAATGTGACATTAGCGCCGAAGCTTTTGAATATGGGTACGCCCCAGCAGATCCAGGACCACGCTATGCAGCTGCTGGCGCAGGTGGGTCTTGCGGACAAACTGGAAGCCTACCCCTACCAGCTTTCCGGCGGTCAGCAGCAGCGGGTGGCTATCGCCCGCGCTCTGGCGATGCACCCGCAGGTACTGTGCTTTGACGAGCCTACCAGCGCCCTTGACCCGGAGCTGACAGGCGAAGTGCTCCGGGTGATCCGGGGACTGAAGGGTGAGGACAGCACGATGATCGTGGTCACCCACGAGATGGACTTTGCCAAAAATGTAGCGGATGTGGTGATTTATATGGCCGACGGTGTGATCGAAGAGACAGGCACGCCGGAAGAGGTGTTTGAGCATCCCAAGAGTGAGAAGACCCGGGCATTCCTGCAGGGCTTCCAGGAGGGCTTTTAATGAAGGAACGACATATGGAAAAAAATGACAAAATCAATGAGCTCTACCGCATTATTGCCGGTATCGGGACTCCTGAGGAGTGCCGGGCGTTTTTTGACGACCTGTGCACCAAAAAGGAAGTGGAAAAGATGGCGGAACGGGTTTACGCTGCCAAGCTGCTGATGGAGGGAAAGACGTATAGCCAGGTGATGGCGGAGTCGGACATTTCTTCCGCCACCTTGAGCCGGGTCTCCCAGTGTGTCCAGTACGGAGAGGGCTATTCCAAGATATTGAAGAAATAAAAGAGAGCGGCTGACGCCGCTCTCTTTTATTTCATAAACTTGTCCACTGCCTCGCAAAGGCTGTCGATGGCACTTTCGTCGCCGGCGGTCACCGCATCCACCATACAGTGGTGAATGTGGTCTTTCAGGATCACCTTGCCGGTGTTCTCAAGTGCGGAGCGTACCGCTGCCAGCTGGATCAGCACCTCGGAGCAGTCGTGTCCCTCCTCCACCATCCGTTTGACCTTTTCCAAATGGCCGATGGCCCGGGCCAGCCGGTTGATCACTGCTTTCTGATTCTCGTGAACATGGCCGTGAGAGTGGGCCAGGCCGTGGGCGTGCATATAGGAATGATCGTGGGTATGTTCCTCCATAAGCCCACCTCCTTTTGATTTTCCTTATCATACTCTATTTTGACGAAACTTGCAAGACCCTTAACCGCGAACCCTTTTTTTCTTTCCGCATAGAATGCCGGGAGGTGATTTTATGGCCATCGTACGCACAGATATGCCTGTGACATCGGCGTTGACCCAGCAAATGATTGACCAGCTTGTCAGAATATATCCGTTTTTAAGAACAGAGGTGATCGCCAGCACTGCTTTTCAACGGCCTATCTCCACATTGGTGGTGGGAAACGGTCCGCGGAAGGTGATCTTCTCTGCATCTCACCACGCCAATGAGTGGATCACGACCCTGGTGCTGCTGAAGTTTGCGGAAGAACTGGCCCAGGCAATCCAGTCCGACGGCAGAATCTACGACCGGGACGCGAGAGAGTTGGCTGAAAAGGTGACCATATATATGGTACCCCTGGTAAATCCCGACGGGGTGGATCTGGTCACCGGCGCGGTGGGAGAGGGGAATATCCAGTATGACCTTGCCCGCCGGCTGGCGCAAAACTATCCGGATATCCCTTTTCCGGAGGGGTGGAAAGCCAACCTCTTAGGGGTGGATCTGAATCTGCAGTACCCCGCCGGCTGGCTGCAGGCCCGGGAGATTAAGTTTTCCCAGGGCTACACCCAACCCGGCCCCCGGGATTATGTGGGCCGGGCGCCCCTGAATCAGTTGGAGTCCCGGGCGCTGGCGGAGTATACGGAGTATGTTGATCCGGAGCTGGTGCTGGCCTATCATGCCCAGGGCAAGGAGATCTATTGGCAGTTTCAGGATATTTTAGTGCCGGGGGCAGAGGAACTGGGACAGAAAATGGCCCTCTCCAGCGGATATACCCTTGCCAATGTGCCCTATGAGTCCGGCTTTGCCGGGTATAAGGACTGGTTCATCCAGCAGTTCCGACGCCCGGGGTATACCATTGAGGTGGGGCAGGGGACAAATCCGCTGCCGCTGAGCCAGTTCAATGAGATCTACCGGGATAACCTGCCAATTCTCACCATAGCCGCCTTTGGGTCTTGACAACAGGGAGATTGTATAATAAAATAAGCAAAGGTTAAGAACTAAACAAAAGTTAAGGAGGGAATGCAAGTGACCCAGCGCGAACGGCAGATATTGCAGCTGATTGCGGGGAATCCTATGATCTCCCAGCAGGAGCTGGCAGACATGCTGGATATCACCCGTTCTTCCGTAGCCGTGCATATTTCTAACCTGCTGAAGAAGGGGTATATCGCCGGCAAGGGCTATGTCCTGCGCACTGGCACTTATGCGGTGGTTGTCGGCGGCGTGAATATGGATATCGGTGGCCGCTCGGATGCACCGCTTGTTTCTGGGGATTCCAATCCCGGCAGCGTGACGGTCAGTCTTGGGGGCGTGGGGCGGAATATCGCCCATAATCTCTCTCTGATGGGCGCCGATGTGCAGCTGTTTACCGCCTTTGGTCAGGATGTTCACGGGCAGAAGATCGCTGCATCCTGCGCGGAACTGGGGATCGATGCCTCCAAGGCGCTGCGGCTGACAGATGTGCCTACCTCCACCTATTTGTATATCGCTTCTCCCGAGGGGGAGATGTCGGTTGCCCTATCGGATATGAAGGTCTGCGACCGGATCACACCGGCGTACCTGGCCTCCCATCTGTCCACTCTGCAGAATGCCCAGGTGGTGGTTGCGGATACCAACATCCCCGCCGAATCCCTGGTCTACCTTGCCGACAACTGCACCGCGCCGCTGTTTTGCGATCCGGTGTCCACGGTGAAGGCAGAAAAACTGCGCCCCATTCTCCATAAGATCCACACCCTGAAACCCAACCGATTGGAAGCGGAACTTCTCTCCGGCGTGGCGATCCGCAGCAAGGAAGATGCCGCGTCCGCTGCGAAAGTGCTGGTGAAGAAGGGCGTTAAGCGGGTGTTTTTGTCTATGGGCGCTGACGGCGTATGCGCCGCCACCCGGGAGCAGACCCTGTGGCTGCCCAATCTGCCGTCAAAAATGGTCAATACTACCGGCTGCGGCGATGCCTTTATGGCTGCTCTGGTGTGGGCCTATCTGGAAGACCTGGATCTGAAACATACTACCTTGGCCGGTCTTGCCGCCGGCGCCATCGCCATGGAGTCTGCCGAGACCATCAATCCTGCGATGAATGCCACCGTATTAAAAACCCGTATGGGTATCTGATATTGCAAAGGAGATTTTACTATGAATCGTTATTTGGATGTCAATCCGGAAGTTGCCGCGGCTCTGGCTGCCGGCAAGCCTGTTGTCGCTTTGGAGTCCACGATTATTTCCCACGGTATGCCTTATCCCCAGAATGTGGAAACGGCGCTGAATGTGGAGCGCATCATTCGTGAAAACGGAGCTGTGCCTGCAACGATTGCTATCATTGGCGGCCGCCTGAAGGCAGGCCTTACTGCCCAGGAGATTGAGTACTTCGGCAAGAAGGGCCAGGCCATTGCCAAGGCCTCCCGCCGGGATCTGGCTGTGCTGTGCGCAAGGGGCGAGGACGGCGCTACCACAGTCACTACTACCATGATGATCGCCCATATGGCTGGCATCAAGATATTCGCTACAGGCGGTATCGGCGGCGTCCACCGTGGCGCTGAGACCACCATGGACATCTCCGCAGACCTGGAAGAGCTGGGTCAGACCCCTGTGATGGTGGTCTGCGCCGGCGCGAAATCCATTTTGGATTTGGGCCTGACTCTGGAATACCTGGAGACAAAGGGCGTGCCTGTCATCGGCTATGGCACCGACGAGCTGCCTGCTTTCTATACCCGTTCCTCCGGCTTTGGTGTGGACTACCGCATTGACACGGCAAAGGAACTGGCGGAGGCGTTTAAGGCGCAGAATGACCTGGGTCTGCAGGGGGGCATGCTGGTGACCAACCCCATTCCCGAGGAGTACGCAATGCCCCTGGAGACCATCACCGCCGCTATTGACAAGGCCATTGCCGAGTGCCAGGAGCAGGGCATCCACGGCAAGAAGACCACGCCCTTCCTGCTGGCCCGGGTGGCGGAGCTCACCGGTGGCAACTCCCTGGCATCTAACATCCAGCTGGTGTACAACAACGCAAAACTGGCTGCCCAGACGGCAAAGTATTACTGCGAACTGTAAAAAAGAACGGGTGTCTTATGACACCCGTTTTTCTTTTAGAACAGACCGGAAACAGCAAACCATACTGCCGGGAAGATCAGCGCTGGGAGCATGTTGGCTACCTTGATGCGCTCTTTGGAAAGGCCTGCGATATTGATGCCTGTAGCGATCAGCATCACGCCGCCAACGGCGCTCATCTCCGTGATGGCTGCTGGGGAGAGAAGCGGCTCTACCACACCGGCAAGGAGGGTCAGCGCTCCTTGATAAATAAAGATGGTCAGAGCGGAGAACAGGACACCCAGACCCATCGTGGCGCTGAAGGTAATGGCCATAATGCCGTCCAAAGCGGATTTGGCGAAGATAGTGCTGTTGTCGCCCCGCAGACCGGCATCAAAACTGCCCATAACGGCCATAGATCCCACGCAGAACAGAAGGCTTGCGGTCACAAAGCCTTCAGTAAAACGATTGCCGCCATTCTTGGCTACCCGAGCCTTCAGCCACTCACCGGTTCGATCCAGGTATTTTTCAATATTGATCAGTTCCCCCAAAGCGGTGCCCACCACCAGGCAGAGGATCACAATGAGGATATTGGTGGTGGAGATGGCGCCGGTGATGCCGATGACCATGGTGCAGAGTCCAAGGCCGGTGACGATGGTCTTGGTGTGTTTTTCTTTCAAGTGACCGCGCAAAAGCAGTCCGATCAGACCGCCGATAATTACAACCGCGGAATTAACAATAACGGCAAGCATAGTTTCTTCCCCCTTTTCCTTCTCCCAATTATACCACGAAGAGACGAAATATCAAGGCTTTTGCCGGATATACGCCTTGCAAAAGAAGATTGCTGTGATATAATGATGTTAATAATGACCGAACTGGAAAGGGCGGGATAACGATGTTTGAGAAAATTACTCCTGAGCAGGCCGGCATTGCTTCTGCTGAGATCGCCGGGCTGATCAAGATCCTGGAGGATACCGGCTGCGTCACCCATGATATCCTTCTGATGAAGGGAGATAAGATCTTTGCCGAGCACTATTGGGAGCCCTTCCATAAGGATTTCCTCCACCGGCAGTACTCCCAAACCAAGAGCTTTGTGGGCGTTGCCATCGGTTTGCTGGTGGACGACGGAAAGGTAAAGCTGGACGACCCCATCGTGTCCTACTTTCCCGAAAAGCTGGACGGTCCCGTGCCGGAATATTTGGCTATGCAGACCGTGCGGGATATGCTGATGATGTGCACCTGCGGCGATCCCAAGATCCACTGGCTTTGGTCTGAGGACTACGACCGCACCCACATCTATCTGAATCATTCCTCCGCTGACCACAAGCCGGGTCTGCGCTGGAAATATGACAGCCCCGGCACCCAGGTGCTTTGCTCCCTGGTGGAAAAACTGTCGGGCATGCCCATGCTGGCGTTTTTGAAGGAGCGCCTTTTCAATGAAATGGGAGTCTTTCAGACTGCCCGTATGCTCAAATGCAAGAATGACGACAGCTGGGGCGACTCGGCAATGCTCTGTACCGCCCGGGATATGGCGGCTTTCGGGCTGCTGGTGATGCGTCTGGGCAACTGGAACGGTAAGCAGCTGATGAGCGCAGATTATTTGCGTGAAGCCACTTCGGCGTTGGTTAACAATGATGAGACGGGCTTTAACGGCGCATTCCGACAGGGGTATGGATATCAGATTTGGCGCACCCGTCAGGGCTTTGCTTTCGTGGGTATGGGTGACCAGCTGACCATCTGTATCCCCGAAAAGGAGCTTATCTTTGTGATCCATTCCGACAATCAAGGGAACTCCGCCGCTCGGGATATAATTACAGAAGCCTTCTACCATATGATCGTGGAGCGAATGGCAGATGCGCCTCTGCCGGCGGCGCAGCCGGTGGAAGTGGGACCGCTGAAACTGTCCAGCCAAAAGGGCCGGAACTTCTCCCCAATGATGGAAAAGATCGCCGGCAAGACCTTTGTCTGCCAGAAAAATCAGCCGGGGATCGTCAGGTTCTCCTTTACCTTTGATGAAAAGGGCGGACAGTGGCATTACACCAACGCCCAGGGCGATAAAGTGTTGCCCTTCTACTGGAATGAAAACTGCTACGGCAAGTTTCCTCAGGACGGATACCCCACTGAGCACGGCGGGCTACCCAATACGGAAGGATACCGTATGAACTGCGCCACCAGCGCTGCCTGGACCAATGAAAGACAACTGACCCTGCGCAGCCAGATCATTGATGTTGATTACGGCAATCTGACTGCCCGTTTTGCCTTTGAAGACGATGATGCGGATGTGATTATGATCAAAAATGCGCAGTCGTTCTTGCTGGACGAATATGTGGGCGCTATAACCGCGAAAATGCAGGAATAAAAGAAAATAAGACCGAGCCAGTGGTTTTGCCTCTGGCTCGGTTTGCTTTTAACTGCCGTAAATGGCGGTGATCCGCTCTAAAATCTCCTTATCCGCGGGGCAGAAGGGGTAATCCGGAATCTGGGCGGGGGTGATCCAGTGAATGTCATTGTGCTCCAGCATCTGTGGCGCGCCGTCTGCAATTACAGCGTGGAACAATGTCAGGTGAACGGTGATATCCGGATATTCGTGAAGGACTTCCATAAATACATCGCCCACCGACACTTTGACGGCCAGTTCCTCCCGGCACTCCCGTACCAGCGCCTGTTCTTTTGTTTCACCGGGCTCAACCTTGCCGCCAACAAACTCCCATAACAAGCCTCTCGCTTTGTGGGCAGGTCTCTGGCAGATCATAAACTTGTTCTTTTCCCAAATGAGGGCGGCAACCACTTCAACCATATAAGCCATCCTTTCTGTTTGTTGCTATCTATTATAGCAGTGAACGCTGTGTATAGCAAGTGGGCGGCAAAAGGTGATATTAAACCCGTTCTATTGGACTATATGCTTGATATGATATGGACACAAATAAAAGGAGGCGAAAGCTATGTGGCTGCTGTGGATCATCCTTTTCCCGATTGTTGTTCTATACAACCTGACAAAGGATAGCTGAGTCTCAAACCAAGATGAGAGTAAAACCATATGGTATAGCGGGAGGAAACTGCCGACGCAGGATCCACTGTCAGCAGGATCTTAGAAAATGATAAAGTGAAAATGTAGAAATATCGAACGATCATAAAACACCGAGCCGGCAGTTTGCCGACCCGGTGTTTTTCTTCACATTCCATAGAGCGCACCTTGTCACAAACAGTGAAACCCGGCTGCTATGGCGGATGCGCATGGAAGTAAAAACGGACACCTGCGTAAGTGCAGGCGTCCGTTTTCTATAACAGGAAATATCAGTTTTCGATGATTGCGGATGATCGGGGTGCAACGCTGGATATGGTATCGATTATTTGCCGAGTGTGATATCATCACCGGCAAGGTATTTACGCAGACGGGTCAGATCCTTCAGGTTGACTACGCCGTCGCCGTTGAGGTCGATACTGACAAGGTCGATTTCCACATCATTGCCTGCAAAATACTTACGCAGACGAGACAGGTCCTTCAGATTGACTACGCCGTCGCCGTTTGCATCACCGAACAATACTTCCGGCTCGGTGGGATCATCGGGTTCCTCGGGTTCGGTAGGTTCAGTGGGATCATCGGGTTCCTCGGGTTCAGTAGGTTCAGTGGGATCAGTGGGCTCAGGCTCGGTGGGCTCAGGCTCAGTGGGCTCAGGCTCAGTGGGCTCAGGCTCAGTGGGCTCAGGCTCGGTGGGCTCAGGCTCGGTGGGCTCAGGCTCGGTGGGCTCAGGCTCGGTGGGCTCAGGCTCGGTGGGCTCAGGCTCGGTGGGCTCAGGCTCGGTGGGCTCAGGCTCGGTGGGCTCGGGTTCGGTGGGCTCGGTGGGCTCGGGTTCGGTGCCCTCAGGCTCGGTGACCTCGGGAGGAGTACCTACATCTGCGCCGCAGGTATCGCACTTATAGTCATTGTTGTTGTCGACGCACTCGGAGAGAACCTTGGAGCAGACATCACACTTGTGATCCTTATTGGTATCAGCGCATTCAGAGAGGACCTTGGAGCAGGTATCACACTTGTGATCCTTATTGGTATCAGCGCATTCAGAGAGGACCTTGGAGCAGACATCACACTTATGATCCTTGTTGGTGTCAGCGCATTCAGAGAGGACCTTGGAGCAAGTATCACACTTGTGATCCTTGTTGGTGTCTGCACATTCAGAGAGGACCTTGGAGCAGGTATCACACTTGTGATCCTTGTTTGCATCAGCGCACTCGGAGAGGACCTTGGAGCAGGTATCACACTTGTGATCCTTGTTGGTGTCTGCACATTCAGAGAGGACCTTGGAGCAAGTATCACACTTGTGATCCTTGTTGGTGTCTGCACATTCAGAGAGGACCTTGGAGCAAGTATCACACTTGTGATCCTTGTTGGTGTCAGCGCATTCAGAGAGGACCTTGGAGCAAGTATCACACTTGTGATCCTTGTTGGTGTCAGCGCACTCGGAGAGAACCTTGGAGCAGGTATCACACTTGTGATCCTTGTTGATGTCTGCACATTCAGAGAGAACCTTGGAGCAGGTATCACACTTGTGATCCTTGTTGGTGTCTGCACATTCAGAGAGAACCTTGGAGCAGGTATCGCACTTGTGATCCTTGTTGGTGTCAGCGCATTCAGAGAGAACCTTGGAGCAGACATCACACTTGTGATCCTTGTTGGTGTCAGCGCATTCAGAGAGGACCTTGGAGCAAGTATCACACTTGTGATCCTTGTTTACATCAGCGCACTCGGAGAGAACCTTGGAGCAGACATCACACTTATGATCCTTGTTGGTGTCAGCGCATTCAGAGAGGACCTTGGAGCAAGTATCACACTTGTGATCCTTGTTGGTGTCTGCACATTCAGAGAGGACCTTGGAGCAAGTATCACACTTGTGATCCTTGTTTGCATCAGCGCACTCGGAGAGGACCTTGGAGCAGGTATCACACTTGTGATCCTTGTTTGCATCAGCGCACTCGGAGAGGACCTTGGAGCAGGTATCACACTTGTGATCCTTGTTGGTGTCTGCACATTCAGAGAGGACCTTGGAGCAGGTATCGCACTTGTGATCCTTGCTGGTGTCAGCGCATTCAGAGAGGACCTTGGAGCAAGTATCACACTTGTGATCCTTGTTGGTGTCTGCACACTGGGAGAGAGTCTTGCCGCAGTCATCACACTTGTGATCGTTGTCAGCATCGACGCAGGCGGCAGGAGTATGTTCTACGATCCAGCCATTCTTCATCTGGGCAGCGCCGGTGTACTGGCCGATGATGCCGTAGACCTTGACGGTGTCGCCGGCGACGGGCTTGGTTTCCAGAGCGTCATAACGGATCTCGCCGTCTGCGCTGTAAGTGCCATAAATGGTCAGGGTATTGCCTTCGGCATCCTTGATGTACATATTGCCGTACTGAGTATTATAGACCTCGGTGATCACACCTTCGACATAATACTTATTGGCGGTGTAGGCGCCGGACGCATACAGAACGCCCAATGCATTGGCCTGCTCGATAGTCAGGGTGCTGTCAGCTGCGGGAGCGATAATCTCGTTGCAGGTTTCGTCGTCGCAGAGGAAGTCGCCGTCGGCATCTTTACACTCATGAACTACCATAGAAGCGCCGCAGAGATCGCAAACACGATTGCTGTCAGCGTCCACGCAAGTGTGAGCAGCAAAGCTAACGATCCAGCCGTTCTTCATCTGAGCAACCGCTGTGGTAGTACCGTAAGCGCCGATGATGCCGTAGACCTTGACGGTGTCGCCGGCAGCGGGCTTGGTTTCCAGAGCGTCATAACGGATCTCGCCGTCAGCGCTGTAAGTGCCGAAAATGGTCAGGGTATTGCCTTCGGCATCCTTGATGTACATATTGCCGTATTGGGCATTATAGACCTCAGTGATAACACCTTCGACATAATACTTGCCATCGGTGTAGTTATTGTGACCCTTAGCTTCGCCCAATGCGATCGCCTGGGCAAGGGTCAGAGTGCTGTCAGCTGCGGGGGCGACGAACAGCTCGCAGACATCGCAGACAAAGTCTTCAGTGCCGGAGTGAGCTGCTGCAGTACCCTCGGTCTTGCCGCAGGCGCACTTCTTAATGTGCTTGTCGCCTTCCAGAGTCCAGACGAAGGAGCAGGTGTGCTCACCGGCAGATCCAGCAAAAGAAACTTCGATTCGATTGATTCTGGACTGCTTGCTCATTTGGAATGTGAAAGATTCTACGGGAGTAGTGAATGTAGCGGTGACAACCTTGCCGTCAGCAGTTGCTGTGTATCCGGCGT
The DNA here is from genome assembly GCA_045612705.1 of Faecousia sp. GTDB lineage: Bacteria > Bacillota > Clostridia > Oscillospirales > Oscillospiraceae > Faecousia. The sequence continues at coordinate 4,934 of JAZKZN010000006.1, read as the reverse complement.
TTGTCAGCGAAGTCGCCAAAACAGTAGCGTAATCGTTGGAGGTGGCAGTGAATTCAATGCTGGAAATCAGATTGCCGCCCTTGGCAGTAATGGTGGTCTGGCTGCCGGAGTACATTCTAAAATGGTCGGTATCAGAAGTTCTGATGGCGTTGGTAGAACTGGCTTGTGCATTTTGGAATGTAAAGGCATCATTTTCCCAAATGATGGTCTTGTCGCCCATAGTGCCGGTAGTGGCGGTAATAGACAGTGTGCTGGAACCCGCAACAGGGCTGTTGCCGCAGACGGTACATACATTGTCTACATAGTTATGTTCGCCGGTAGCGGGAACTGTCTCCTGTGCTACCAGAACCTTGCCGCAATCTTTGCATTTTTCACCGGCGGTCAGACCGGTTGCGCCGCAAGTTGCGCCCTGGGCGGGGAGAGTTTCCTTGTTGGTATGCTGGCAATCGGAAGGCACACCACTTCCTGCGACGATCTCAATGCTATCCAGACGGACCTGAGCAGCCAGCTTGGCAATTGTGAAGCTATTTACGGCAGTTGCAAACTGGACGGTTACGGACTTGTCGCTCGTGGTGACGGTCACGCCGTTGGCCGTGTCAATAGAGCTTGCCAGGTCGGCTGCATAGGTATCCTTGTAGTCGTTGCAATGGAACACGATCGTGGTCATGCCGGGATATGCAACGATCAGCTCAGAGCCCTTATAGAATCGAGCGGGCGCATAATCTGCCACATTGGTGGTGGATTCACCCTTGTTGTTGGTGACAGTAATGCCGTTCTGCTCCCACACCTGCTTGGAGGTGGTGAGTTCTGTGCGGTTTGCCTTGTCAGCAAAGCTGATGGTCACTTCTTCGTCCGTAGAAAGGAGGGCGCCACAGACGGTACATACATTATCTACATAGTTGTGGTTACCGGTAGCGGGAACTTTCTGCTGCACCACCGAAGTAAAGCCGCAATCTTTGCACCGTTCACCAGCGGTTTGACCAGCTGTGCCGCAAGTTGCTTCCTGGGCGGGGAGGGTCTCTTTATTGGTATGCTGACAGCCTGTAGGGACCAGCTGGAACGTATAGATGCTGCTGTTGGACTGGCTGAAGCCGTAGGTGGTAAAGCTATTGTAACTATTGTAAAACTCCAGATACTGGTTGTAGTTGCCGTTGTAGTTAGCGCCGACGTTGCGCAGGTAGACGCCGCCGTCAGCCTCTGTAGCTTCCCAACGAGCCAGATCGGTCAGCTCGCTGGACATAGTCAGGCTGTTTCCGGTTGCGCCGGAAGTCATATACTGACCATCCACAGAGAAGATATAATAGCCGTTTGCGTCCTTCTCAACATTCCATACAACAGGAGTGATGGAGGGATCGAGCGTAGGCTTAGGCTTATCCTTATCCTCATTGGTGTTCACCGTGGTGGATACATAGGTGCCGCCGGCGGGGTAATAGATATACATCTCGCCCTGCTCTTCTGCGTTACAAACGGAGCAAACGCCGTTTACATAGTTGTGAGCAATGACAGCTGTGTAGTCCACAGTGTAGGTGACGGTACAACCTGCGGTCTGGCAGGTATAGGTGGTATAGCCCTTTGCGATACAGGTGGGAGGCGTTACAACAACCTTGAAATTGTTGTGATCGCACTTGGTGGAGCCTTCGCCGGAAGGAGAGGTCATATTAGCGGGGACCTCTTCGCCAAAGAGCTGGAAAGCCAGTTCGGGATAGTCAACGAAGACATTCCGGGTGCCGGTAATGGACTCTACAGAGTCATTTCGGCCCATTTCCCAGGTGTCCACGGGGTCTGCTTCCATCCAAGCCAGCAGCACGTCCACGCTTTCCATCACGCCGTTGGTGCCCCAGGTGGTATATTCGCCGTTGCCGTTGACATTGCCCCAGCGGACATAGACATACAGGAAGATACGGGCCACGTCGCCGCGTACATCCAGACTGCCGTTAGATGCAGAGTTGGGATTGTAATAGCTGCCGCTCTCGCCATAGGCCTTGTTGCCGCGGGAAGAGTTGACACGGCTGGCGGTGGGGCGAAGCATCATAATGTCATTTTCGTCGTTGCCGTTTAAGCCCTTACTGTCGGGCCAGGTATGCTCGCGGTTCCAGGTAGAACCACCGTCCCAGTCAGGGCCGAGGTTTACGCCGGAATAGAAACAGGAAATCTTTCCGCTGTTAATAGTGCCGTTTTTCTGGCAATCAGTATACTGATAAAGGCTTCTAGTATCGTTATAACTGGTTTCTTGGGTGTGCGCGTTCTTCATCAGAGACTGCAGGGCGCTGTACAGCGGGCTGCTGGGGGCGTCGGAGACTCCGGTACCGCCGGCATTGGCGGACAGAAGCTCGTAGGTAGTATTATTCTCCGCATAGAATGCTCCCGCGTTGGGCGACAGGAAGGTTGCCACTTCGCCACGGGTGCCCCAGTTTTTGATAACATTGTCGCTGCCGTACTGATAGTCGACCGATGCTGCTGCCACATTGACAAGCGTCAAATTCGGCATCAGACCGATACAAATCAGAAGGGCCAGGACGAGCGCTATGCCGCGTCTCATGAGATCTTTCATAGTCGAATGCTCCTCTTTACAATTATATTATGCATTAAGCAACGCATATCTTCTATATTCTATCATATTTTCCAAAAATAAACAACTCGTTTGTGAACAATATTTATGAATTACTTACAAATCACAAACAATTTCACAGCCGCTTTCTGTATTTTCAGTTTTTATGACGAGAAGATAAAATTGATGAAGGATTTTTGTGTTTTATAGATTATTGTTATTGCAAAATATGCAAAATCGTGCTAACATATTAAACAGGGATTGTAGAAATATGCCAATTGCGGCATATTTCCCCATTAGATTTTTTATTTTACGCAGGGAGGCGCAGCGCAGACGCCTTTTTTGCGGACACGGTGCTTCTGTGCAGGATAGCAAAGGGTATTTGGCTGGCAGTTTGCTATCTTCCGTATTGTAGCCAAGAAGAAAAGAAAAAAGGAGAATCTTACCTCATGAGAAAGTTTAGCAAACTCCTCAGTATCCTTCTGTGTCTGGCTCTGGTTCTGGGCATGTCCCCCGTCGTGACCTGGGCCGACGGCGAGACCTATACCAAGCATACCGGCGCGCTTGTTTCCGGTAAATATGTTATGGTAGCCGGCACAGAGGGTTATGCGCCCCTTAAGTTAGACGGCACCTGGATTACCGTCGCTACGCCCACCATTTCCGGGGATCAGGTGACAGATGCCGCTGGTTGTGTCTGGACGCTTACTGTTTCCGGCAGTACCGTCACTATCCAAGACTCCGCCGGCACTTACATTAAGCCTAAGAGCGGAAACAACAACGGTATCCTGTCCGGTCAGTATAGCTGGGGCTGGACTGAATCCGGCGGCAAGTATACTTTTAAGGGCCAGGGCTCTGATACAACCACCCTCGCAATGAACAAGACCAATGGCCATCAGCTCCGTGCATACAAGAATAGCACCGTCAGCAGCAGCGCAACCAGTTATCCCTCCGCATTCACCCTCTACAAGCTGGATGAAGGCGGCGGATCCTCCCACACCTGCTCCTTCAGCTGGGTTCTGGAAGGTGACAAGCATGTTAAGAAGTGCTCCTGCGGCGAGACCGAGGGTGCTGCAGAAGCCCATACCGGCCACACCGAAGACTTTGTCTGCAATGTTTGCGAACTGGTAATCGTCCCCGCAGCTGACAGCACTCTGACCATTCCGCAGGCCAATGCATTGGGCGAAGTTCTCAGCAGCTACACCACCGACAAGTACTATGTTGAAGGTGTTATTACTGAGGTCTATAATGCCCAATACGGCAATATGTACATCCGGGATGCCGAAGGCAATACCCTGACCATTTACGGCACTTACAGCGCAGACGGCACCACCCGTTATGACGCTCTGGAAACCAAGCCCGGCGCCGGCGACACCGTCAAGGTCTACGGCGTTATCGGCCAGTACAAGGGCGTTGCTCAGATGCAGAACGGCTGGATTGTGGAGCATACTGTTCACACTTGCGTCGATACTGACCCCAAGGATAACAAGTGCGATCTCTGCGGCGCTTCCATGGTAGTGCACGAGTGTGAAGATCTTGACGGCGATTTCCTCTGCGACGATGCGACCTGCGACGCAGTTGTTGCTCCCGCAGCTGACAGCACTCTGACCATTCCGCAGGCCAATGCATTGGGCGCAGTTCTCAGCAGCGACACCACCGACAAGTACTATGTTGAAGGTGTTATTACTGAGGTCTATAATACCCAATACGGCAATATGTACATCAAGGATGCCGCAGGCAATACCCTGACCATTTACGGCACTTACAGCGCAGACGGCACCACCCGTTATGACGCTCTGGAAACCAAGCCCGGCGCCGGCGACACCGTCAAGCTCTACGGCGTCATGAGCCAGTTCAACGGCGAGGCTCAGATGAAGAACGGCTGGATTGTGGGACATACTCCTCACACTTGCGTCGATACTGACCGCAAGGATCACAAGTGCGATATCTGCGACGCTGCGATGGGCACCTGCGCTGACGGCGATCTGGACCACGCTTGCGACTACGGCTGCGACAAGACCTTCGGCGAATGCGTTGACGGCGATCTGGACCACGCTTGCGACTACGGTTGCGACAAGACCTTCGGCACCTGCGCTGATGGCGATCTGGACCACGCTTGCGACTACGGCTGCGACAAGACCTTCGGCACCTGCGTTGACGGCGATCTGGACCACGCTTGCGACCACGGTTGCGACAAGACCTTCGGCGAATGCGTTGACGGCGATCTGGACCACGCTTGCGACTACGGCTGCGACAAGACCTTCGGCGAATGCGTTGACAACGACAAGGATCACGCTTGCGACTACGGCTGCGACAAGACCTTCGGCGAATGCGTTGACAACGACAAGGATCACGCTTGCGACTACGGCTGCGACAAGACCTTCGGCGA
>JAZKZN010000005.1:0-22202 GCA_045612705.1 Faecousia sp. | reverse complement strand
ATAAAATCAATTGTCCAAGGTGTTACTTGTTCGTCTTTGCGTTATTCAATTTACAAGGTACATATCGCTCCCCTCTGCGCGGTGAGCCTGTTCATTCTAGCATAGCTATATCCCCTTGTCAAGAACTTTTTTCACTTTTTTCAAAATATTTTGAGCCGATTTTACCGGATAGAAAGGTTGCTACTTACATCCGCTAAAGCGTCCCCCGCATCCATCACCGTTTCCTCACGAACAGCCATATCCCCCAGGCTCACCATACCGCAAACTCTGCCGTTTTCCACCACCGGCAACCGGCGGATCTGCAGCCGCCCCATCAGATGGGCCGCAACCCCAGCCTGCATATCCGGACGGACGGAGGTCACCTGTTCAGTCATCACCTGACGAACCTGGGTGCTGGCGGGCAAACGGCTTGCCGCCAGGCAGCGGGTGACAATGTCCCGATCCGTTAGCATACCGCAGAGTTTGCCCCTTTCACATACAGGAAGCGCGCCCACATTGTGCCTGGCCATGGTTCTTGCTGCCACCTCCACACTCTCTTCCGGGGCAACGGTAATAACCTGTTTTGTCATAATGTCTTTAATTTCCATTCTTTCTCCTCCTTTTGAGAAGGAGTATTGCCCACAGATCTTCAATTTATTCCTATATAATATAATGTATATCCCCGACAACCAAATATTTGTTGACAATATATTAATTTTGTTGTAAAACAAACATACTTCCCTATCTTTTCGTCGTATACTGAAGGCAAGAAAGACAAGGAGGTATCTGTTATGACTATTGAAGGCTGCCAGGGGAAGCCCAGAACCCCTACCATTATCGAAAAAATCTGCCCCAACTGCGGGCACGAGATCGAGATGTTCTCCATTGACACCCAGATGGCTTGCGAGCACTGCGGCTTCATTGCGTATAACGACACCTTAAGCTGTGTGCAGTGGTGTGCCTACGCCAAGGAATGCGTCGGCGAAGAGATGTATAACGCCATGATGGAGATTGCCGCCAACCAAAAGAAAGCGAGGCAACAATGAAGCGGAGAATTATTGAAATCAACGAAGAACTGTGCAACGGCTGCGGTGCCTGTGCCGATGCCTGCCACGAGGGCGCTATCGGCATCGTGGATGGAAAAGCCAAGCTACTCCGGGACGATTACTGTGACGGTCTGGGCGACTGTCTGCCCACCTGCCCCACTGGAGCGATCCGGTTTGTAGAGCGGGAAGCGGCCGCCTATGACGAAGCCGCCGTGAAGGCAAATCTGACAAAGAAGGCCCACGCCTGCCCCTCGGGTGGTTGTCCCGGCACTGCAGCGCGTACCATCCGGCAGGAGACTCCTTCTGCCAGTTGCGCCCCCAGCGTCTCCCAGTTGCGGAACTGGCCGGTACAGATCAAGCTAGCGCCTTTACACGCGCCCTATTTTGCCGGAGCTAATCTGCTGATCGCAGCCGACTGCACTGCCTACGCCTACGCCCGTTTTCACGAAGACTTTATCCGTGGCAAGGTGACACTGGTAGGCTGCCCCAAACTGGACAGCATTGATTACAGCGAAAAGCTCACCCAAATCATCGCAAATAACGACATCCGCAGCGTGACAATCGTGCGTATGGAAGTCCCCTGCTGCGGCGGTTTGGAGTTTGCCGCCAAGAAAGCTCTGCAGGAGAGCGGAAGGTTTATCCCCTGGCAGGTTGTCACCATTGGCGTGGACGGCAGTATCAAGGGTTGAACACCGCCCCCCACAACAAACGAAAGGAGCCCCCATGGAACAGTACCTGTTTATTCTGCGAAACAACCCCTTCTTTCAGGGGATGACAGACCAGGAGATTCTCTCCGTACTGCACTGCGTCAGCGCCACCACCCTAAAAAAAGCAAAGGATGAATACATCTTCCGGGTTGGTGACAGTACCGAGTTTATGGGGCTGATGCTCTCCGGAAGCGCTCTGTCCATCCAGGAAGATCTGTGGGGGCACCGGAATATCGTGGACAAAATTGCCGTGGGTGATTTTTTTGCCGAGCCCTTTGCGGCTATGCCCGGTGCGGTATTGAATGTGAGCGTGGTCGCAGTGGAGGACTGCGAGATTATGCTGTTGAATATGAACCGTCTGATGCAGACCTGCGCTGCCGCCTGCGCCCACCACAACAAACTAATTCGCAATTTGGTGTCTGTGATGGCCCGCAGAGTGCTGAACCTCAATGACAAGATCACCCACATGGGCAAGCGGAACACCCGCGCCAAGATTCTGTCCTACCTGTCAGCGGAATCTATGCGCCAGGGCAAGCTCATCTTTGACATTCCCTATGATCGCCAGCAGCTGGCAGATTATCTGTGTGTGGAGCGGGCGGCCATGTCTGCGGAACTGAGCCGGCTGCAAAAAGAAGGGTATTTGAAAACCAACCGGAATCATTTCGAATTGTATACCCATTTTGAAATATAAAAATAAGAAACCGGATCTTTTGAAAGGTCCGGTTTCTTGTTTTTATATAGTTTAGAATAAGTGCTTTTTTCGGGGGCGCAGATATAGCATTGGTGTCAGAGATAACGCCGTTCCGACAGCAAATACCAAATATTGTTATGTATTTAGATTTCTTCCGCAGCTATCTTCATACAAATGCTGTTGATTCTGTCCTGCATCAAAATAGTGGCAACAATGGGAATGAAGATGCCCAGCACCAGGCACATGGTTGCCATATCAGAGTTGTTGAGGCCCTTCTCTCTGGACAGAGCGTCAATTCTCTGACCGTGCTTGTAGTACCAGTAAAGCTGATAGAAAGGAACGAACATACACAGAAGCAGCTTCTTGGTGGGATCATAGTAAGTCGCACCGGGGGCGCAGTTCAGGAACTTGGTGGTGCGGTGGGTCCAGATCAGGGGCCAAATACCGAAGGTAAACAGGCACAGCACGATGTGCTTGCCAAGGCTGCAGTATGCGTCGCCGTAAACAGCTGAGCCGCCGCCCACTACGCTGCCGGTCTCTCCGACGGGAACTGCGGCATTCGCGTAGGGATCCTTCAGCCAGGAGGCCAGAGTCAGCATATAACCGCAGCCGACCAAGATGCTGAAAATGCTGCTGAAAACATTAACGAATCCCAAAGCATACAATCCGCCGCCGACCGCGAGGCCAATTGCCTTAAACATATTGGACACACTGATCACCTTGGCCAGCAGCAGAAGGGCTGCGGGGGCATAGTAAAACTTATCACCCAGAGTTTTGATCTGTGAGAGGTCCACCTTCAGCAGAGTCTGCTCAGATACAGAAACAGCATAGGCAAGCAGCGCGGCATTTGCCAGGAAGCTCAGCAGAGTGGCCAAGTTGAAACCCATCAGAAGGCCGATCAGGCTCATAACCGTGCCAGCGCCCAGCGCATAAATCAACATATTATCTCTCTTCTTGGTGAACAGGACATAGCATATGAACACGTTCGCCGCAATGGTGATATAACCAAGAACACTCAAATGCCGAAGATTCGTAGTCAACAGCTGCACCAAAACAGATGCCGCCAGCAGAATCGCCGCGATGGGCATGCGGATCTTTTTGTTTTCCATAGTTTTTCCTCTTTTCATTTATTCTTGATGGCGTTCCCGCCTTTATAATTCGGGGGGTGAACCCCCTGTTGCCATAGGGCATCCGGACTTATTATACTCTGCCGAACAATGTAAGTCAATCACAGAAATGGTCGGTTTCACCCCTCAACATCCTGCCCCCCCGGCGACAAAAACGAGAGAGGGCGTAAAGCCCTCTTCCTGAACACGGATAGAAGCAAGCCAACACCCCTACGGGATGCCGTCTTCCTTCTATGGACTCTCCCACGGCCTAAGCAAGTGTCCCCCGGACACTTGCTTGCACCAGTCTGCGGACTGGTGCCGGCCTTTCGAGTCCCTCACTTACATAAAAATTAAACAGGATATCCCGGATGGGATATCCTGTTTAATGCCTAAAATGGGCTTAAATGATACAATGCACCCCACCTAGTCCAATTTTTGATAGTTTTGCACCCCACTTGGTACCATTTTAGGCGATTTTGCACCCCACCCGGGCCGTTTTTTGATGATTTTGCACCCCACCTACAAGTAGAAAATGTGTCATATTTGTGTCATATTAGATACGTAACAGTTAGGGATACTTAATGACAGCTTAATAACTCTTTGCACGCCTCAAAAGTATTGGGAAACAAATAGTCCTGCAATTCCTCGGCGCTTACCCATTTATACTTGTCGATTTCTCCCTCTCGCACTTTGGGAATTCCCACAACCTCGCCAAGATAGAATACAACCTCTTTCCGGGCAAAACTCGAAATCGGATATTCAATGGATGCAGATCGACTTGCGTCCAGTTTGGCAGTCAGTCCCGTTTCCTCGTGCAGTTCCCGCAGTGCTGTTTGCACATCGGTTTCGCCGGTTTCAACATGCCCTTTGGGTAAGCTCCAGCATTTAGAAAACGTTTCAAAGACGAGCAGGAATTCTTGTTGCCCACTTACCATCCGGTATGGTAGCACGCCACAAGACTTTTCATAGCAAGAAATGATACTTATGTCAAAATACTGCTCCTGAAAGTGGACTGCTTCTGCAATTTGGCCTTGATGATATACACTCCCAACCGGAGCTACAACAAGCTTGTCTTCACAGTCATTTTTTCTACGGATCGCAGCTACGACTTGTCCATCAAATTCAGTAATCGGGTCTGTGATTCCCAAAATATAGGCATCTTGTTCTTCTCCGTCACCGGCGATAAGTCCCGGTATGTAGCCGTAGTTAACAGGATATACAATATCGCCATGATGATAGCCAATAGGACGATCAACCACAACATGGACCTGTTTTCCTATATAATCCATTATGATCTGATTTCTTTCATCTGCGAGTTTCATATATAGCGGTCTCCAAATAACAGATATAGTGTGAATATCTGAACATATCTTTATTTGACAAAAATCGAAATAATCAATGCGGCAATTGATATGGCTGTTGTTATGCCAAAAGTTACCCAGTTAAATACTCTTGACCGAATCGCTTCCTTATGCGCTTGCTCCTCAGCCGCTTGGGCTGCATTTATCTGTTCCTTTTGCCGTTCATTTTCCTCCTTAAGCAAGTCTACTTGCTTGGAGAGAATTTCGTTTTGTGCCTTAATCGTATTAACTAGTTCGTTTAATGGGCCATTAGCGGAGATTTTAACCTCTTGCGGAGAAGCTACTAGTCTTTCGTATGCCCGCTGTTGGGCCGCCATTTGTTCGCGCTGGCGCTCAAATTCCTGGAACTGAGCCGCGGTATTCGCAATCGCACTATTAAACGCATTGATCCGATCAACATTTAACTTTGCCATATTGACACCACCTTATTTTTTTATGATTATATCATACAGGTAAAAATTTGCAACAAATCAACGAAATCATACATATTATGATTTTTGACAAGTTATATGGACTAACTTCAAATACAGTGATATAATTAAGAAAAAAGAAAGTTGGATAGCGCCTATGGATAATGCTACTTATTTTGCGGAGCTTGACAAACGCATCACAGCCATAAAAGAACTACGGAGTCTATGCCCATCATTGGCTACAGGAATAATTGGCCAAACATTGTTCAAGGAAGATCTTTTCTTTTGTGCTTCGCTCAATCGTTGTGTTCAACTATCGGAGGGATTTGTTGCCCTTCTCCAGCAAAGAAACCTGACCTGTGTTGGAGCAATGTTACGGTTGCAATTGGATAATTGCATGAGAACTTATGCGGCGTTTATTGCAATGGATAAAGATGCTGTTGTTGATTGTGTGATACACGGAAAGAAAATCAGCGACCAAATGGATGCTGACGGAAAGAAAATGACGGATGCGCATCTCAAAAAGAAAATGGTAGAATTTAACGCATCCTTCCCCAATGTCTATAATCAGGCCAGTGGATATATTCATCTTTCTGACATGGCTTTCTATGAAACTGTTGTTGGTATTGAAGGTCAAACACTTACATGGCAAATCGGACAACCACTGCAAGAACGTTTTAACCCACTACTTTTGGAAGCAGCAGATGCGTTTATTTATTTCACAAAACTACACCACAAAATGCTTCAGGCTGTAATTGATAGCAAACAGCGGTATGACGCAAAACACGAAGACGGTGACGCTTGATAAGCGATAATGGGAGGGTATATTGATGTTATCAGATGTATTATGGAACATTTTTCTTGGTGTTATAGGTGGTACTATTTCCAGTGTGATTGTATCACGAGTTTTTTTGCTACAAAATGAACTTCAGTCCCATTTTGATGCGCTGGAATCAGGCTTGCGAAAAATACACTATCTCCATGGAATTATTCATACATTGAAAACAGTGATGCAGCTTGATTACGATACTGACATCGACAAGCACGAACAAATGAAAATCCACGGATATAAATCTGAAGATGAGTATTATGCTTCAAAAAAGAATGCTCGTTGGATTGATGCAGTTGAGCTCAAAAAGCACTTAATTAAGCTGGCAAATAACGAAGCGCAAAAGGTTTTTGATGAATTGCGCAACTTGAACATTAAAGGCAAGGAATCAACCACTCTACTGGAGACATACATAACCTATGTAAATAAGATTAAATCAATGCAAGAAGCACCTTTTTCGCTTATTGATGAAACCAGCAGGCTGTACAATAAGGCAATTGATCAGTTTGACCAGTACAAAGAAGGTGCAAGTAAGCGGTTAATAAAGAGAGTTATAACCGACCGCACTATGATTGTTTTATTTGTTATTGTTTTATTGGTTGCCATTGGCTTTGTAGTTGCAAAATTCTTCGGGGTATAATCCTTTTGTTAAATACGGAAAATTTAAAAAAAGGACTTCCAATTTCGTGATTTTATGGTAATACCATAGCTAACGAAAAAGGAGGTCTTTTTTATGAAGATAACAATTCGACCGGCGACAAAACTACCGCAGATCATCATACACCGTAAAGTGGCAGCTTACTGTCGGGTCAGCACCCAGCAGGAAATTCAGCATCATAGCCTGGAAGCGCAGCGATACTGCGCGTACGCCGGAAGGGACTCGTTTGCATTTTCTCCCACAACCGTGGGAGAAAATTAAGGTTCGCCTCCGTCGAGCCGTCGGCGGCAACAGTCCACTGGACTGTTGCATTTAATCGTTCGAGTCCCTCACTTACATAAAAATTAAACAGGATATCCCGGATGGGATATCCTGTTTAATGGTACGCCGGAAGGGACTCGAACCCCCAACCCTCGGAACCGGAATCCGATGCTCTATCCATTGAGCCACCGGCGCATATCTAAAGCTTTGCTATTATAGCAATCTTTTTTCCGTTTGTAAAGAGGATTCCCAAAAAATCACGTCGCACTTTCCCCGATTCTTTTTGAAAATAGTTGTTTTTCCGGCAAAAACATGCTATACTCTCTGTAATGAATCCGATACAGGAGGTTTTTCCATGGCACAGCAGAGTTTCCGCACCGCATTTTACGGCTTCAACCGGGAGGATGTGGTCCGCTACATTGAATATTTGAACAATCAGCACAACGCCCAGCTGGAGCAGCTGCGCAATCAACTGCAGAACGCCACCCCCAAGCCCACCGCCACCCAGAGTGAACTGCAGGCCCAGCTGGCAGAGGCCCTGGAAAAATGTGCCCAGCTGGAAGCTCAGCTGGCATCCGCCCCCGAGCAGGAGCTGGAGGCCTATCGCCGCGCCGAGCGAGCTGAACGGGTCGCGCAGGAACGAGCTCAGCAAATTTACACCCAAGCGAACGCTATCCTGGCAGATGCCGCCGTCAAGGCAGAAGCCGAATCCGCCCGTCTTGCTAAGCTTGCCGAACAGGCCAATGCTCAACTCCAGGTGTACCAGGAGGCCATCGCGGACACCCAGGCTCTGTTCCGGGACGCCACCGCGGCTCTCTACGGTCTGAAGCCGGAAACCGAAAACTGAAAAATCAAAAGGGAAAGCGCCAGCTTTCCCTTTTTTGAGGTGCGATATGGATATTTTTTATCCCAAATATTATGATAGCTTTGCCTGCATCGCAGACAAATGTCCCGACAGCTGCTGCAAGGAGTGGAGTGTGGACGTAGACGCAGCCTCTGCCACCTTTTACCGCAATCTGACCGGCCCGCTGGGCGATCGGCTGCGGGAGGTCTTGCAGGACACCGCGGATGGCACCATTCTCACCATCGAAAATGGACGCTGCCCCATGTGGCGCCGGGACGGCCTATGCCGCATCCAGGCGGAGCTTGGCCACGATGCCCTGTGTCGGGTATGCCGCACATTCCCCCGCCTGCGCCATGATTACGGCACATTTGCCGAGCTGGGACTTGAACTATCCTGCCCGGAGGCAGCACGGCTGATCTTTGCTGAAGCCGATCAGGAATGGATTTGTAGCGTATCCGACGGTGACGAGGCGCCGGAGTACGATGTGTGGACGATGGATGTCTTGCGCCGGAGCCGGACTACTTTCCTCTCTTTTTTGGACGCCACCGATCTCCCCTTCCCGCGGATACTGTCCGCTCTGCTGCTGTATGCCTACGATGTTCAGGAGGAGCTGGACGGCGGTGAGCCAGCCGTTTTTGCTCCCGGAGACACCTTAGTGGGGATCGCTCCCTCTTGTGATTACACGGCCTTACAGGACTTTTTCCTAAGCCTGGAGATTCTCACGCCCCAGTGGAAAACTCGGTTAGAAGCATGCCCTGTGACGCCTCGGTGGAGTCGCGCCCACCGGGCTCTTCTGCGCTATTTTCTCAGCCGCTACTGGCTGCAGGCTGTATCTGACTACGATATTGTCTGCCAAGCTAAGTTTGCCATTGCCTCCTGTCTGCTCATCGGCTGCCTGGGTGGCGATCTGACCGAAACCGCACAACTTTTCTCTAAGGAGATCGAAAACGACGTGGATAATGTAGAGGCCATACTGAATGGCGCTTATACCCATCCCGCGTTGACAGATGCTGCCATTTTGGGACTGCTTTTGGAGGACTAACGATGGAAAAACGACTGCTTATCACGGGCTTTGACGCTTTTGGCGGTGCTGCGCTGAATCCCTCCTGGCTTGCGGTGAAAGCGCTGCCGGACCGTGTTGGAGACTTTCTGCTCCGCAAGGAGATGATTCCCACCTGTTTTGGCGAAGCAGCTCAGTGTGTGCTGCACATGGCAGCAGATTTCTGCCCTGATGTAATCCTGTGCGTGGGACTTGCCGGCGGGCGGGATGCCGTCACGCCGGAACGCATCGCCGTGAATATCCGAGATGCTAAAATCCCCGACAACGCCGGCAATCAGCCTAAGGGTGATTTCTCTGCGATCGATGGTCCCGCTGCTTATTTTGCTACCGTGCCCGTGGAGAAAATGGCCAAAGCCATTCGGGATGCCGGCATCCCCGGCTGTGTTTCCAATAGTGCCGGAGCATTCGTCTGCAACGACACCCTTTATACTCTGTTGCACCACTATAATGGAACAGCCGTGCGCATTGGCTTTATTCACATCCCGTACCTACCCCAGCAGGGGACCCCTTCCTTACCCCTGCCTGATATCGTCAGCGCACTGACCGCCGCTATTGCAGCTATTTGAATAATCGCCACATCATACTGCAATACTTTTACAATGCGCATAGTCAAACACGGCCGTCACTTTTACATCTCGGCACTACGCCCCTCTGTTGCCCGCATCCGCCAAACTTATTAAGGCCACTCTATCTATGCACACCCTCAAGCTCAATGCTCCTTCTTCTTTGTGGCACGGTTTGCACGCAGACTTCCACCAGGCAGTTGCAGTGCTTGTGCTCCTATTCGCATATTCCAAAGCGTAGCCTCCCAAGTTCAAACTGGAGAATTGATAAAAAACCAAAATCCCCCCTTGACAAACCCCTGCTGTACTGCTATAATACGAAAGCTAATTGAAAGCAAGTTGCATATGGGGGTATAGCTCAGCTGGGAGAGCGCTTGAATGGCATTCAAGAGGTCAGCGGTTCGATCCCGCTTATCTCCACCAAAAGCCTTGAAAACCATTGGTTTTCAAGGCTTTTTTGCGTAGAAAGTACTTATTTTTTCCGCGAAAGAATCTCTTGACTGTACTTTGCCTACAACCACAACCTTTTTATTTTGTCTATTGTGTCTATCTGATTTTGGATAGTCTAATAGGTGCTTTCACCTCTTGAATTCAATAATAACGCCGATTCCTCTTCCCGCAATTCATGCGATCTTATCATTTAATGCTACGATCGCAGCATTTTTACTTGTATTTTGTCGTTTGGTCTGTTATAGTAGTATACAACGTGTCAGTGTTGTATATATCCTGGCAGATTATTGAACACTCCAAAGCTCTGCCAAACAGGCAGGGCTTTTATGCTTTTAAGGAGGAAAAACCTATGGCAGTTAGTTATAAGAAACTCTGGAAAATCCTCATCGACAAGGACATCAAGAAGAAGGATCTCAGTACTATGGCAGGCATCAGCCCCGCCACCATCACCAAGATGGGCAAGAACGGTCATGTAACTACGGAAGTATTACTCAAGGTCTGTACCGCGCTGAATTGCAAGGTAGAAGACATCATGGAAGTCATTCCGGAATTAAATTAATCTCAACAGAAACGGAGTTATATTGTATGGCTAAAGTTGCAAAACCTAAAAAGGAAATATCTATGGAGGAAGCTCTGTGGAAAAGCGCCGACAAGCTCCGCGGATCTGTTGAGCCTGCAGAGTACAAGCATGTCGTGCTCAGCTTGTTCTTCCTCAAATTTGCAAGCGATAAATTTGAAAAGCAGCGCAAGATGATTGCCGAGAAGTTCGGTGAGAAATTCGTTAACACAGTTGCCTTCTATACCAAGGATAATGTTTTCTTTTTGCCCGAAGAAAGCCGTTGGTCCTATATTATGGAGAACGCAAAGCAGGATGATATCGCGCTGAAAATCGATACTGCACTTTACAACATCGAGAAGGCTAACCCTGCGCTGAAGGGTGCCCTGCCGGACAACTACTACTCTCGTCTGCATATCGATACTGCCAAGCTGGCATCCCTACTGGATGAAATCAACCGCATGAACACCGGCGATGAAGAAAACGACATCATCGGCCGTGTGTATGAATACTTCCTCAGCAAGTTCGCACTTGCAGAAGGTAAGGGCAAGGGCGAATTCTATACCCCCAAGAGCATCGTTAATCTGATTGCCGAAATGATTGAGCCTTACGATGGCATTCTTTATGACCCCTGCTGCGGCTCCGGAGGTATGTTTGTTCAGTCCATCAAGTTCGTTGAGGCACATAGCGGCAATAAGAAGAAGGTTTCTATCTATGGCCAGGAGTATACCAATACCACCTTCAAGCTGGCAAAGATGAACCTGGCTATCCGTGGCATTGCTGCCAACCTTGGTGAAATGGCAGCCAACACCTTCAGCAACGACCAGCATAAGGATTTGAAAGCAGACTTCATTATGGCTAACCCTCCCTTCAATCAGAAGGAATGGCGCGCCGATAACGAGCTGATTGACGACCCTCGATGGAACGGCTATGAAGTGCCTCCCACCAGTAATGCGAACTACGGCTGGATTCTGAACATTGTGTCCAAGCTCTCCCAGAACGGTGTTGCCGGCTTCCTGCTGGCGAATGGCGCGCTGTCTGATGATGGCACCGAGCTAAAAATCAGAAAGCAGCTGATTGAGAACCACCTTGTGGAAGCAATCATCATCCTTCCGAGAAACCTGTTCTATACCACCGACATCAGCGTTACGCTGTGGATTATCAATAAGAACAAGAAAGCCCGTGTTGTGGAGCAGAACGGTCAGCTGAAACGCTACCGTAACAGAGAAGATGAAATTCTCTTTATGGACCTGCGCCAGATGGGCAGCCCCTACGAAAAGAAGTATATCGAGCTGACGGAAGAAGACCGTGCCAAGGTCACCGGCGTGTATCACGCATGGCAACAGGAAGGTTTTGAAGAAACCTATCAGAATGTACCGGAGTTCTGTTACTCTGCTTCTCTGGCAGAGGTTGCAGAAAAGGGTTATACCCTGGTTCCGAGCCGCTACATTGAATTCGTCAACCATGACGAAAACATCGACTTCGATACCAAGATGAAGGCGCTCCAGGCCGAACTGGCGGAGCTGCTTGTGGCGGAGGAAAAGTCCAAGGCTGATTTGCTCGCCATATTTAAGGAGCTGGGTTATGAAATCACATTATGATGTCTTGGGAAACCATATCCGTTTGATTGACACCCGAAATAAAGACCTTGCCACAGAGCAAGTCTTGGGCATAAACATCGATAAGTTTTTTATGCCCTCGGTTGCCAATGTCATCGGTACGGATTTAAGCAAATACAAGCTTATCACAAAGGGCAAGTTCGCTTGTAACCCTATGCACGTTGGTCGTGATGAACGGCTTCCGGTTGCGCTTTATACAGAAGATGTCCCCGCAATCGTATCTCCTGCATATTTCATGTTTGAGATTATTGATTCCTCAGTTCTCAATGAAGACTTCCTCATGATGTGGTTCCGCCGGCCGGAATTTGACCGGCTATGCTGGCTGCGGACAGACGGAAGCGTGCGTGGAGGAATTACCTGGGATGATATTTGCAGAATGGAAATCCCTGTTCCACCGATGGAAGAGCAACTGGAAATTGTAAGAAGCTACAGAACTATCACAGAGCGAATTGCATTAAAGAAGCAGATAAATGATAATTTAGAAGCAACTCTAACTGCCACTTTTAAGAAAATGTTTGTTGAAGATGACTCGGTTGAGTTCACCAACAAGAAACTTTATGAGCTTACGAAAACTATTGATAACAGAGGTAAAACTCCGCCAAACGATAGTGTCGAAACTCCTTATCCTTTGATTGAAATTGCTTCCTTGCGAACAGATGGCAGAATTGCAACCTATCGCAACTGCTCCAAGTATGTAACAGAAGAAACATACAAATCGTGGTTTAGAAGTGGTCATCCGAAACAAAAAGATATTCTTATGAGTACAGTTGGTAGTTTGGCAGAACTGAAACTCTTTTGGGGCGACAAAGGTTCAATCGCTCAGAATATTGTTGCTTTTAGATGCCACGACACTAACCTTCCAATGTATTTATATCAATATCTTCTACGTAAGCAACACGAATTAGCAGCTTACGAAATTGGCTCTGTTCAAGCAAGTATAAAGGTTTCGCAAGTGGTAGAGTATGATATTGCTGTTCCGTCAAAAGAGTTACTTGAGAAGTTTGATAAAGTTGCAACTCAACTCACAGAACAGATATATCAGAATGAAGCTGATATTGATATTTGCCACAGATTGAGCAATATGCTTCTTCAACGCTTAACACCGAAGGATTAAGCCGCTAAATTATCATTTAGTGAATAGTCGCCCAGTAGGCGACCCTTTATCCCAAAAATTAAAGTACAATCTATCCATAGTACACGCAGACTATGGAAGAATGGAGTGATACAATGTCCAACTTTAATGAACATGCATTGGAAATGTCCATAATGCAGTTATTCAAAGACGAGGGTTACACCTATGTCAGTGGCGACCAAATTCACCGAGAAAGAACCGAGGTGCTGCTCGTTGACGATTTGAAGCAGTACCTATATAACCGTTACGCCAAGGACGGTATCACACCGGGCGAGGTTGAGAGCATTATTCTCTCCCTGCGCAACATTTCCGGTACGATTTACGAGGCGAATAAGGCTGTTTACAAGCTCATTTCCGATGGCTTTATCCTGAACCGTGAGGACAGAAGCCAGAAGGATATCTTTATCGAGCTCATCGACTTTGAGAACATTGATAACAATACCTTCAAGGTCGTAAATCAGTTTGAGATTGACGGTATCAACAATCAGAGACGCATCCCTGATGGCATCGTCTTTGTGAATGGTATCCCTGTTGTTGTGCTGGAATTCAAGAGTGCGGTTAAAGAGAACACTACCATTATGGATGCCTACACACAGCTGACCGTGCGCTATCGCAGAGACATCCCGGAAATCTTCAAGTACAACGCATTTGTTGTAATCAGCGATGGCGCCAACAATAAGTATGGTTCCTTCTTCTCTCCCTATGACTTTTTCTATGCGTGGAGAAAGGTCGAGGATGGAGATGTGGAACTGGATGGCATCAACTCCCTGGTGACAATGGTGCAGGGCTTGTTCCGCAAAGACCGTCTGCTGGCTGTTATCAAGGACTTCATCTACTTCCCGGATAATTCCGACAAGGATTTGAAGATTGTCTGCCGCTATCCCCAGTTCTTTGCAGCCAACAAGCTGTTCAACAATATCAAAGAGCACGTCCGTCCTGTCGGCGATGGCAAGGGTGGTACATATTTTGGTGCTACCGGCTGCGGCAAGAGCTACACCATGATGTTCCTGACCCGTATGCTGATGAAGAGCAAGTTCTTCAAGTCTCCTACTATTATTATCATTACAGACAGAACCGACCTGGATGACCAGCTTTCCAAGCAGTTCGTCGGTTCCAAGAAATACATCGGAGACGAAACTGTTGTCAGCATTGATTCCCGTGAAAAGCTCCGTCAGGAACTTCAAGGCAGAGAAAGTGGCGGCGTCTATCTGACCACTATCCAGAAGTTCACTGAGGACCTGCAGCTGCTCACCGACAGAACCAATGTTATCTGTATTTCCGATGAGGCTCACCGGAGCCAGGTCAATCTGGAGCAGAAGGTTCGGATTACCGATACCGGCGTAGAGCGCACATACGGCTTTGCGAAATATCTGCATGATTCTCTGCCCAATGCCACTTATGTTGGCTTTACCGGCACGCCCATCGACGCCACTATCGAAGTCTTCGGTGGGGTCGTAGACGCCTACACAATGACTGAAGCCGTTCGGGATGGCATTACTGTCAATCTCGTTTATGACGGTCGTGCAGCCCGCGTAACACTCGACCAAGCGAAAATCCAGGAGATTGAGGATTACTACGCCCGCTGCGCAGAAGAGGGCTCCAACGAGTACCAAATCGAGGAGAGCAAGAAGGCTGTTGCCAATATGGAAGTCATTATTGGCGACCCTGACCGCTTGAGAGCGGTTGCTCAGGACTTCATTAACCACTATGAAACCCGTGTTGCAGAGGGTGCTACCGTGGCCGGAAAGGCTATGTTCGTCTGCGCCAACCGCAACATTGCATACGACCTTTACAAAATTATCATTGAAATGCGTCCGGAGTGGGCGGAAAAGAAGATTTGTGCCGACGGTGCTGAACTGACCGAAAAAGACAAAAAAGAGTTAAAGCCCATCGAAAAAGTAAGAATGGTCATGACCCGGAATAAAGATGATGTTCCGGAGCTGTTCGCAATGCTTGGCACGAAGGAAGACCGCAAGGAACTGGACCGCCAGTTTAAGAACATCAAGTCCAATTTCAAAATTGCGATTGTCGTTGATATGTGGCTGACCGGCTTTGACGTTCCTTCCCTGGATACCATCTACATCGATAAGCCCATTCAGCAGCATACCCTGATTCAGACCATTTCCCGTGTAAACCGTGTTTATGAGGGCAAAGATAAGGGCTTGATCGTCGACTATATCGGCATCAAGAAGAACATGAACCTGGCGCTGAAGAAGTACACCAACTTCGAGACCGAGGAGTTTGAGGGCATTGAGCAATCTATCACGATTGTTAAGGACCAGCTGGAAGTTCTGGGTCAGATGTTCCATAACTTTAATAGTCACGATTTCTTCCACGGTGCTCCGATAGAACAGCTCGCCTGCCTAAACCGTGCTGTGGAATATGTACAGCTCACTGAAGAGCTGGAACGCCGCTTTATGGCAGCAGTTAAGAGAATGAAGCAGGCTTTCAATCTCTGCACTTCCAGCGAGAAGTTCACATCTGATGACCGGGACTATATCGCATTCTATTGCGCAGTGCGATCTATCCTTTTCAAGCTGACTAAGGGTGACGCACCGGACACTGCTCAGATGAACGCCCGCGTTCGTGAGTTGCTGGAAGGTGCTATCCAATCCGACGGCATCGAAGAACTGTTTGAGACTGGCAAGCATATTTCTGTCGATATTTTCAGCGACGAATATATGGACAAGATAAATGCCATTCATCTGCCGAACACAAAGATTAAGATTCTGCAACGTCTGTTGGCACAAGCTATTGAAGAATACAGAAAAGTCAATAAGATTATGAGTCTTGAGTTTGCCGAGCGAATGAAGCGCGTTGTCGACGAATATAACAATCGCCGCAGAGACGAAGCATTCGCAAATGAAGTTCTGGATGATGTCGCAGAACAGCTTGCCGCTCTTCTGGAAGAACTCAAAAAGGAACGTGACTCCTTTAAGGATATGGGTATCGATTACGAAGAAAAGGCGTTCTATGATATTCTCAACATTGTCACCCAAAAGTATGAATTTGAATATCCGGATGACAAAATGATCGAGCTCTCCAAGCGCATCAAAATCATCGTTGACGACAAAGCCAGATATACAGATTGGTCCACTCGCGATGATATCAAGGCAACACTGCAGGTTGATCTTATTCTCTTACTTGATGAGTTTGACTATCCCCCTGTAACAATTGATGATGTGTACAAAGAAGTATTAGAACAGGCTGAGAATTTCAAAAAATACTGCGCCTAAAAAGTATTCTGTTGTTTTGCTTTTTCTATCTATTTTACATGCAGTGAAATGAGGTCATATTATGCTTGATCCCGAGATTCAGCAAAAAATCGCAAAGAACAATCAACAAATCTCGGAACTTCTTCGAGAAAACGAAGTGCTATTACGGCAAGCTGGGTATGATCCTCCTGTCAAAAACTTAACCTTACCGCAAAATGAGCAAATACAGTTTCCTACCGGATACATACGAACAGTTACTAGTTTTAATGAGAAATATCACTTGAAGGCCATTTTCCCTTATCGATATTCTAGACACAATGTAACGTATGCGTTAGAAGTATCTGATTTGATGAACTTTGTCTTCAATCGCATCAACATATGGGGCCCTGTTGAAACTGTATTTTACAAGCTCGCAATTGTTAATCTTGTTTCTGTTATGGAAGCTATTATTCTAGAAGCTGCAAACAACATTTGCAAGAATGCAAACCGATGTAACAAAACCAAAAAGTGTTTTAAACATTTTTCAAAAGACGAGCGAAATAATGCAAGGAAAGCGTTAGGGAAATTAGTTTTAATTAACGTCTTGGATTATGACGAAAACAAGTTAGCAAGACTTCAAGAAATCATTGATCTAAGAAATAGAATTCACATTCGTCTCACAAAGGGAAGTGAATTGCAATTGGATGATTTCAATCTCGAACTATACAACGAAGTGGTGCAATTTTTGCAAGACTTGGATATGCAGATCTTTGAAAAAGGCGTGCCGCTTTACGGGTGCGTAGTTGAGTAAGCCGAAAGAAAGGTAGAAGCTAATTATGAAGCAAATAGTAGAAAAAATACTAAATGAATACATAGATGCTAAAAAAGCACCTTTCACCGGGCATCCTATGGGTTCATTTTTCCGAAATGACATCCCTAGTTTTATTTACAAAACTGGTATCGTTGACTCAAAAACTCACTTAATCACCGGAAGTGTTGGTAAGGGCAACTGGGCTATGGTTCCGTGGATTTGCATCTTTGATCGGCAAATCACCACCAGTGCCACTAAAGGTGTTTACATTGTGTACCTGCTCTCTAAAGACGGTAGCACCCTGTATCTAACCTTTAACCAAGGCTGCACCGAAATCCGCAACACCCACAGCAAAGCTGAGACTATCAAAATCATGCGCCAGAAGGCAGCAGAGATTGTGTCTCAAATTGATGGACGTGGATTTGCTTCGGACGAAAATGTTAATCTCGGATCCGGTTTAACCGAGCTCGGCGAACTTTATCAGAGAGGTACTATCTTCTACAAAGCATATCGTAAAGACAATGTTCCCTCGAGTGAGGCGCTTTTGGACGACTTAAATAAGATGATGGCAATTTATAAAGAATATACCGCATCTTTGGGTCTTTCCACAAAGCAAGATTCCGCTGAGAATGTTACATCTAGGATTGGCACCTTTGACTCTTGGGAAATCATCGACGAAAACACAGCAATTAAGCACTGTGATAAGTCTTTCTTTGAGCATAATGGTTCCGGTGTTCCTAAAGGCATTACTTGGTTCTTTGATGCTGAGGAAATGGAACCGGGTGAAACAAAGCAGATTGCCATTATGTATGCCGGTAAGTCTTACCAGGGTCGTGTAGCCAATGACTCCACAGACCGCCGACGTGTTCGCGTCTTCTGGAACACCGAACTCGGCACGCTGTTTAATGAATTCAACATTCCTAACGCAACAGCAACATTTAAGAAAATTGCAAGTGATACATATGCGGTATCCATTAAAGGTGGTGAGAAGGAAATGGAAGGCACAATGCTAGAAAATGTGATTAAAGCACTCGAACAACTAGGCGGCAAAGGCACATATTCTCAAATATATGAAGCTTATGAGCAAATCACTGGCCAGCCTTTAACAGACATCAAAAAAGCCGGTATTAGAAGAACCATTGAGGTAAACTCTGCAGATTCAAGCGCCTTTACCGGAAACGATATCTTCTACTCTGTCGAGGGCAAAGGAAAGGGCGTTTGGGGCCTCAGAAACTACAAAGCAGCTATCTCTACCAAAGATAAGATTTCCACAATCAAGGAATATATCGCAGTAAGAGGCTTTAATTACGAGGGCGATCTGATTGAGAATTTCTATCTCAGCCTTAAGTCCAAGCCTTTCGTAATCCTTGCAGGCACCTCCGGTACTGGCAAGACCCGTTTGGTCAAGCTGTTTGCAGAAGCTATCGGTGCCAAGATGCAGTTGGTGCCTGTACGTCCCGACTGGTCAGACTCTTCCGATCTGTTTGGCCACAACGATCTTTCTGGTAAATTCCATCCCGGTGCTATCATTGATTTCATCAAGCAGGCCGAGTGGGACAAATCTACTCCCCACTTCCTGTGCCTGGATGAAATGAATCTGGCACGTGTGGAGTATTATCTCAGCGACTTTCTGTCCATCATTGAGACTCGTGATCGCAATGAGAACGGCGTCATTGAGACTGATGCGCTTGTGGATGCATCTTACTTCCAGGCCAAGGAAGCCCGCGAGAAGTATGGTCGCGTTTACCTGCCCGAAAATCTGTACATCATTGGTACCGTCAACATGGACGAGACCACCTTCCCCTTCAGCAAAAAGGTCCTGGACCGCGCCAACACCATTGAATTCTCTTTTGTCAATTTGATGGCTAAAGCAACTGCAGGTGGCAAGGCCGTTGCACAGAAGTTGGACAACAGCTTCCTGAAAACAGAGTATCTGTACCTGCGCGATTGCGATGACGAAGAGCTGATCGACAATATTTGCTTTGATCTGGAAGAATTGAATCAGATCCTTGTAAAAGCAAATCTGCACGTCGGCTATCGTGTCCGTGATGAAATTTCCTTCTATATGATGAACAACAAAAAGGCTGATCTCCTTACTCAAGAAGCGGCATTTGACCACGAAATCATGCAGAAGATCCTGCCTAGAGTTCAGGGTAGCAGTGCAGCGATCAAGGATGTTTTGTCCGAACTGTTTATCAAGTGTGCTGGTGATTACACTGGCTTTGCTGGCGCAGCTGCTTACGAGCAGATGAACGCCTACTTAGATTCCAAGTCTTGTAAATACCCCAACAGTACTAAGAAAATTGCCTTCATGATGAGGAGATACGAAGAAGATGGGTTCACTTCCTACTGGCTCTAATAAATTATTAGAGATTCAATCAGGAAATATCTACGTCGTTATTAAAAGCAAAAATCCCCATCCGAATTTGACAAATCCGAGCATTCTGCAACAGCCTTCTGAACTGAGAGTGACTGGCGTGAATGTGAGCAGTGTCAAAATATTCGGTGAGGAAAAAATTGCGGCTGGTAACGGCGCAGTTGGTGCGTCCTTTTATAACATTCACACGTCTCCTCTGTTCTTTGAGCAGACGGATTACGAGATTATCGTTAGAAGTACCGACGGAAAATCTGTATCTCTGTGGCACGAAAACTATAGTGTCAGAGATAAGATCGGTCCTGTTACAGATGCAGATGATCTGATCAGCGGCATTGTCAATTTCGGCAACAGCGCCGGCTTCTCGGAATTCGAAATTTCCTATGACGGAAAGAAGAGTTTGGTAGTCCGTATTGAAGTCTTCCCCTCTAAGATTTCTTATAAGGAAGACTATCAAGATATGCTGCAGGATATCTCCAACGAGATCTCCGGAGCTGTTCTGGACTTCATGCGCAACACCTATCAGGAGTTTTCTATCGGTGGCACCCAGAACACAGTGCCCGCATTGTTCTTTGAAATCATCAAGAGAATTTTCGATAAGTTCCAAAACGCAGCCAATACAATTATCTCTTCTCCTCACCACAAGCTTTATGTGGAGCATCCCATTGTGCCTGCCCACAAGGTGAAGAAGATTGATAACCAGACTATTAAATGGCTGCAGAAGCATCCTCAGCATGTAGTTCCTTTGACAGCCGGATATTCTGCCGTTAAGGCACCGACCGTCAAAAAGCAGATTACATACAACACCATCGAAAATCAGTTCACCAAGTTTATTCTGAAATCTACTGTGAAGAAGCTGAAGGATTTTGGTGATCGATATGCCCGTTCCACACGGAATCCGGAGCCGGAAGTTCTCCGCAGCGTGGACACCATGACCGCCGCGCTGAACAAGTACATCAACGCATCTTTCCTTCGGGAAGTAGATGACTATAAAGCAACCCAGAGCATGTCTCTGGTGTTCGAGATGGCTCCGGGCTATCGAGAATTGTATAAGTATTATCTGATGATGCAACGGGGCTTGTCTGTACATGGCGATGTGTTCCGAATGTCCCTAAAGGATACGGCACAGCTATATGAATACTGGTGCTTTATCAAACTGGTAACCCTGCTGAAGCGGAACTACAAACTGGTATCTTCCGATGTTATCAAAGTAGACAATACGGGTGTAACAATCAGCTTGGTCAAGGGCAAAAAGTCCGAAGTGAAATTTGCCAATCCTCGAACGAAAGAGATTATCACTTTGGCATACAACCCCGGTGAACAGAATACGCAAACCGTCAATCAAAGACCGGACAATGTGCTGACCTTGGAGAAAAAGGGAACCGATGTGCCTTATATGTATGTTTTCGATGCCAAGTATCGCATTGAAAACAACCCCGACAGTTCCTTCTATCCCGATGATAAGCCCGGCCCCAAGGTAGACGACATCAACACCATGCACCGCTACCGCGACTCCATCGTTTATGAGAATTCCGGAACCTCTCGATTTATGTTCGAGAAGAAAATGTTCGGCGCATATGTGCTGTTCCCGTACAGCGACGGCGACGACTATGCACACGGAAGTCATATCCAAAATGGTAAGGAAAAAGTCGGACACAAGTTCTACAACAGTATCGAAACCGTAAATATCGGCGGCTTACCCTTCCTCCCCGGAACAACAGACTTGCTTGAAAATTTCTTGTCCGAACTGATCGCAGACTCTTCTGAATCGGCATTCGAAAGAGCTTCTCTGCCGCGCGGCATAGAAGAGAAGTTGGCAAAGGTCGATTGGTCTGTTAAGGATGTCATGGTAGGTACCGTGCGAACCCAAGAACAGCTGGACTATAATATCCAAAGCAAAGTCTATTACGCCCCTGCGAGATATATCACGGAATCACAGTTACCCATTCGATATATCGCTCTGTATGAAGCAGGCATTGGGGATAATTCCGGCATCAGCAGATATGGTGAAGTCTTAACTGCAGGAAAAGTAAAACGTGAAAAGATCCCTGTTTCCAGACGCCCCGGTACAGATCCCAATGAGATCTACTATTACTTTACCGTCAGAGAATGGATCAGTCTGCCTCAAACCATCGAGATCCAAGACACCTTCCGTGGCAGACCCCAATTCACCAATAAATTCCTACTGGATCATTGCACAAAGTCCTACCAGCTCTTCGCCATCTCTTCCGAAGAAGAATACCGCCTAATGAGCGAGATCAACAAAGCGTTTAAGAATCTGGAAGCATCTACAGCTGCGGATAATACTGCTGTGTATCGTATAAACGATCAGCATTCTGTCATTGTGGCAGATGGTTTCTTTACGATTACAACCGATAGCGGTGAGGTTCTTGATCGTATTGCAGTCAGCGATTTCTCTAGAAGTCCGCGCGCCGGATTTAGAAGAATTAAAAACGCCGTAGATTGATCTGTTACAAATATACTGGGAGTGGGATAAATGCTGTCTGATAAAATCAAAGAATTATACAAGATTACGAATGAACTGGAG
>JAZKZN010000004.1:0-6783 GCA_045612705.1 Faecousia sp. | reverse complement strand
GACTTCGAGGGCCTGTACGAGGTTATGGAAGGCAACCCCGTTTGCATCCGTTTCCTGGATCCCCCTCTGCACGAGTTCGTTCCCACCACTGAGGAAGACATCGCCGCTCTGGCAGCAACCAAGGGCAAGACTGTTGAAGAGATCAAGGCTATCATCGCTTCTCTGCATGAGTTCAACCCCATGATGGGTCACCGTGGCTGCCGTCTGTCCGTCACCTATCCCGAGATCGCTGCTATGCAGACCAAGGCTGTCATCCGCGCAGCTATCGCTGTTGCTAAGCGTCATCCCGAGTGGAACAATGTTCCCGAGATCATGATCCCCCTGGTTGGCGAGGTCAAGGAGCTGAAGTTCGTTAAGGATGTTGTGGTCAAGACCGCTGACGCCGAGATCGCCGCTGCCGGCATCGACCTGAAGTACGAGGTCGGTACCATGATCGAGATCCCCAGAGCATGTCTGACTGCTGACGCTATCGCTAACGAGGCTGAGTTCTTCTGCTTCGGCACCAACGACCTGACTCAGATGACCTTCGGTTTCTCCCGTGACGACGCAGGCAAGTTCCTGAACGCTTACTACGACACCAAGATCTTCGAGAACGATCCCTTTGCCAAGCTGGATCAGACCGGTGTTGGTATGCTGATGGAGATGGCTGTCTCCAAGGCAAAGGCAACCGGCAGAAACCTGCACTACGGCATCTGCGGCGAGCACGGCGGCGACCCTGTCTCCGTTGAGTTCTGCCACAAGATCGGCCTGGACTACGTGTCCTGCAGCCCCTTCCGTGTTCCCATCGCTCGTCTGGCCGCTGCCCAGGCTGCTATCAAAGAATCTAAGTAATTAGATTTGTAAAACAAAGTTTATCCCTCTGCTGAGAAATTGGCAGAGGGATTTTCGTGTATCTATTGAAATTTCTTCACAAATCGGTATAATTAAATTAAGAGGTGGACTATAAATGATATGTTACAAAGTTACACATAAATACAAGCTACAAGACCATTTTGAATCTAAGGATATTGGTATTTACAGTTCAATATCCAATGCAGAAAAGACGATAGAACTCTTAAAAATCAAAGAAGGGTTTAAAGATACTGTTGAAGGTTTTAGAGCGAAAAAAGTATTTCGTTTTTTTAAACCTAAATTGATAGATAAAACATTTTGGATTGATGGCTTTGTAACATATACATTTTAGAAACAATTTTATCTTTGTCAGACGACTAATTTCCCACTTTTGCTGATAGCAGCACAGGCTGCAATTAAAGAATCTAAGTAATTAGATTTATAAAGTAAAATTATCCCTCTGCTGAGAAATCGGCAGAGGGATTTTTGTATGTATTGTAATTTATCAAAAATTATCATATAATTACAAAAAATACAGGGGGCAGTTTATGAAATTTCCTTTTGATGACGCACCGAATACTATGGCGATTATTTGCAGTCATATTCTCGAACAAGGCGACAATATTTTATATGTTTCCCACGATGAAGATGATGGTATGTGGCAGTTTTTGTGTGGAAAATCTCACGAAATAACTGATGCCAAATTGGTTGCACTTGAAGAAGTATTTGCACTTGATAACAGCATATCAAAAATAGCCGATATGCCTTACGGATATATTGCTACCCGAAAAAACGTGAATTCAGAATGGAAAATTCATAAAAAGTAATTTCCCCCTTTTGCAGATAGCACCACAGGCTGCAATCAAGGGCTAATATTTCCCAATAACGAATCCCCACCGAGCAATCGGTGGGGATTTTTTATCCGTGGAAAGCGCTGTGAAAATATGTATCATTTAACCGAGAAATATAATTGCCCGCCGATTGCTCGGCGGGGAGTTTGCAGTCTTTGCAAACGGGCGGGGTTTGTGATACAATTGTCAAAAGAGGTGAGGATATGGCAATATTTGATTTTTCAAAAAAGGCAGTTCTGTGGGATCTGGATGATACCTTGCACAGCCGCAGGGAGGCTGTCCGACGTGTATTTCCCGGTATGTTCCGGGCATGCCTGTATACCGACCGGAGCGAAGCGTTCATTGACGAAGCGGTTTCCTACATAATGACCCAAATCACGGGAAAGACGATGATGGATGCGAATGCCTTCCGCGCCCTTTTGGCGCGCTATCCCTCAGATAAGCCTTACATCCGGAAAGACTGTATTGACTACTACTATGCCCACATCCGGGATTACGCGGTGGCGTCCGGGGAGGCGGTGGAAATCCTGGAAAAGCTGAAAGCCCGGGGTGTGAAAATGGCCATCGTCACCAACATTACCGAAGATCTGCTGGAGCACCAGCGGAAAAAGGTGGAAAAACTGGGCATCGCGGAGTTCTTTGATGTGATCGTATTGTCGGCGGAGTTTGGTGTCCACAAGCCGGACAGGCGGATCTTTGACCACACCGCCGCCCTTTTGGGGGTAGCCAACGAGGACTGCCTGTTTGTGGGAGATGACCCTCAGGCGGATATTTCCGGCGCGTTGTCCGCTGGCATGGAGGCGGTCTGGCTGGATCAGCGGAACAGGGAGGACTGTTTTGCGGATGATCCCCGCGTACATAAGGTAAGGGATCTTTCCGAATATTTTGTGTTGTAATATAAAAATGCCCCTGCCGAGGAATCGGCAGGGGCATTTGTCAGTCCGGTATATATTCGGCGATATCCTCAAGACGGCAGTCCAGGACAGCGCACAGCTTGTTCAGAGTTTTGGTTTCCATATTTTCATTGGCTTTCAATCTGCGGACCGTCTTGTTGTCAATACCGCAGCTTTCTCTCAGCCGGTAGGTACTGATCTGCTTTTCTTCCATAACTTTCCATAGCTTATCAAAACGAATCATCATTTCCACCCCTATCTTGACAAGGTTTATTATGGGGGTTATAATCCTTTTTATTAAGGGGATATATCCCCCTAATCGATGAGGTGATGGGAGTGGAACATTCCGTTGAGGCATATTTGAAACGCCAGTCGTCGCAAATGCTGGAAATGCTGTTGGAACAGTATCGGCAGCGAGAAGAATATAGGTATCTTCTTCCTTTGATCGTCAGGATTCTGGAGGAGAGAGCGCGGAGGGATGCGATTCGATGACGGCTTGCTTTTTGGAAATGGGCGTGGTAAGATAAGCCCATAGAAAATAAGAAAAGGAGCGCAATTATGAGCAGCTTTGAAAATCTTCGTATTGTGGACAATTTCTATCAGACCTCTTTGTATTTTCCCATGCCCACAGTGATTATCAGCACCCTCTGTGAGGACGGCAGCACCACCTTGGGTCCCTACTCTCTGGTGCAGCCTTACTATGTGGCGGGAAAGGACTACTATGCTATGCTTCTGTGCTGCAGAAACTCCTCCAACACCGCCCAGAACATTCTGCGGAACGGAAAATGCACCATTAATTTCATTGACGATAAGCCCTCTACCTTCAAGGAAGCGGTCAAGCTCTCCTGGCCCGGGGATAAGCCCTCGGAAAAGATGCCCAAGTGCAATTTTAAGCTGGAAAAAGGCCTAGTTGAGGAGGAGACCGGCGAGGTGCGGCCGATGGTGCTTACTGATGCCATTCAGGCCATTGAATGTACCTGGATGCGGGAGCTGGACGGCGCAGACAAGGATGCAGCCGGCCAGCTGAACGGCTATGAGCCGCCCTACCACGATTTCAACGGCATCACCAGCAAGTTCGGCGCCCATTTTATCCTTCGGGTGGATCGGATTCTGATGAAAAAGAAGTACCGGGATGCCATTATCAATGGCGTGCGGGCGAAGGATTTTCCGCCCCTGCCTGTGGACTACGGCTACCGGGATTCCAAGAACTTTTGGTTCCACAGAAAGACCAAGATGCGGGCAGAACTGCTGCAGATGCGCCAGGCCTCCCTGGAATCTGTCCGTTATGCGGCTGACCGGGCGGATGATAAAGTCAAGTTTACCGACGACGCGCTGAAAACCGTCCTGGCCGTACCCAGAGTCTTCCTGCCTCTGGTGCTCAAAGGCTGCGTGGATTGGGCCAAGGAGAACGGTGTGGAGCTGATCACGGCGGAGCATATGCAGATCATCAACGACAAGAGAGCCAAGGAAAAAAACAAGAAATAATCACCTGTCTGGAAATAAGGGCCGCTGATCCACGGATCGGCGGCCAGTTTTTTCCAATGGGAAAAGTTGTCGAAAATTGTCGAAAGGAGTTGAAACACGCTGGAGTTTGCGGTAAAATAGCCTTACACTATCATGACAAACGCGAGGCGATTTTTATGAAGAAAGCAGGAAAATATCTTGCTCCAAATCAGAAGGGGAACGGCACCGGCATTCTGGTGATTATCATTGCTGTGTTGGCCCTTTTGATAGCTGCGATCCTTTTGGGAAAACAGTACTTCCCCATCACACCGGATAATCCAAAGGACACCACCGGGGCTACGGAGACCACAGCCACCCAGGCCACTGAGGAGACAGAACCCAAGCGGAACTGGCAAGCGGGATTTGTGGCGACGCTGGATCTGACAGCGGAGTACTACGGTCCGGACGGCGCGGTTTTGGGCGCATTTGTCCGGGGCGCAGAGGTGGAGTATGAGATTACCGCCGAGGGCAAGACCGAGCTTTTGGTGGACGGTGTGATCGCAACATTGCAGGAGGGAGCATCTATCGTCACCGATGTTGCCCAGGTCATTCCCGCGCACACCCTGTATGTGCGATCCACGGTCAATTTGAGAGATATTGACGGCAACCTCCTTACCCCTCTGGCCAATAAGGGCGAGGCTGTGGAAGTGACTGGTTATGACTATCTGAGCGAAGAGGGCGTGCCCCATATGTACAAGGTGGCCTACGGCGAAGAAGAGGGCTATGTGATGCCCTGGTATCTCACCGATACCCAGGATGCCGCCGCCGCCAACTACGATGACGGCGATTATGCTACCCATGCAGACCGGGGCAACCGGTATGGCGGCGGTGATGCCGGCGCACTGGACTACTTCCCCAGAGAAAAGGGACCCATTGAGGGCAACGAAATGCCCGATGAGTGCCGCACACTGTATGTGGCTACATGGTGTGTCGATAATATTGACAGTTATCTGGACATTGCCAACAATAGCGGCATCAACGCCTTTGTTGTGGATATCACCGACGGCAGCGCCATTGGCTATGCCGCTGATGTGATGAAGGAGTACTGCCCCTCCGGCGCGGCTGCTGCCCTGAATACCCTGGAGGACTACAAGGCTGCTATCCAGAAAATCAAGGATGCCGGCTACTATGTCATTGGCCGGATCACCACCTTTAATGACTCTTTGTTTGTGAAAGACCATCCGGAGTATGCCATTTCCGATCTATATGGAGATCCGCTGAAGCTCTCTCTGGAATACTGGCCCACGGCCTTTAACAGAACGGCCTGGCAGTATAAGGTGGACCTTGCTGTGGAGGCGGTGGAGTTGATGGGCTTCAATGAGATCCAGTTTGACTATGTCCGTTTCCCCGATAGCACCTGGCGCTATGAGGATGCCGGCACCATCGACTTCCGCAACACCTACGGCGAGTCCAAGGCACAGGCAATCCAGCGTTTTCTGATGTACGCCACCGATATTATTCACGAACATGGCGCCTATGTGAGCGCGGATGTTTACGGTGAGAGCGCCTACACCTATGTGACCGCCTACGGCCAGTACTGGCCCGCAATCAGCAATGTGGTGGATGCCATCAGCGGTATGCCGTACCCCGACCACTTCAGCGCTGCCGGCGACTATCTGCCCTGGGAGCACCCCTATGACACCCTGTATAGCTGGGGCAAGAGTGTGATGCAGCGCCAGGACGAGATCCCCACGCCTGCTGCGGTACGCACCTGGATTCAGGCCTATAACGCCATCCGGGAGCCGTACAATTATTATGGACCCGACCAGGTTTTCGCCCAGATCAGAGGTCTGCGGGACGCAGGCTGCACCGGTGGCTATATGACCTGGAACTCCGCTTCGTCTGTGGATAAATACAGAAGTCTGATCCCCGCATTTACTCCTCCAGATGAGGAGTGAGCCGTCCAAAGAGGGGTCACTTTTAAATAGAAAGGAAGATTGTTTATGAAAAGAGTAATCGCATTTTTTGCAGCAGTGCTTATGCTGGTGAGCCTGACGGCTTGTGGCGGCGGCACAAATCCCAAGGAAGCATTTACCATCTCCCAGCAGGCCTTTGAAAAGGTGAACGAGGCCTATATGAAGGTCAATGTGTTCTCCCAGGATATTTACGAAGCCTGGCGTCTGGGCGTGAACAACAGCAGAAATGGCTGCACCTTCAGCTCCTTCGTGGTGGAGATGAACATTGAGCAGGAGTACATAGAAGAGGCAGTAGCAAAGCTTTCCGGCAAAGAGTTCTACAGTTCTGCGGATTGGTCTTCTCTGTACAAGAGCTTCAATAACTCCTATTTCTCTGCCTATGTGACTGTGATCTCCGAGGCCTATGTATGCAGCGGCGATGTGGAGGAGATCACCGCAACGCTGCTGGAGGCAAAAACACTCATGAAGCAGCTCAGCGATGCTTACTCCGACTATGAGCACTACCCCGCGCTGAAGAGCTACTTTACCAATACTCTTGCGTTCTTTGATTTTTGCAATCATCCGGAAGGCTCTTTTGAACAGGTGGTGGAAACCTTTAACAGCTACAGAAATGTGGCGAGAGAGTGCTTCTTCGAGCTGAACTACATCTTCTCTGACGACATCGGCGGTATGAAGGACATTCCCGATGCAGAGGACTGATTGACAATAGAAAAGCCGGTGGCCAAAGGTCGGCGACCTTTGTTATGTCAGTGGGCTTGACAAAGGGGTTTCCGGGGGGCGGGTTTTTCC
>JAZKZN010000003.1:0-11520 GCA_045612705.1 Faecousia sp. | reverse complement strand
CACGGCTCCCAAAACCTGTCATGTATGCGGCTTCACCGCCGGCACCCCTGCAGGGCATCAGTGGAAGGAAGCCACACAATCCAAGCCGCGCACCTGCAGTGTCTGCGGCCAAACAGACGGCAAGCCTCTGGCCAATCCCCTGGTGAATGTGATTCGCGAGCATTTGCCGCTGACCATGTACGCCATGGGTCTTACGCAGTATATCTACGGCTATGAGGATGAAGCACTGACCCAAAAGAATGACGCGTATTATTTCAATACATTTAAGGATCAGCTTGTGATTGTCGATGTTTCCCAGGATGGCACGGCGTTAAAAATCCGGTATCCGTCCAGCGTTACGGAATCCGGCTATCGAACGCTGTGGTTCCCCTTTGCGGATATTATTTCTGTTGACAAAGTGGAAATCGGCACAGCAAGAACGGCAGCGCAAGTGGCTACCTATCGGTTTGTATCGGCTGACGGAAAGCGTTCCCAGTGCGGTTTGATGGATACGGGCAGCAGCTACCGTACGCTGGGCACAGATGCATGGGGCTATACAGCGATTATTTACGAGATTTATGGCACCGTTATTCACGATGTCGTCGTTGAACACAAACTGGCTTTGATGGCCGGATAGCAAACAGAAGCCGGAGGATTCCAGTGAATCCTCCGGCTTTGCTTATTGCCCGTGCAAATATTCTGCTAAGCAGCTTCCCTTGTTTCCATTTTATTTATAAATCTATCACAGCCAAAGGAGGCCGGAACAGATATGTTCCCTTGGTAAAATCCGGTATCTCCACACTGGCACCGCCTTTGGCGATGGATTCTCTGGTTAAATATCCAATAGCCATCCAGGTTGCCGCATCGTATACATCAATGGGCATTTCCTTGTCGCAGAGCAAGGCATCTACAAAGGCGCAGAGCATCAGGTAGTCCATGCCGCCATGGCCTGTTTTCTTAATCTCTTCCGGGATGGTTTTCCACATTTCGGGAAGATATTGGTCCTTATAGCGGTCTGCACTGTTCCGTGCATCCTCGAACCGCTTAAACCCGTCCCCTTCCACCATCACAATGTTGCCATCCTGCTGGTAAAGCCCCCGGGTACCGCGAAGGCTGATTTCCCGGGAATAGAAAGTAGGAAGCGTTGTGTCCAAATGGATATGGATCAATTCCCCATTCTCACATTGGATGAGGGTTTCTACAATATCTCCCTGGCGAAACACCAGATCCTTCATGTCCCGGAACTGTTCATTCCGGGCAATAAAATCGGCCAAGCCTTTTGCGGAGGAAGCCTTGGAAGAGAGGGAAACCATGCGATTTCCTCTGCCAATGTTCAGCATTTTCGCAATGGGGCCCAGTTCATGGGTGGGATACCAGTCGTTGTTTTCATGTAGGGCAATATCCAGCCGAAAATTGCTGCCCTTTCCGTCTCCCGTGCAGGTCAGTTCCCGGATATCATGGCGGTAAGCGCCGTGGCAATACACCACATCACCCAACACACCGTGCTTTTTTAAGCTGGCAGCAAACAGTTCTGCCTCCCCATAGCAGCAATTTTCCAGAAACATGAAGGGCGTCTTTGTGCGCTCATACGCCTCTACAATTTTGTAGCAATCTGCCTCCTCCCCTGCTCCGCCTACTTCCATTCCCACTGCAACGCCCTTCTCCATTGCGTCAATAGCAATGGCTGCATGGGTCTCAATGCTGGTGGCAATCAATATGGCATCCGGCGTTTCGTTGTTTAGCAGTTCCATGTGATGGGTATAGACCGCCGGGGTGTTGCCTTTCTTTTCCTTCACTGTACCGGCCAACACTTCTGCTTTTTCTCTGGACAGATCGCAAATGGCAATGATCTCAACAGCATCCAGCATACAAAGAACATCTGCCACCAAACTACTTCCACGGCGTCCCCCTCCGCAAATTGCAAATCGTACTTTTTCCATTGAGGGACCTCCCTTTTCACCGAATAGTCAATGCTTTCGCAGAAAGAATTGTCCCTTTCTTCTATGTTTATTTTACCCTCTTTTTAGATTCCCGTCAATTCACCCTGTATACTTTGCAAGAAAAAAGAAAAAGTCATCCCGCTTGGGATGACTTTTTCTTTTCTGTGGAGCCTACGATAAGTTGATACAATTTTACAGCGTTATACAATGCAACACCTTCAGCTACAATGCATCGTTCTTCAAAGTTTGTATCGTTCAACCACACAAAGCATCATTTTACCCGCAAACTCGCCGTTTTTGATACAAACGGGGGTTCGAATCCCGTCCGAGTGGTACGTGCGGAGATAACGGATCAAATTGCGGACTGTTATAGTCTGGTTTCACCCTCTTAGTCCGGTGCGTCTGTAACCATAACCGTCACACTGTGATATGGCATGATGAATTCGTATTGAACATACGCTTCTTGAATGATCACCGGCGCTAACACCACTGATCCCAAAGTTACAACTCTTTCTCTGCCTTCTTTGGGCGGTTTGAACTGAATGATTACTTTTTCTCCCCCAAGATATTCTGTATCGGGCAAATGATACCATATATCGGTATCTCTGGCATCCGACACAGAGCCTTTATCATTTTTCTCTTTCAAATACAAATTATACGCAAGGGGCTCATCACTTAGGAATACTACCGATTCCAAAGGTACCTGTGTTACTGTGCCATCGGACGGAAAATGAATCGCTATATCAGACCAGTCACTTGTATTCAGCGGCAATGCACCCACATCAATCGTAAGTGTTATGGGAGTTTCCGGCGATACTCCCTCCGGCGCAGAAATGATCAATTCAAATTCCCGACACGGAGCATTGGTGCCTATCGCTCCACCAAAGGAATCAATAGGATATTCCTTACCGAATTCATCTTTAATTCTTTCGGGAAACGTAATTTGGATTTGACCACCCGTAATCGAAGTCAGTTCGTAATGCAGAACGAAGATTCTTACCGCATTCTTTTTTTCACTGACACCTGCCTGGTATTCAATAACACCCACAGAATCTGGCTCGGAATGTGTAACACTGATATACGCATCGCTGTAGTAATCGCAACCGGCAAGCAACATCAAAACCATAAAGAAAACAAGAAATATTGTAGTTTTTTTCATACATCCACCAACCTTTACCCGGCAGCACAGTATTCACTACACACAATCCCAACTCTTATCCACTTTTATTATATATCATAGATTCCGCAAAGGCAAGAAAAACCCTACCTCGACAGACGCAATACCCTCTTCAGCAGTTGATTGCGCAAGAATAAAGGATACAGCAAAAAAGTAGTCGTAACGAAATCCGTTACGACTACTCGATCTGGTACGAGAGAACATAACGGACTACTTTACATTACAACTATCGTTTAACGGCACCGAACACACATTTTCAATAAACTTTATGAGGTGCTATTATGAAGAAAACCAAAATCAAACTGGACGATATGGAACGCCGTATCCTGGTCAAGCTGCTTTATGAAAAGCGCAATGAACTGATCCGCGAGGGTCGCTATACGGATGCTATTGACGAGCTGATCTTGAAGATCATTGATGCAAAGGGGTGCTGATATGGAAAATATTGCAAAGCGGCTGAACGCCTACATAATTTCCCACCCCTTTGATGCCGGCGATAGTGATTGTGAAACTGTCCTGGATCAACTCTACCAAGCCTACGCAGAATCCCACGAAAGCGACTCTCCTGAAATCGGTGAAGGCTTTAAGGAACTGGAAGAATTCATTTGCGACCTCCCATTGGATGATAACAACGCAGTCTTCAACCTCTGCTGCCGCCTCTGCATCGCCTACGAACATAAAGCCTTCCTCGACGGTCTCCAGTACGGCGCACACCTTATGAAAGAAATGAAAACCTAGAAAGCACGAACTGCCACCTCTACACACAAGAGGTGGCAGTTTTCGCAATGAAGAACAAGTTATTTAGCATTTTTCAGCCAATTCCTATAACAATGCATTTCTTGATTCTCCGGATCTACAGATAAAACATAGTTCGCACGGCCTAAAAGCTT
The DNA here is from genome assembly GCA_045612705.1 of Faecousia sp. Taxonomy (GTDB): domain Bacteria; phylum Bacillota; class Clostridia; order Oscillospirales; family Oscillospiraceae; genus Faecousia. The sequence goes on along the minus strand of JAZKZN010000003.1, from coordinate 7,534 downwards.
GGCGATATAGGTATCTTTCGAAATGGTCACGCCTGATTTCTGTATGTGATCGTCAATTCCGTATTTCTGGCAGTAATACAACTCCTGCCGCAGTTTTCTACGATAGGTCGCAGATACATTTGGTTTCTCATTCACGACGATACCAGTAACAGACTTACGCTGTCCAGAACGCAGTACCACAGTTTTCTTATCATTAAGAAATAACCCCAGCTTGCGCAGTTCAGACTTGACAACCGTTCTCACATCCTGGGGATTAAATTCACCGGAGAAGGTCATATCATCGCAATACCGGGTGTAGGAAATTTGTCGCTCCGCACACCACGCACCCACGGCATTGTCAAAATCCCGTAAGATAATGTTGGAAATCGCCGGAGATGTGGGTGCGCCTTGCGGCAGCGCATCTTTGTGGACACAGAGCAATGTCAGTAGCACCCGATTTGCTTCGCTATACCGCTCCGCAGGAAACGCCTTCTCCTTGACCACGGGATAGATGCAATGATCGAAGAACTGACGAATATCCAGCTTCATAACCATTGGATTACCAACATGGGGCAGGGCATTTACCAGTGTACTGCCGCCCATCCTGTAAGCAGTCGCATAAGGCGAGATTTCTTCGCGCGCCAGCAGATTTTCTGCGATTTTGCTCTGGACAGCTTTTAGAAAATCATCCGGCACACACAACTCCCGAAATTCGCCGCTGCCTTTGGGGATCTTCACCATACGATAATGCTGGTGTTTCTGATTGCTAAGGGTATAGAGTGCCTTTGCTGACACTCCCAAATCCTTTTCCAGGGAGGAAAGCTCCCGATATACGATCATATGAATTTTCCTCCCCTTCCAAGTATCAACGGAACAAAACAATGTGAATACCGAAGATGCGCAGCTGTGTCTAATGCCCATGACAGTGGGCGACTACACAGCGGAGGCAGCTTCGCTTGAGCAAAGCGAATGAATACAGATGTTGCGATCCCGACGGCGACTCGCTGCCGGTGCCAATGAAAATCGACTTGCGCTAATGTTCCGCTTACGCGTATGATACATTGCAATTACAAGGGTGTCAATTACTAACCCAAAGGATAACAGAACCATCGTTTTTAATTAAGCTGTTGGCAGCGATGATGGCATAACGAATAATATGTTCCAAAATGGATTTCTTCGGCAGATACTTAATTCTCGAAAACTGCTCCACAGTGTTACCGGGCAGCAGCATAAGTTCTTGCTGGTAGTAGTCCCAAGTGTGGCTGTTATATTCCGGGGCATGAAGCGTCCCTTTGCGAACAGCTTCACTAAGTCCAAATACATGTTCTTCGTTGATGTATTGGCGCAGATAGTCCTGAAGCTCCTCTCGACAAACGAATGGATATGCCTCGGTTTCGCAGGAATACAGACCTTCAGAACAGATTAAACATAGAGTACGAACGAAGTCGTCTTTTGTCTGCGGATTCATGACATCCACGATCCGTAACAGATACTCTTTCTCTCTATGCATACCAACTAATGGATAGCTAAGCAAGGGGTGCTCGCCTATAAGGGCTTGCCGCAATACGCTTCGGGTGTCCGCGGTTATTTCCTCTGCTAAATCCGCGTTGCAGGAAATCAAACGAATCAGCTCCTGTATGGGTTTGTACTGTCCATACTCATCCAAATCTGCCGGATGCAGCACACCGTCCGGTGTTTGTAATGCCATATAATGCCGGTTAATGATCAGTGTGCCTTCCGGTACACCTATTCTCTCGATAATCCTATCTTTCATGCAGATATCTCCTTCTCGCTTATTCCGCCCCGAAGTGTTTGCTATGACGATGTCTGGCTGTGGATAAAAAGGATTCCCAGTATGCTGTATGAGCATTTTAGAAAATGCCCACGGCTGTCATAGTGATTGGTCGTATAAAAATTCACCTTTCTACTGTAACCAGTACATTGCCCCTTGGTGTTGTAATGATTGAATTCTCCAATCAAATTTCTCACACTTTTCCCGGTGGCTCTCCCGCGTCGGTTGTAATGCACCAATCCTTTGAAGCAGGCGGGTCGACTTATGCCGACCCACATGCCATCGCGAAAATGGATGATTCTTCCAAAAAGAATTCTAACACTGAATTCCATAGCTAAGGAACAGGGAAAAATCCGTAACCGGACTCCTCGTTATAGAGCGCAAATACACCCAGCCTGTTTGTGCCTTCTTTATCTACATACCGCAAATGCCGCCAGAAAATGAGATCTTCAGGAAGTTGATCCAATGGAGCATCCGGGGTATATAACAAAAATGATTTTCCACCATCCATTCCGACAGGTTCGGCTGTGATGTAGAGAACACCGTCCTCAATCCACCGTCTCCCCGGTTCATCCGCTTCCATTGAGTCAAGAAGCATCCTGTAAGTGTAGTCATTGATCTGCTGGACATCTTGGAATCTGCCACTAAAGTCACAAGTGTACTCTGTTCCGTTAGGATGTCCGTCACCAATATCGCCCATATTGGTATCATGATAATGCCCACGAAAGCTTCCATCTTGGGACAATGTCAGATTGGTTGCCCAAGCTCCCATACCCAACAGATGGATGAACTCTACAGATTCCGCTTCGATGGGTAGTGATTCATTCAATCTCTCACTTGTCCAGGAATCTGCCATAGCTGCAACATTAGAGCATCCATCGGAAAGAATTGCGATGGCCCAAAAAGCTATAATGATCCCGGCATATTTAGATTTCCTCATTATTTTCTCCCTCTGGCACCTCTTCGATGTCAATCAGGTTTGCAGAGTCAGAATCCTCTAATGCCTTTCTCTCTTTCTTTTTACGAAGTTTCTTATACAGCCAAATACTTCCTGCTGTTATTCCTACTCCAGCTAATATGCCAAGGCCACCGGCCACAAGCTTTTTCCGGAAATCGTTATCAGAAGCTTCTAACGCCTCTTCTATCAAGCGCCTTTTGTAACCACAGGCATCCGCCGAATCCTGTACTATTTCGACGATTTTATTTAAACCATCCTGCATACTTCCATCCCCAATCCTAGCTAGAGATTGAGTTATCTCTGCTGCATTGAGATCGATACCGTTGATTAAGTACATAATTTCATCCATTTTTTGTTTCCTCCGTATTTTGATTTTCGGGTGTATTTTTGTCAACAGTTGCTACTTTTGATGACTGGTCGGCGAGGCTGCTCTTTATTTCTTCGTATGCCTTGATATATTCAGGAATGTTAGCGATGAGTTTCAAGGTGCGTGCGAAGATAGTTGGCTTTGTAATTCTGACTAAAGCAGCTACAGACAAGCAGGCAGGGATTGGCTTTGCAAGAATGTGCATTTTGTTACCTCCTCGTGTTTTTTGTGTTTAATTACTTTCGATGTAGTAATTATGGCGTTAGTATAGCTCATCTTAAATTAAATGTCAAGTAGCAATTTATAAAAAATCACTACCGCTACTTCTTTTTTATAAAAGGCTTGACATTTAATTGCTGTTTGAGTATTATTTGATTAGCATTTCTATTTAGGAGGTCGATCATGGACGTATATTCTGTAGCAGATGTTTCAAAGATGCTTAATGTAAATGAGGAGACTATTCGTCGTTGGATAAGAGACGGGAAGCTTAAAGCTATTAGAGCGGTAGGCCGAGGAGGCAATACATTATTCTTAGAAGATGTTGTTGACTTTGCAAACAAGCCACCAAGAGCGTATCTCATCTTTCTGGAAGAGTGGCTCAATAGTAAGGGGATTGCATACGAAAGAATTGAAGATCTTGAACACAGTGATAGAACAAAGGCGTTAGGAGCCGCAACCTTGGGTGCGGGTGCAGCTACCGCTGTATCCGCGGCTACTACCGCTTTGGCACCTGCAGCTCTTTCCGTTGCAGGAATAGCATCTGCAGCAGCTATGGCTGGACCTATAGGAATAGGTGTCGCTGGAATTGCTTATGGGGCAGCTAAGCTTGCAAAAAGAAAAAATCAGCGAACATATAGTATCCGGCTATTGCAAACAGACAAAAGCGAATCTGATAATGCCAAAAGCGTTCTTGATAAAGATGCGGCTATTAAAAATAACATTAACGAGGGCAATAGCATTTCGTTATCTGAGGCAATCCCAAAAAGCCAAGAGCAAACTAAAGAAAAGCCTATTGAAGGAATCGGGATTAGGGATGGTGTAGCAGAAGGTGTAATGAAAGCTAACAGCATGCTTGACCAAATTGCACAAGCAAAACAAATGCTTGATGCAGGTATAATTACCGCCGATGAATTTGCAGAAATCAAAGCCAAACTAATTGCTAAAATTTGATATGTTCGCTTTTGGAGTACAATTAAAATGTAATATTCAAATTTAGCTATTTACAACTGAGAAAGAGGTGTTCTTATGCAAGGTAAGTGAGAAAGAGGTGTTCTTATGCAAGGTAAGATAAAAATGTTTAATGCCGCAAAGTCTTTTGGTTTTATTGTTGGCGATGATGGAAATGACTATTTTGTTCATTTATCAAATATCGAATTTGAAGACCATCCTGTTCCAGGCATGTGTGTTGAATTCGTGCCGTCCACTGGCGCAAAAGGCTTGGTAGCAAAGCAAATAAAGCTGGTGGTTTCTGAAAAAATGAATCGCCCTGCATTTTTCTGTTGTGGAAACATACGCATTCGGTTGAACAACATCAAAGACTACCAGCTCAAGGTGGGCAAATGTGCCTACATTGCCGTTTTTGATGCAACAACACTTAAGGTGTGTGACAAACTCCCAGTATATTGGGATCGAGGTCATAATGATGGCGCAGAGTTTTTTGACGAAGTGAATAACAAATGTATTGTCGCTGAGCGTGGACAGCTACTAAAAACATCAGATGGAAAAATAACATATCAAGAAGACGGGTGCATGCGCGATTTTAGAGAATGGATTCCGTGTGAATGTCTTGTTATTACTACATATCAAGGAGATACATTTACATTCCTAAAAGATGTGGAATCATGTGCTGGTGTTGACATTTTTGAAAAACTAAAAGAGTTGGATTCCTATTTTCTTTAAAACCATACACCGATAACCAAATGCAATAAAACACGGGAGGTTTCGCACCAAAATGTAAGCGAAACCTCCCGTAACTATTTTGTTGTTCTTTTGGTGCGTTTTGCATGTTTCTCGACAGCTATAGAGACAAATACCCCCTACTTTTTCTCCTGCAAGCTGGTGTCATCCAACCATGCTTTGTATTCCTCGAAGGTGATTACACCTTCTTTGCATTGATTGCGGTGGAGCGCAGCTTCCTTTGCCCAAGCCTTAAACGCTGCGTCTTCCATATATCCAAACTCTTTTCTCTTATTTAGTCGCTGATAGGCCCTGCGATGCTCCTGGAGCACCGGGTCTTTGGCGACCTTTTCTTTTGCCTGTCGGTTAGCGCCGATCTTCCTGCAGGAGTATTCTTCTCCATCTGCAATGAAGTCACAGTATAGAGTGTCAGCTCGTCCGGTGGGAACGAACAGCATACCACAGTTCTTGCACCGCTTGAAGCCGATGCCTTGAACCACTGTCTGCACCAACTCAAAACGCAGCATATCGTCGATGTTCTCCAATACCGCAAAGTGCTGCACATCGTAACCGTCAGCCTTTTTACCCAGCTTCATAACGAAATCGGAGTGCCAGTATTTCCGGAATTCTTCATCGGTCTGTTCCAGTTCGTAACACCGCTGAATGGGTGTCAGTCCGTCAGTATCCCGCTGCTCCAGAACCAGGGAAAGGGTGGCTTCTATATTCAACTGCCGTTCATCAATGAGGTCCATATACAGCCCGGTCAGTTCCTGCTTTGCAAAGAAGGAGTCGTCTTGGGGGTCGCCTAAATCCAAACGTTGAATGTATTTGGTAAGCACATCAGCTTTTTCACCGACCAAGATTCTGGGATCAACCTCGCCCTCCAGCAGCAAATGAATGTAGGAAAGCACATAAACGGTCAAGTAGTTGTTAGTGCCGATCAATCTGTGTTTCATCGCAACTTCCCAAAGGACAGCAGCGATGAAATTATAGTCGTTCTTATGCTCCTTAGCCTGCATATAGCGCACCAACAGAATCTCAAACACAGATGTCATAAAGTCCCGATCAAAACGGATGAAATCAACCAGACTTTTGCCAATCGGCTGAAATACAGATACTTCTTCCATGAACGGCCACTTGATCAAGCTATGCAGATTTCCGTCCTCGATGAAACCATAGGCAAGAGGTCGCTTTTCAATTAACTCACTCATTTTTTGCACCACCTATTCGACAATAGCTATTCCTAAAACGAATTATATCCATTCGCCATACAAACAGAAAACAGAGATTGCTAACATTAAGAGGGCGACAACAGAAATCATAAATTCCTATTGTCGCCATTATAGCACAGCAATCTCTCAAAGTAAACTCCAATCCAGGAAGGAGGCCACCGGGATGATTTGCGGAGCTGTAACTGTACCTTGACAACTGAATGAGCAGACAAGGATGAAGATACCTCTGCCGGGGAGAAGTGCCGCATAATGCGCACCAACCGGCAGTAACGCCGTGGGGATACCGGGGCAGTGAAAGACCTTGAAGCCTGCAAAAAAGAACGGTGCTGTCTTAGCAAGCACTGAATTTGGATATCCAAATTCGCTTTCCGGTATTGTCTCTGCAAGCATCGCACCTGCTACAGCAGGCGCAGCTTGTACACGGCATTACCTTTACAAGCAACGGATTGTGGGGACACAATCCAGCTTGTCCGGGGTTTGACACCCCTGCTACCCCACCTGAAAGGAGAGATGAACATGAAGAAAAGAATCCATGAAATCAAAATCCGCTTTTCTCCGGACGAACTCGCGACACTGAGTGAGCAAGTGAAAAAAGCAGGGATTTCCCGTGAACAGTTTTGCAGAAATGCAATCCAAGGTGTTGTTATCCGAGAAAACCCTCCTGCGGATCTATACAAACTGATTTGGGAGATTCGCCGCGTAGGAAACAACATGGACCAGATCTTGATGATCGCCAATACGAAAGGAATCTTGAACATCCCGGATCTTCGCAAGGCAATTGACGATCTGAGAGAAGCAGAGAAACTGATCGTTTCCCAGTACATTTAATGTAACGAAAGGAGAAAGAAAATGAATAACATTGATATGTTACTAGACCAACTGATAACAAAAGAACAGCCATCCATTGTGCAGATATCTACAGATAAGCTGCACCCGTTCCCGTCCCATCCCTTTAAGGTGCAGGACGATGAGGATATGGAGCAGCTAACACAGAGCATCCAATCCCAAGGTGTTTTGACACCCTTAGTGATTCGTCCGTTGGAGAATGGTGAATATGAAGTAATCTCCGGGCATCGGAGATTGCATGCATGTAGAAAGGCAGGAATCCAAACGGTTCCTGTCTTGGTCTATGCCCTTGACCGAGATGCCGCTGCCATCGCTTTGGTAGACAACAACCTTCATCGGGAACGCATCCTGCCTAGCGAAAAGGCGTTTGCATACAAGTTAAAAATGGATGCCCTCAGCAAACAAGGAAAGAGAACAGATTTAACTTCGGACCAAGTTGGACCGAAGTTAACCGCTGCGACACT
>JAZKZN010000002.1:0-5904 GCA_045612705.1 Faecousia sp. | reverse complement strand
CATTCTGGAATCCCAGAAGGCTGCTGAGGGCAAGAAGGCTGTTAAGTCCCACCACAACGTGGTCGGGCTGCCCGAGGATCTGAAGTTCGAGTTGGTCGAGCCCATCAAGCTGCTGTATAAGGACGAAGTCCGCGAGGTTGGCGAAGCTCTGGGTCTGCCCCACGGCATGGTCTACCGTCAGCCCTTCCCCGGCCCCGGCCTGGGTGTCCGTTGCCTGGGTGCTATCACCCGCGACCGTCTGCACGCTCTGCGTGAGGCTGACGCCATCCTGCGTGAGGAGTTCGAACTGGCCGGTCTGGAAGGCAAGGTCTGGCAGTACTTCATCGCCATCCCCGATGTAAAGAGCGTGGGCGTCCGTGATGAAAAGCGTTACATGGGCTGGCCCGCCATCATCCGTGCCGTCAACACTGTCGACGCTATGACCGCTACCATCGAAGAGATCCCCTATGCCCTGCTGCATAAGATTACCGATCGCATCACCCACGAGGTAGAAGGCATCAACCGCGTCCTGTACGACCTGACTCCCAAGCCCATCGGCACCATCGAGTGGGAGTGATCCTACAGGTTATAAAAGCCCAGTCTACACCGGACTTTTTAAGGATTTGAGCCATTCGTGGCAACGAAATGGCAACAAAACTTCATTATTCAACAATAAAGAGCTAACTGATTTTGATTAAGTCAGTTAGCTCTTTTTGTTTTATACCACTTTTTCAATATAGTCAGTTAGGTCTTTTACGATCCTAATACATAATTCTGCTTCTCTCGATGTAATGATGCTGCCGTTGGGATGAGCCAAAGAATGTCTATTTCGAAGATCATTGATTGAGCTGATTACACCAGAAGCGCTTCGCAAGGTTGTCTTGACAATGCCCGATTGATCTGTGGCGATATGAGTTCCTACATAGGTGTGGAGTTTGTTATAGAGCTGGTTCAAGGTGTCGGATTCTTCATACGTCTCATTCAAATCATCCAGCTTTTTTCTGAGATATCCATGAAATGCCGTGTGTACTCGGTCAAAAGCAGAGTCATACTTTCCGTCACGCATAAAGATTTCGGCATCTTCAATGGCTTTTGCCACAACATCCGTAACAGATATACCCGAAAAATCTATTACCTCATGAGAAGTAATGATGATGCCCGTTTCTACATCGGTTAAGTAGTGGTCGCCTTGTTTGCCAAATATTTTTTCGGCAACACTTAACAACTTGCTTTCCGAATTTTTAATCAGTTCGTAATTCTCGACAGGAACTTGAATGTGGAGAATAGCACAGTATGTATCCCACTCACGGCGAGTAAAAATGCTGGTGTATTCAATGTAAGTGTTGCTTTTCAAAAGTGTAGACAAAACCTTGGTTTTTTCAGAAATCGGTGTTCTGTCCAACTCCAAAGCCTTAACAAGCGTGTTTCTGAAATCAATATCATTCATTTTCGGGCTCTCCTTTGGTAAAGGCATCTACCAACATATCGCTGAGTTCCTGCGAAGGAACTTTCACCCAACGCTGAGTAGTATCAAATTCGGGATAGCGGTAACGCCAACGGTCGTATTCTTGCTGCGAGATCTCGCCTGCTTTGAGCATAGCGGCAGCTTGCCGCCATGCACACAGCATTTCGTGAAGCTGTGCAGCATCCTTGTTTTTACGCACATCGACCTTCAAGCAGATTTCCCCATCGGCTTCGTCGATATGGAGTCCGTATCTGTCCTCTAAGGTGAACAAGGTGTGCATCAGACCTATGTAAGAGTCAATGTCCGGTACGGCAAGAGCCTGCGGAGATACATCAAGAGTATCAGCCAATGCTGCGGTCAAATCCGTTTTAGGAGTTCTTGTTCCAGTTTCATACTGAGCAAGACGAACATCGGCAGACTTCTCCGGGAAGCCCACCTGCATACCAAGATATTTCTGAGTCATACCACGCATATTGCGGAAAAAGTTGATTCTTTCGCCGATAGCCATAATCATTCTCTCCTGTCATATATGTCTTGTTTTCAGTATTATAGCATATTTGTTTAGGATAGTCAAGATATATTAAATAAATTTGTTTAATATTCTTCTGCAAACCTCTTGACATAAACATAAATGTTTAGTATAATGATGGTGAAGCTAAACAAATAAGCTTAACAACTTAATAACGACATGATAATAATCGCTCGGGCAAATCGGAGGCGACAAGAAAGTATCCGACACGAAATAAGGATTATTATGTCAAAATCTCAGAGAGAAAAATCAATGGGAATCAGTGAAAGGGGTGATTTACAAAGCAATTCAACACAACTGAATAACAGCCGCAGGAAACCGTCAGTCAATCGCAGATCAACAATTCACAGGAGGTACGCTTATTGAACGAAAACAACTTTATGAAAGTCGAGGACGTGGCAAAGGAGCTTGGGATCTCTATCTCCCATTCCTACAAAGTCATGCAGCAGCTCAATAAGGAGCTGAAAGCAAAAGGGTATATGACCATCGCAGGAAGGGTCAACCGCAAATATTTTATGGAAAAGTTCTGCTATAACGGAACGGAAAGGAAGTGAGTAAATGGCAGTTTATAAAGAAGAAAAAACAGGCACTTGGCGAGTAATCTACCGCTACACCGATTGGACGGGTGAAAAGAAGCAGACACAGAAGCGTGGTTTTCAGACCAAGCGTGAAGCACAGGCTTGGGAGCGTGAACAGCTCAATAAAGCGAGAGCCGATCTGGATATGACTTTCAAGAGCTTCGTGGAGCAGTACACGGCAGATATGCAGACCCGCATCAAGGAAAACACGTGGGCAACCAAAGAGCATATCATCCGATCCAAGCTGCTGCCGTATTTCGGCAAACTGAAGATGAGCAACATCACCGCCCAGCAGATCATCACATGGCAAAACGAGCTTATGAACTATAAGGACGAAAACGGAAAGCCGCTTTCGCCCGTATACCTCAAAACCATCAACAATCAGCTCAGCGCCATCTTTAACCATGCGGTGAAGTTCTACAACCTCAAAGAAAATCCTTGCAGGAAAGCCGGCAGCATGGGCAAGAAGAAAAACCGAGAAATGCTGTTCTGGACGAAAGAGGAATATCTGAAATTCGCAGAAGTGATGATGGACAAGCCCCAGTTCTATTACGCATTTGAAATGCTTTACTGGTGCGGTATCCGTGAGGGCGAGCTGTTGGCACTCACTCCGGCAGACTTTGATTTCAAGAAAGGCACGGTGAGCATCAACAAGTCCTATCAGCGTTTGAACGGACGTGATGTTATCACCACTCCCAAAACAGAAAAGAGCAACCGTATCATTACCATGCCGCAGTTTCTCATTGAGGAAATCCAGGACTATCTCAGACAGCTCTACGATGTCGGGATGGACGAGAGGATGTTCCTTGTGACCAAGAGCAGCCTGCACCGAGAAATGGCAAGAGGCGCAAAGGAAGCGGGCGTACAGCGCATCAGAATCCACGATATTCGTCACAGCCACGTTTCCCATCTGATCGACATGGGCTTCTCGGCTACGGCGATTGCAGACCGTGTGGGACACGAAAGCATCGACATCACCTACAACTACGCACACCTATTCCCGTCCAAGCAGACGGAAATGGCAGACAAATTGAATATGGAAAGGGGCGCATGATTATGTCAGCAAAGAATATGGACAACCACAACAGATGGAGAAACAGAACGGTGGCGTTCCGAGTGTCGGACGAAGAAAATGCACAGATCGACCTCGCTGTGAAGCTCACAGGGCTTACCAAACAGGACTATATCACTCGCAGACTTCTCTGCAAGGATGTGGTGGTACAGGGCAATCCGAGAGTGTACAAGGCGCTCAGAGATCAGCTTGCCGCCGTCCTGGATGAGCTTCGACGCATTGAAGCTGGTGAGGGGGTAAATGATGAACTGATCGACACCATCAATCTGATTGCAAGCATTATGGATGGAATGAAGGAGGACGATGCCTATGGTAATTGACGCAAAAGAAAAGACTGCCCTTGCAACATCTGTTGGCGCAGATGAAAGGCAGTCCGTTCAAAACACTAATAATATTATACCCACTTCCGATGCGGAATTCAATCACCCGGATGAAAATTCTTCTGAAAATCTTGAAGAAATCTATCGTCAGATGCGCCGCATGGCAGACCCGCACTATCTGCACACAGTTTCTATGACCGAGCTGTATCAGACCTCTTACAAGAGCAGACCGCCGATTATAGGCGGCCTGCTCTACGGAGGGGCGTATATCCTTGCCGGTGCGCCGAAGATCGGCAAATCGTTCTTGGTAGCGCAGATCGCATATCACATCAGCACAGGCAAAAAGCTGTGGGATTATGAAGTGCATCAAGGCACGGTGCTGTATCTCGCATTGGAGGACGATTATCAACGAATCCAAAGCCGAATGTTTATGATGTACGGCGTGGAGGACAGCAGCAATCTCTACTTCGCAACAGCGGCAAATAAAATCGGAAACGGTCTGGACGAACAGCTTGAGTTCTTTATGAATGAACATCCCGACACCAAGCTCGTCATCATAGACACGATGCAGAAAATCCGTGAGGTTGGCGGCGAGGCTTACAGCTACGCCAGCGATTATGAAATTATCGGCAAGCTGAAGCAGTTTGCAGACAAGCACAGCATCTGTGTTCTGACCGTCCACCATACAAGAAAGCAGCCTGCAGGAGATACCTTTGAAATGATCTCCGGCACGACAGGATTGCTCGGATGTGCTGACGGCTCCCTGCTCATGCAGAAGAAAAAGCGCACCGCATTGGAGGCAACCATTGATGTGGTTGGTCGAGATCAGCAAGACCAAATCCTCTATCTGAGCAAAGACCCGAACACGCAGATATGGAACTTGGACAGAACAGAAACCGAACTTCACAGAGAGCCGCCCGACCCCACATTGGAGGCTGTAGCAAGGTTGGTTACTTCGGAACAACCGGAGTGGATAGGCTCTCCCTCTGAGCTTGCAGAAGCACTCAATACCGGGATGGCGGCAAACGCCTTAACCAAGTATCTGAACATCAAGTGCGGCAGGCTCAAAGATGAATACGGCATCAGTTATGAGAACAAAGCCAAGCACTCCGGCAGACGTGTGACGCTAACCTACACAACAAAATAAACCGAGTGCGACGGTTGCGACGGTCGCAACAGTTAAAACGATACCACCAAAAACACCGTCGCAATCGTCGCTATCGTTGCGGAAGCGAAAGGAAACGAAGCGAATGAAAAACGTACAGATACCCTATGAGCTGTTCTTCAATCTGGTGCTTTACCACTTGAACGGCGAGGATGATTTCGATGAAGAAATCCGACAGGGCTTGGAGCAAAAGCTGGATGCCATGCTCAACCGACAGCTCTACTCGGAGTACAAGACAGCACCGACAGAGGAGCAACGGGAACAGGCAAGGCAGGAATATCTTGACCGCCGTGGAGTGCCGCAGAGCTACCGCTGGACTACTTCTCCTTGGGAGCTATGACAGGAGCGTGCCACGCTCCTGTGAATGGCAGACAAGGCAAAGCATTGGCTGACACTGACCCCACCGCAGCTCCCGTCCCCATCGAAAAATCCGCAGATTTGAAGATGGATGGCAGAGAGGATTTTCAAAATCTTCTCTGTCTGTGGGCGGCGGCATTGAAGCAAATTCGATTGCGGAAAGGCTGACGGTCACGCCGTATTTTGAGGATGTGGGTACTACCTACAAGCCGAAAAGGACGGCAGAGGCTTCCGCAGAAGCCGCATACCCCCTCGGAGAGCCCACGGTACTTTGCAGCCGTAGGATGAAAGTATCATAGTGGGTTATTACACTTTCGCAAAAGTGTCTCTTTGAACCGCTACTCCCTACAACATCAACAAAACACAGGAGGTAAATGCCTATGGCAAGAGGCGATGGAATCCATCGTACAAGTGCAAGAAACGCAAAATTAGCTGATGC
>JAZKZN010000001.1:0-53623 GCA_045612705.1 Faecousia sp. | reverse complement strand
TACGGGAGGCAGAGTCTTCTCTGCTTCCTCTGCGATCTGCCAGTCGGCGTAAACGGTGGGGTCCAGCTTTACGAGACCCTTCTCGTCTACGTACTTGCCATCAACAAAATTGATTGCCATAGTATGTTTCCTCCTTAGATTTTCAGTGCTTTCTCTTCAGCACAAATAATGACTTTTTTATACCTCCGTCACGTCAGCGGCTTCCCGGATGAGAGCCATGACTTTTCCGGTGAGTACACTTCTCATAACTGCCTTCTCAAACTCCTCGTCGTAGAACTCCTTCATCTGCTCCACAGTAATGCCGTTGTTGCGGCAGATGACGGCGATGGCCTCGCCCAGTTCTTCCTGGGTAGCAGTCAGGTTTTCCAGCTCCACAATCTTGTCCACCGCGGCCATATTCCGCAGGGCAGCCTCTGCAGCAGGATAGGAATCCTTTCGCAGTTCCTCGGGGGTGGTCTTCATAAAGGCGCAGTACATTTCCAGGTTCAAGCCCTGCTGCGCCAGCTGGGCCTCCAGATTCTGCAGCTGCTCCTGCACAGCCTTCTCCAGTTCCGCAGGCTCTACAGTATATTCCAGTGTCGCGGCAGCTTGCCGGAGAAGACGATCCTGCAGATCCATCTCACCACGCTGGTCGGTATACTCCTGGAAGCTCTTGCGAAGCTGCTCCTTCATTTCCTCGAAGGTGTAGCAGCCGCCCACCTCCTGGGCAAATACATCGTCCAGCTCGTACTGGGTCTTCACCCGGATCTGATGAATGGTGCAGCGGAACTCCGCTTCCTTACCTGCCAGATTCTCAGCGTGGTACTCCTTGGGGAAGGTCACCTTCACCACCACCGGCTCTTCCACCACTTTATCCAGCAGCTGCTCCTCGAAGCCGGGGATGAACATACCGCTGCCCAGCACCAGAGTCTGGTTCTGAGCGGTGCCACCTTCAAACTGCACGCCGTCACAGAAGCCGGCATAGTCCAGCACCACCTCGTCACCGGCCTGGGTGGGTCGATCGGTGATCACGGCAATCCGGGGGTTCTGCTGCTGCAGACGCTGGATCTGGCGATCCAGTTCGGCGTCGGTGATAGTGTGCTTATTCAGTTGGGCCTTCAGGCCACGATAAGTAAAAGACATAATAATACTCCTATGCAAAAATAAAAGGGCAATCCAGTACTGCATTTCCTGAATTGCCCAGACGGTCGGCTTTACAACGCCTGCACTCCCTTGCGGTGCTCCGCAATTTCCGTCAGTCATACAGGCGGTCTATTGGTTGCTGTTCCTGTTGCGGTGCGCATCAGTCGTTATCATTATAATATATGAAACGGCCAATTTTGTCAAGGCGAAAAGCAACCTTTCCGCCGGCTTGCGGCCGCCCGATCCCGCCTTATAAATTGCCGCGCCGCAAAAGGCGGCGCGGCTTTCATTTTCCTTATTCTGCCACCCGTTCTTCCTGCAAACTGATCCAATCCAGCAGCTCATCTGCCCAGTTGCAGGTATGAGGCACATCCTCCGCCAGGCCCAATCCGTGGCGGCCGTCGGGATACACGTGCAGCTCAGTGCTGACACCCATTTGACGCAGGCGCTTGGCATACTCCAAAGAGTTGATCACGTTCACGTCGGCATCACTAAAGGTATGCCAGATAAACGCCTTGGGGGTATTTTGATCTGCAATCAGATGGGGGCTAAGCTCTTCTCCCATCGCAGCCTGCAGCTCGCCCAGCAGATTCTTTCCGGAATCCAGGTGAGACACACCCTTACCCAGCAGGGCGATCACGGGATAGCACAGAATCTGCCCGTCAGGCACACCGCTCTCCCCATCGATCTCATCCAATCCTTCCAGTTCCGGAATGGGCAGATGGTATGTGCTGGTCATAGCTGCCAGGTGGCCGCCTGCGGAAGATCCCATAAGATAGACCTTCTTTTTATGAATGCCATATTCTTCGCTGTGAAAACGGACATAACGCAGCGCCCGTCTGGCATCCAGCAAGGGCAGCGGGAATCGGTGGGGCGCTACCCGGTACTGGCACACAAACGCGGTGATGCCGTGGGCATTCAGAAA
This sequence comes from Faecousia sp., assembly GCA_045612705.1. Lineage (GTDB taxonomy): Bacteria > Bacillota > Clostridia > Oscillospirales > Oscillospiraceae > Faecousia. The sequence goes on along the minus strand of JAZKZN010000001.1, from coordinate 51,576 downwards.
CTCGGCGTAGCCCTGTCCTTCATGGGGAGAGCGCTGCCGATAAGCGCCGCCCGGCAGGATCACCACGGCAGTATCGGTAGTTTTATTCTCCGGAACATAGATGTCCAGAACCGGCATTTCCTGGCACATACCGGGAGTATGATCCCACAGGTTTATGCTTTTCACAAACATAATCTTATACCCTCTTTTATTCAATAATCAGCCTATACAGTCGCGCCGCATTTTCCGTAGTGGCGCGAATGGCTTCTTCTGTAGAGATGCCTCGGATCTCTGCCAGTTTCTCCGCCATTTTGATCAAGTATCCGGGATCGTTTCGTTTCCCGCGATAGGGTTCCGGCGCCATATAGGGGCAATCGGTTTCCAGTACGATCCGGTCTAAGGGGATGCTTGCGGCGGTTTCCACCGCCTTGCGGGCATTTTTGAAAGTCAGCACACCGGTAAAGCCGATGTACCAGCCCATATTCACCAGCTGTCTTGCCATTTCCGGCGAGCCGGAATAGCAGTGGAATACACCCTTGACTTCCGGGAACTGGCGGACGATCTCCATGCCGTCCTCGTGGGCATCCCGTTCGTGGACGATCACCGGCAGATCCAGTTCCCGCGCCAGCGCCATCTGCATGCGGAAGGCCTTCTTCTGGATCTCCCGGGGAATATCTTCATAGTGATAATCAAGGCCGATCTCGCCGATGGCCACCACTTTTTCGTCCTGACAGAGGCGCCGATACTGCTCAATAACTTCCTCGTTTACCTCGTCAGCGGCATCGGGATGGGATCCCACGGCAGCGTAAAGCCATGGGTAGCGGTGGGCCAGTTCCACCGTCTGACGAGAGTTTTCCAGGTCGCAGCCTGCGTTCATCACAAAGCCGACGCCTTTGTCCTTCAGTCCCCGGAGCAGCTCCTCCCGGTCAGCATCAAACGCCCTGTCGGTGAGATGGGCGTGGGTATCAAATAACATGCTCGTTCTCCTCTTCTATCACCGCCACCAGGCAGCCGTCTATCACCCGGACACGGGGATCATCCAAAGAAAATGCCGTATGATTGGGATAACCCCGCAGCCCCTCTCCGGAGCATTTTGCAGCGGCCTCTTTCAACACCCAAAAGGTCAGCAGCGCCCGGCGCTTATCCTCCGCGTTCCCATATTGTTCCATCTCTGCAGATGACAAAATCTTCTCCGCCAGAGCCAGATTGATCTCCCTGTCCAGCGCTTCCGCGTCCACACCCACAGGTCTGTCCGAAAGGGCGCAGAACACATGGCTTTTCGTATGGGAGATGGAAAAATGCACCTTCCCATCTTGAAAATAGGGTTTGCCCCGGAGGGTTCTGCAAATCTCCGGCAATGTGCCGCCACAGCACTTTTTCAGCAATTCCAGGCCGGCTTCGTGGCCGTTTCTACCCTGCAGGCGTTCATAGTAAAGCACCTGGCAACACCCCCCCTTTTTATGCTGTGTATAGTATACCTTTCGGTATGTTCCTTGTCAATGGAGCATATCCTTTACGGACAAGGAGGAATGGATATGACCGATCAGCAACCCGTACTGCCCCACAAGCTAACTCTCACCGACCGCAAAAATCTCACTGTCGCCGGTGTCACCGAGATTGTCAGCTTTGATGAGACCGCTGTCATCGCCCACACCCAACTGGGAACGCTGGTGGTGCAGGGCAAAGACCTGCAACTGAAGACCCTTCTGCCGGAGGGCGGTCAGGTGGCCGTGTCCGGAAACATCTCCGCCCTTATCTATGAAGAGCCGCGGCAGACCGGCTCTCTTTGGCGGCGGTTGCTGGGATGACCGTACCTGCTGTCGCCTTTGGGCGATTTATGACCGGGTTTATGCTGGGGTGCGCATTGGGTATCGTGTACGGTTTTCTTCGGCCCCTTGGGCGAAGAAACAAAGCGCTCCTCGACCTTCTCTTCTGCGCCGCCGCCGGCTGGGTGTATCTGTTTTTCGGTTTTGCCGTGTGCCGAGGCGACCTGCGTCTGGGCTATATGGCCGCGCCCGCTTTGGCTGCTTTTACCTGGGACAGGACTGTCGGCCGATGGCTGCGACCGATTTTTGACGGATTTTGGCGTATTATGGACAGAATGTGCCGTCCTTTCCTCACTTTTTTCAAAAAAATCCCCAAATATGCAAAATTGTTCTTTGCAAGCGGGAAAAAATGGGGTACAATATTACGGAGAAAGTGCAAACACCTTACGCCCCCACGGGAAGGAGCCCAATATGGCTGCAAAAAGCAATCCCTTCAGCCGGATTCGGCTGGTATACCGCCGCAGTTCCCCGCTGTTAAAATGCGTGGTGCTGGCAACGATCATACTGTCCACCGCCGCGCTGATTGTTCTGCGGATTTCCCTCCAGTCGGCCAAGGACCGGCAGGCCGAGCTGCAGGCGCAAGCCGCCCAGCTGCAGGAAGAAAACCGCCGTCTGACCCAGTCCATCGCGGAGCTGGGTACCGTGGAAAGCGTAAAGCGCATCGCAACTCTGGAACTGGGGCTTGTCGATCCGGACAGCCAGTTCTTCACCCCCAGTGAAACTGAAATCCCTGACTGATTATGGAGGAAGCATTACAAACTATGGAGTTAACCGCAGGTGCCATTTTAGATGGCAAGGTAAAGTCTATCACCAATTTCGGCGCATTCATCAGCCTGCCTGACAACAAGACCGGTCTGGTACATATCTCGGAGGTCGCCAACGCCTATGTCAGCGACATTCGTCAGCACCTGACCGAGGGACAGGATGTCAAGGTCGTCGTCCTCAGCGCAGAGGCCGGCAAGGTCAACCTGTCCATCAAGCGGCTGGAAGCAAGGCCGCAGCGAGAGGATCGTCCCGCTCGCCGGGAGAGCGCGCCCGCTCCCCGTCCTGCCCGTACTGCGCCGCTGCCTCCTCCTCAGCCCAAAACCGCCGATCAGCTTTTCGAGGAGAAACTTAAGCAGTTTATGAGCGAATCTGACAGCAAAATCTCCTCCATCCGGCAGTATTCCGACCATCGGACTAAGAGCCGCCGCAGATAAGCGGGGCGAGACACTTGACATTGGAGCCGCTGCCCACGGCAGCGGCTTTTTCGGAGGTTGTTATGGCAACAGTTGTGATCACCGGCGGCAGCCGGGGTATCGGCGCCGAGGCGGTGCGGCAGTTTTCCGCCCGGGGCGACAGTGTGTACTTCCTTTATGAGAAGGAACGCGAAAAAGCCGCAAGTGTTGCAGCTGACACCGGCGCTACTGCCATCTGCTGCGATGTATCAAAAGGCGATGCCGTAGCAGATGCATTCGCCCAGATCCCCCATGTGGATGTGCTGATCTGCAACGCAGGCATCTGCGCCACCGGCCTGATCCACCAGTTGGAAGAAGAACAGTGGGACAGGCTTTTTGATGTGAATGTGAAGGGGATTTACCACTGCGTCAAAGCCGCTATGCCCCATTTTTTGAAAAAGCAGTCCGGCGCCATCATCACCGTCAGCTCCATGTGGGGACAGACCGGCGCATCCTGTGAGGTGGCCTACTCCGCCACCAAGGGAGCGGTAATTGCTATGACCAAAGCCATGGCGCAGGAACTTGGACCGGCAGGCGTACGAGTCAATTGCGTAGCCCCCGGAGTGATTCTTACGGATATGTGCGCCAATGTCGCCCCGGAAATTATGGAAGAGCTAAAAGCGGAGACCCCTATCGGCCGCAACGGCACACCGGAAGATGTGGCCAAGGCGATGCTCTATCTTGCCGATGCGACGTTTGTCACCGGACAAGTCCTTGCCGTCAACGGCGGATTTGTACTATAAGATCTATACACTAACATTTTGGAGGAATTACATATGAAAATTGCATTGGGTTGCGACCACGGCGCGCTGGCGCTGAAGAACGCGCTGATCCCCCACCTGGAAAAGCTGGGTCACGAAGTAAAGGATTTCGGCACTTACACCCTGGACAGCTGCGACTACCCCGATTTTGCTGCTCCCGCTGCGAAGGCCGTTGCCAGCGGCGAATGTGACAAGGGTATTGTCCTGTGCACCACCGGCATCGGCGTATCCATCACCGCCAACAAAGTCCCCGGTATCCGCTGCGCTCTGCTGTCCGATGTGATGAGCGCCCGTATGACCCGAGAGCATAACGACACCAATATGATGGCCATCGGCGCCGGCGTTGTGGGTCAGATGCTGGCCTTTGAGATCGTGGACACCTGGCTGGGCACTCCCTTCTCTGAGGAAGCCCGTCATCAGCGCCGAATCGACAAGATGATGGCTCTGGAAAACAAATAAAGCCAAAGCAAAACCCCCATTCTCACGAATGGGGGTTGTTTTTTATGCGGGAATGTTTTCCTTGACTACCACATAGCCGTCCACCAGGTTTGCGCTTTCCAGCGTACCCTCGATGGCCACGGAGCGCTCCATCAGGTCGGTGCAGATCACGCAACCGTCCTTGCATTCAATGCGCATCACATTTTTCAGGACCACATTTTCCTCAGAGCGGACATTCTTATAAACAGTAGAAAGACACATGGCGCCACCTCTTACTTCAGGCTTGCCAGCACGGTAGACAGCCGCAGGTTGCCCTTCTCGAAGTCAGACACCGCTGCCATCACCTGCTCGTAAGCGGTATGGCTGCCGGCCTTTTCCAGCTGGACGGCCAGCTCCGCCAGCTCTCTTGCGTGGCTGGCATTGTGATTCACCATATACTGCATCAGCGCCATCAGTTCCTCCATAGGAGTATGCTCGCAGCCGCCCGCGCAGCTGCTGCAGCTGCCGGAGCAGCCGTGGCTGTGATCGTGAGCGTGACCCTCGCTGTGGAGGTGATCGTGCTCGTGGGGATGGGTATGGTCGTGCTCATGGGCGTGGCTGTGTTCGTGCTCGTGGGCAACGCCGTCGTGAGTATGGACATGGGTGTGGGTGTGCTCATGGGAATGGGCATGTCCACCGGGGATATGGTCATGGTCGATATGCATAAAGTTTCTCCTTTGGTTTTTCTTTCAGTATACCCCAGGGCGGGTTTCTTGTCAAAGATATTCCACAAACTCCAGCTCAAAGTCCAGAACTTCTCCCGTCTTCTCGTTCATCCGGAAGGTGACTTCCGCCACACGGATCAAAGACTGGTAGGGGTCTTTCTTGGGGCCGGACTTACTGTATGCCCAGAGGGTATCCATATTGTACACCTCGCCCTTTTCTGCGCTGGTGACTTCGCCCTGAGAGAAGACTTCGCAATCCAGAACATACACAGACACGGTGTAGTCCGTTTCGCTGCCGAACATAGGACGGTAAGCGCTATCCACGATGCAGACCACCGTCTCATCGTCCCAGTCCTCCGTTCTGTCCAGCACCAGCTGGGTCATTTCCTTATTGGCCTCAACACGCTGCTTGGCGGTGTAGTCGGCAGAGCGGGAAGTGCCGTTGTAGCGATAGGTCAGGTAGCCGGTGGCAGACACCGCGCCCACCAATACCAGGCACACCAGAAATGCCACCTGCTTCTTGGTGAAATTGAGGTTCGCTCCCTTATCGAAGGTGAGCTTTGCCCGGTTGGTCACCGGCACCAGCGCCTTCAAAAACAGGGTCATCACCACAGACTCAATGGGGAAGAAGAACAGGTTCTTGAACAGGCGGGACACGGTAAAAATGCCCAGAAGCTGATCCTTCGCGCTCTCGGGATTGCCCATATACACATACTGCCAGGCGATGATGCCCGTCTGCAGGATCATATTTACAAGGAAACAGATCAAAAACCGCGCCAAAATCACCCGGGTAGCAGAGACCTTTGTCCGGTACAGGCAGAGGGCGTAGACCATCGTGCTGGCGATTTCAGTAAGTACGAAGGGCAGGAAATAGTCGCCGTTGGGGAAGATCATAAAGCCAATGGTATCGGAAATGATCGCCGCGGGAATTGCCACCACAGGTCCGAAGATCATAGCGCCCAGAGCGGTAGCTAGCATGGCGGTCTGAATGGTCAGCTGGGGATTGCCCAGAGGAATCGCCAGAGGCTTCAGGGCCACGCGCAGAGCAATCAACAGCGCGGTGACCACCAGCATTTTGGTGCTCTTCAGTTCAGAAGCTGCAGCCTTCCAGTAGGCCTTGGAGAAGGGATGCGGAAATAAAGTTTGATCGTTCATAAGAAATCCTCCTTTTTGTGTGTGGATGACCGGACATCCAGGCCGCTTACGCAAAAACCCCGCACGCATAGCGTACGGGGAGTGATAAGCAGCATCTGTTGGGCATGGCAACCGCCTGGTCGACCGATCTACCCGACCGAGTATCGTTGCTTACATATAAGGAGTGTTTCCTATATGCGCAGCGGGTGCGGAACACCTCATCGCGGACAAAGTCCTTCGTCTGCCAGACAACTCCCCATTTTGGCAGCACTTCACGCGAGGTCTCCTACTCTGTTCCCGATTATCATACAACATCCCCTCAAAATTGTAAATACCTATTTGTCACAGGCGGGGGTTTTATGGAAAATAAATACATGCGCCCCCTTTTTCACGGCGGAAAAGCCTTGCTTTTTGTGCAACATTGATTTATAATGACGCTATAATTGGGAGAGGAGGCGCGGAAGTTGGGCGAATTGATTGCAATATTGTCCGGCAAAGGCGGAACAGGCAAAACCTCTTTGTGCGCCGGTATCGCAGAGGCGCTGGCCCTGCAGGGCGAGACGGTGTTGTGTATCGACTGCGATGTGGGGCTGCGGAATCTGGATATCGCTCTGGGTATCAGCCAGGTTGGCGCCCTCTCTTTCCTGGACGTCTGCTCCGGCAACTACCCCTTGGACAAGGCCGCCCGCCATCCCCTGTACCCCGGTATTTCCTTTTTGACCGCGCCGGTAAATTGCCCCGTGGAAGATGTGGATCCCGTGGCCTTTGCCCGGCTGCTGGAGGATGCCCGCAAGCAGTTTTCCTATGTGCTGCTGGATGCTCCCGCTGGTATTGAAGCCGGCTTCCGGCTGGCTGCCCAATACGCCGACCGGGTGATTCTGGTCACCGGGGCCGACCCTGCTGCCATCCGGGATGCCTCCACCGCTTTTGACCTGCTGGATACTATGGAAAAACACAGCGTCCGTATGGTCCTCAACCGGGTCAATCCCAAGATGCTCTCCGCTATGGGCGTGACCGTGGACGATATCATGGATCAGTCCGGTCTGCCTCTGCTGGGCATCGTACCGGAAGATGACAATGTAATCCTCGCCGCCGCCTTCCGTCAGCCCCTGCTGGCACACACCAAGAAAGGTGCTGCCGCTGCCTGCAAACGGATCGCCCAGCGCATTGTGGGAAGACACGTTCCTGTAAAGTTATAGAGAAGGAGTGACTACAGTGAATATTGCATTTTTGGCTCACGACAAGAAAAAAGAACTGATGGTGCAGTTTTGCACTGCCTATAAAAGCGTGCTGGCAAAGCACAATCTGTTTGCCACCGCCACCACCGGCCGTCTGATCGCGGACAACACCGGTCTGCCCATCACTATGCTGCTGTCCCATAAGCAGGGCGGCCATCAGCAGATCAATGCCCGCATCGCCTATAACGAAATCGACCTGGTTCTGCTGTTCTCCGACCCCCACAGCGCTGACCCCTGGGATGACAGTCAAATCGTGGAGACCATTCGCCACTGCGACAAGCATAATGTTCCCATCGCTACCAACCTGGGCAGCGCAGAAATGTTCATTATGGGTCTGCAGAGAGGCGATCTGGACTGGCGTGAGATGTATCACAACAAGTCAAAATACTAAGAACACACCAGCCGTCCGCCCTCGGGCTGGACGGCTTTTTTGAAAGGAAGTTTACTATGGAAAGAATTACTCCCCGGACTCTATCCGGTTTTATGGAGCTGCTGCCCGGCAAGCAGGCCAAGATGGAGAAGATGATGCAGGTCCTGCGGGACACCTATTCCCTTTTTGGTTTTGCGCCCCTGGACACCCCGGTGATCGAAGACGCCAGGATTTTGCTGGCCAAAGGCGGCGGCGAAACAGAAAAGCAGATCTACCGTTTCCAGAAGGGCGACAGCGATCTTGCTATGCGCTTTGATTTGACTGTCCCTCTGGCAAAGTACGTGGCTCTGCACTACAACGAGCTGGCTTTCCCCTTCCGCCGATATCAGATTGGCAAGGTCTACCGGGGCGAAAGAGCCCAGAGAGGCCGTTTCCGCGAGTTCTATCAGGCGGATATCGATATCATCGGCGACGGAAAGCTGGATATCCTCAATGAAGCGGAGATCCCCGCAATCATCTACCGGGTGTTCCGCGGCTTCGGTCTGAACCGTTTTCAGATCCGGGTGAATAACCGGAAGATCCTCAACGGCTTTTACGCTATGCTGGGTCTGTCTGAAAAGAGCGGCGACATTATGCGCACCGTGGACAAGCTGGATAAAATCGGCCCGGAAAAAGTGACCGCTCTGCTCCTCGCTGACTGCGGCCTGACCCAGCAGCAGGCCGAGGAGATTTTGGCCTTCATCGCCATCCGCGGCACCAATGAGCAGGTGCTTTCCGCTCTGGAAGGCTATGCAGGCCGCAACGAGATCTTCGATCTGGGTCTTGCGGAACTGAAAGCCGTGACGGTGAATCTGGCCGCTTTCGGAGTGCCGGAGGCCAATTTTGCCGTGGATCTGACCATCGCCCGGGGCCTTGACTACTACACCGGCACGGTGTATGAGACCACCCTGCTGGATCATCCGGAGATCGGCTCCGTGTGCTCCGGCGGCCGGTACGATAATCTGGCAGGCTACTATATCGACAGACCCCTGCCCGGTGTTGGCATCTCCATCGGTCTGACCCGGTTGTTCTATGTGCTGGATGAGCAGGGGCTTCTCAATGATGCCCTTCCCAGCGCCCCCTGCGATGCCCTGGTGTTGCCTATGACAGAGAATGTCTCCGCTGCCATCGCTTTGGCCGAGAGCCTGCGCTCTGCCGGTGTGCGGGTGCAGTTCTACGGGGAGCAGAAGAAGTTTAAGCAGAAGATGAGCTATGCCGACAAGCTGGGTGTCCCCTACGCCGTACTGCTGGGTGATGACGAGCTGGCAGAGGGCAAATGCTCTGTAAAGAATATGGCCACCGGCGAGCAGGTAAAGCTCACCGCCGACGAAGCGGCAGCGTTTATCCTGCAGGGTCTTCAGGACAACAACGGCCCGCTGATCCTGGAAAAGGCCGATTGATGGAACTGAAGCACACCGCCGTCCGCGCCGGACGTCTGTCCTCCTTTTTACGGGGAGAGATGGGTATGTCCGCGGGGCTTATGAATCGGCTGAAATGGCAGCAGCTGCTCTTTGTCAACGGAGCGCCGGTGCATACGGACCATCCGGTAGGCCCCGGTGATGTGATCACCGTTGCCTTGGACGAGCCGATGCCGGACTACCCCGCCGAGGACGGCGATCTGACGGTTTTGTATGAAGACGAACACATTTTGGCAGTGGATAAACCGGCAGGCATGCTGATCCATCCCTCCCGTTCCCGTCTCACCGGCACACTGGCAAACTATGTCCTTGGCTACTACCGGAAAACCGGGCAGGAGAGCGTCTTCCATCCCCTTACCCGGCTGGATCGGGACACCTTCGGTGTGGTACTGCTGGCCAAGAACGCCCATATCCACAGTCTTCTGAACGAACTGCATTTGCAGGGCGGTTTTTCCAAAACCTATCACGCCTGGGTCTATGGCGGCCCGGCAGAGGCAGCCGGCGTCATTGATGCGCCCATCGGGCGATTGCCCTTGCCCAGCCTGTTGCGGCAGGTCTGCAGCGACGGTAAACCTTCTCTGACCCGGTATAACGTGCTGGAACGACGGGGTGATTTCACACTGCTGGCTCTCCAGCCAGTCACCGGCCGCACCCATCAGCTGAGAGTCCACTGCGCGTATATGGGTTTTCCCATTTTGGGTGACCCCCAGTACGGCAGCGAAGAATCCCTCTCCGTATCAAGGGAATTGGGGTTAGATTCCCAATTGCTGTGCGCCAAGGCCCTCCGTTTTCCCCACCCCGTCACCGGGCAGGAAACAATTATCGCCTCCCGGCTGGAGGCAACAATCCCTCAAAAAGAAAACCGGAATGTTTGACACATTCCGGTTTTTTGTTATCCGTTCAGATGATGGAGGATTCGGTCTTCGATCATCTCCAAAGCCACTAAGTTCTTGCCACCCTCCGGCACTACCAGATGGGCGTATTTTTTGCTGGGCTCTACGTACAGCTCATGCATGGGTTTCACCGTCTGCTGATACTGCAGCAGTACCGACTCCAGAGAGCGCCCCCGCTTGTTTACATCCCGTTTGATCCGTCGGCACAGGCGGATGTCCGCATCGGCGTCCACAAAGATACGGATATCCATCAGATCCCGGAGCTCCTTGTTTTCCAAGATCAGAATACCCTCCACAATGATCACCCGAGACGGCTCGATATGTATAATCTCGTCGCTGCGGTTGTGGACAGTAAAGTCGTACACCGGGCAATCGATGGCCTGTCCATTCCGGAGCAAATCCAACTGCCGGACAAACAAATCCGTGTCAAAAGCCGCCGGCTCGTCATAGTTCAGCCGGCAACGCTCCTCATAGGTCAGCTCATCGTGGCGCTTGTAGTAGTTGTCGTGGCTGATGACCGTGGCCACATCGCCAAACTTTGTCATCAAGTTTTTCATTAAAGTCGTTTTGCCGCTGCCGCTGCCGCCGGCAATGCCGATTACAAGAACATCCTTCATTGGAGATCTCCTCCTGCCTCCAGTAATTCATAGGAAAGCTGTAGAATATCTGCTGTGCCAAGGCTATTTTCAATGGTGATGCTGCCCAGGCCGTCATGGAGCAGTCCGGCATCCTTCAGACACCGGCGAGTCTGCCGCGCTGTGCCTTCGCCGCCGTCCAGGATCAGAGTATTTTCTCCCAAAACCTTGATGATGGCGTCCTTCACAAAGGGATAGTGGGTGCAGCCCAGCACCAGGGCATCCAGCTTGCCGGAATAGGGGGCAAGGAGCTGTTCCAGCAATCTCGTTGTCTCCGGCGCATCCGTTTTGCCCTGCTCCACCAGCTCCACCAGGCCCGGCGCAGGCAGCAGCGTCACTTGTGTCTGGGGGAAGCGTTCCAGCTGATGGGCCAGTTTTTCTTCCCGAAGGGTGACCTGCGTGGCCATAATGCCGATCCGGCCGGTGGGGAATCGGTCAGCCGCCAGCTTCAGCGCCGGCTCGATGCCGATAATGATGGTGTCTGGATATTGTTCACGCAGCAGTCCGATGGCTGCCGCCGTGGCAGTGTTGCAGGCCACCACCAGTGCCTTTACATTCCGGCCAAGGAGCATATCCGCCGCCTGCAGGCAAAGGGCGCGGACTTCATCCGTGGTCTTTTCCCCATAGGGAGCATTGGCGGAATCGCCAAAGTACAGGTAGTTCTCCCCGGGCATCAGCGCGACAAGCTCCCGCAGGACGCTGATGCCGCCCACGCCGGAGTCGAACACGGCAATATAATCTTCCTTGCGCGCCATTTCCTCACCTGCTTTTTGGTATTTTCCTTATTATAGCAGAGGAAAGGCCCCCTTTCAACACAAAATAATGCCGCCGGACACTTTTTGTCTCCCTTCGCTCGGTTGCCCTTTCCAGTTCCAATACCCTAATACCCATATAAAAAGAGGAGATACCTTTTGGTATCTCCTCTCATACACAATCCATTTATGCGCCTGCGGCGCATGGGACTCTCCCACGGGCTAAAAATTGCTCGCCCGCTCTCAATTTTACCCACCTTCGGTGGGCCGCCCTTTCGAGTCCCATTACCCTAATACCCATATAAAAAGAGGAGATACCTTTTGGTATCTCCTCTTTTTATGGGGTGGGTAATGGGACTCGAACCCACAACGCCCGGAACCACAATCCGGTGCTCTGCCAATTGAACTACACCCACCATATCAACTGAAGTGGCACGCCAGGAGGGACTCGTCAGCATCTTCGCCTTGGGCGAAGATAAATGTTCGGCTCGGTCAAGCCCTCGCCGGCAACGCTCACCCGCGTTGCATTCGATCTTTCGAGTCCTAGAACGCTGTATCCATTTTGTGTGGCACGCCAGGAGGGACTCGAACCCCCGGCCTACTGCTTAGAAGGCAGTTGCTCTATCCAACTGAGCTACTGGCGCATTTCTAATGGAGCGGGTGACGGGAATCGGACCCGCGTATCCAGCTTGGAAGGCTGGTGTTCTACCATTGAACTACACCCGCAAATCCATCCCCCTGAGTGATTCAGCTATAAGATATTAGCACAGGAAAATGGATATGTCAAGGCTGAACGCCCACAATTTCCGTAATTTTTTTATAAATTACATCCGCAACAGCGCCATCTGCGCTGCTGCACACATTTTCGTATTGATCCGCCACTGCTCCGTCTGACGGGCAAAAAGCATAGTCCGCTCCCTCCAGCATGGCGATATCGTTGCCTGCGTCGCCAATGCAAACCAGGATCTTCTTCCCCAGTTTGCGCTGCAGATCCCGGGCGGCTTGCAGCTTAGACACGCCTTTGGCGTGGACATTCAGCAGCTGGGCGCCGGAGCGGAAGACCTCCAACTTGTCTCCCCAGTTTTCTTCAATCATCGCGGTAATTCGGTCATAGAGTTCCGCGTTTTCCGTATCCTGCAGTACCAGATTCAGATCCTTCCGCTGACGGGGCATCACATTGAACTTGAGAAACACGCCCACATCGTCCCCTGACTTTACCGGAACAAGGGTCCAGTTCTTTCTCTCGTACAGCGCCACATCCTCCGGGGAAGTATCTACGATATAGTGCGCGTACAGTCCCTGTACCTCCAGCTTTACTTCAGGAAAGGCCTGTGCCAGTTTATCCAGTACCGTCCATGGCGCAAGGTCAATCACCTTCTCGTTTTCAAACACACCGTTGCGGCAGGACACGCTGCCATTCATCAGCAAAAAGGGCGCATTCACCGGCACCTGCTCCATAACGCCCTGGGCAGTCACAGGACTGCGGCCGGTATTGACGGTAAAAGCACCACCCTGCTCCATAAAATACCGGATGGCCTCCAGGTTTCTCTCCGGCAGAGCGCCGTCAGGGCCTGTGAGGGTGCGGTCATAGTCAGCGGTGATCAGCACATCTTCAAAAGGTCTCATTTCTTGGATTTCTCCTGCAATTTCAAGATTTCGGGAATCTTTTCATAAATCACGTCCGCCACGGCGCCGTCGCCGCAATTGCCCACAGTTTCATACCGGTCCGCTACCACCGCGTCCGCCGGGCAGTAGGCATAGTCCGCCCCATCCAGCATAGTGATGTCATTTTCCGCGTCACCTACGCACACCAGGATCTCCTTGCCCAGCTTGTCCTGCAAATCCCGGGCGGAGCGGAGCTTAGACACGCCCCTGGCGTGGACATCAATGATCCGGGGCGCGGCCCGGAAAGTGACCACCTTGTCGCCCCACAGTTCCAGGATTCGGTTCTCGATCCGGTCTCCCTCAGCCAGTTCTTCCTCTGTGGCTTCAAACATGGTAGCAAGGTCGCTGTATTTGGGTTTCCCAAACAGAGCGCATTTCAAAAAAGGGCCTAGGTCATCCCCCGGCTTTGCGGAGGTATAGTGCCAGCCCATTGCCCTATAAAAATCGATGTACTCCGGCTTTTCATTGATGAGGAAATTATCGGAAAGGCCCTGCACCTCCAGATTCATTTGGGGGAACTCCTCCGCTAACCGGTTCAGCACCGTCCACATATCCAGATCGATGGGTTTCAGGTTCGTCAGAACCCCGTCCTCCAGCCAGGCACTGCCATTCATCAGCAAAAACGGCACATTGGCGGGGATCGACCCCATTTTTGAGCCGAAGGTGTTGACGCACCGGCCGGTGTTCACTGTAAATGCGCCGCCGTTTTCCGTAAAATACCGGATCGCCTCAATATTCCGCTGGGGAACAGCGCCGTCGGGGCCCGTGAGGGTACGGTCATAGTCCACGGTCAGCAGGACTTTATCGTAAATTGCCACTTGCAGTTATCCTCTCTAATTTCTCCAAAACTTCCTTGAAATAATCCGGCAGGTCCGCCACCACAACCACAGGGCGGCCGTCCCGGGGATGGGAGAAACACAGCGCTCCTGCGTGGAGGCACTGGCTGGACTGACCCAGCTCCGGCTTTTTCCGGCCGTAGACGGTATCTCCCAAAATGGGATGTCCGATATGGGCCATATGGACGCGGATCTGATGGGTACGGCCGGTCTCCAGCTTACACCGCACGTGGGTGTAGCCCCGGTAGCGGGCCACCACCTCCCAATGGGTGACGGCATTTCTGCTGTTTCGGGCGGTCACGCACATCTTCTTCCGGTCGGTGGGATGGCGGCCGATGGGGGCATCCACCGTACCCGTATCCTCTTTCAGATTCCCGCAGACAACCGCTTCGTAAGTCCGGGCCATAGAGTGATCCTTTAATTGAGAAGCCAGTACTGTGTGAGACAGGTCATTCTTCGCCACTGCCAGCAATCCGGAGGTGTCCTTATCTATCCGGTGGACGATGCCGGGGCGGAGTTCTCCGTTGATGCCGGAGAGCTGGTCAGCCCGGGAGAATAGCAGGCCGTTCACCAGAGTATCCTCCTGATGGCCTGCGGCGGGGTGCACCACCAATCCCTTAGGCTTGTTGATCACCAGCACATCCTCGTCTTCGTAGACGATCTCCAGGGGGATATTCACCGGCACAATGTCCACCGGCTTGGCCTCAGGAATCTCCACCGAGATCTCGTCACCCGTATTCAGTTTGTCGTTTTTCTTTCCGGGCGCGCCGTTGCGCTGCACGCATCCCTCATCCAGCAGGCGCTGGACAGCGGAGCGGGACATGCCCTCAATGGACCGGGCCAAAAAGGCATCCAGCCGCTCACCGGGCGTATCGGCAACAAAAATCATTTTTTGTCTTCCTTCCAGAACTGTTTATTCCAAAATATCAGGTGGACCATCAGCGCAATGCAGCCGCAGGTGATGAAACAGTCGGCTACATTGAACACAGGGAAGCTGATAAACTCCGTCTCGATCATATCCACCACATAGCCCAGCCGCACCCGGTCGATCATATTGCCCAGACCGCCACCGTAGATGGCCGCGATGCACCACCGCTCAAAAGCGGTAAAAGGCATTGCCTTCTTCCAGTATTCCCACACCACTGCTGCAGTAAAAACCACGAAAACCACCGCAAACAGCCACTGCATTCCCTCAAAAGAAGAGAATGCCGCGCCGGTGTTCTGCACACTGGTCAGACCTACCACACCGGGGATCACATCCACATGGCCGAACAGAGGGATATTGGCCACGACCAATGCTTTTGTGAACTGGTCCAGGGCTACAATGCCGGCGGCGAAAAGCGCCATCAAAATTGCTTGCATACCGTTTCCTCCAAAAAGGACATATTTTTGTTAGTGTACCATTTTCCCGGCCATAAGTCAATGCGCCGGAAAAAGGCCGATAAAACCGAATTGGCGCACATAGTTTTCTTCTTTTGGGAAATACTCACATCAAAAGGCGGTGAACACATTGGAAGTATTCTCCTGTAAAACAAAGATCTTTTCCGGCATTGGGGCGATTTGGGAACTGGGGCAGCTGGGCTGCCGGCGGGTGCTGGTGGTAGCCGATCCCTTCTTTCACACCACTGATGTGCCGGAGAAGCTGCAGAAAGCCGCGAAAGCGGAGGAAATGGCGTTTTTCTACGATGTGATCCCCGATCCCACAGCAGAGCTGGCTGCCAAGGGGACGGCGGAGGTACAGCGCATTCAGCCGGACACGGTGATTGCCCTGGGGGGCGGCAGCGCCATGGACTGCGCCAAAGCAATGGTGTATTTTTCCGGCCTGCCCATTCGTCTGGTGGCCATTCCCACCACCTCCGGCTCCGGCTCGGAGGTGACGGATTTTTCTGTTCTCACCCACGGCGGCGCCAAGCACCCTCTGATCGATCCGCGTCTGCAGCCGGAAGTGGCCATTCTGGATGGAAATCTCCTGAACGCGCTCCCCCGCTCTCTGATCGCCGATGCCGGCTTCGACATTTTGGCTCACACTGTGGAAAGCTATGTAGCCACCGGAGCGGGGGCAATCTCCCGGGCCTTGGCAAAGGACGCTTTTGCCGCGGCCTATACGGCGCTGCCCAGTTCCTTTGGTGGGAATACCGGTGTACGGCAGAGCATCCACCTGGCGGCCACAATGGCAGGTATTGCCTTTTCCCAATCGGGTCTGGGCTTGTGCCATGCCCTGTCCCACGCCTTTGGCGGCCGTTTCCACACAGCCCACGGCAGACTGAACGCCATCTTTCTGCCGGCGGTAGTCGATGCCAACGCAGCCGCAGCAAAGGAATACGCCTGTCTTGCCCGGGGCGTGGGGCTGGGCGGCTCTGGGGACACCATGGCGGTGCGAAATCTGAAAAACGCGCTCATCAAGCTCAGAAAAGAGTTGCAGCTTCCCGCCACCCTTGCAGAGGCCGGTATCAGTCCCCGGCAGGCAGCGGAGGACTCTCTGGTGGAAGCGGTGCTGGCAGACCCCTGCTGCTCCACCAACCCCGTACGGCCTGACGGCAAGCTGGTGCGCCAGGTTATTGCCCAGGTGCAAGGCCATGGGTAAGCTGATCAGCGTAGGGCTGGATGTGGGTACGACCTCCACCCAGCTGATCCTGTCGGAGCTCTTAATTGAGAACAAGGGCGGCGCATTTTCTGTGCCGGAAATGGTGATCGAGGGCCGAAACCTCCTCTACCAAAGTCCCGTGATCTTTACGCCCTTTTTATCGGAAGAGTTGGTGGACGGGGACGCCATCGCTCACTGGGTGCAGACGCAGTATGACGCCGCCGGGATCCCCAAAAATAAGGTGGACACCGGCGCAGTGATCATCACAGGCGAAACCTCCCGGAAGGAGAATGCCCGGCAGGTGCTCTCCTCCCTTGCGGGATTTGCCGGGGATTTTGTAGTGGCCACCGCCGGGCCGGATTTGGAGAGTGTCCTTTCCGCCAAAGGCGCAGGGGCAACGGACTATTCCGCGCGGACCGGGAAGACCGTGGTGCATATGGACATCGGCGGTGGCACCAGCAACCTCTCCTTCATCGAAAACGGAAGTATCATCCGCACCGGCTGCCTGAATGTGGGCGGACGGCTTGTAAAGTTCGATAGCAGCGGCGCGGTCACCTATTTATCCCCGGTGCTGCAGGATCTTTGCAACCTGCGCTTGGGCGAAAAACCCACGGAAAGTCAATTGTCACAGGTCACCTCCCTGCTGGTGCAGGCGCTGGAAATGGCCGCCGGTCTGCGGCTGAAAACAGCGCTTTTTGATGCCCTTGCCACCAAAGAGGTGACCGGTCAATGGTTTTGCCAAGGGGCAGATGTCATCTCCTTTTCCGGGGGCGTTGCCGACTGCATCACCCGGGATCTCCCCGCCTTTGCCTACGGGGACTTGGGCGTCCTGCTGGGAAAAGCCATCAGAAGCAGCGCCCTCTGCCAAGGAGACTACCGTCTTGGGGAGCAGACCATCCGGGCAACAGTGATCGGCGCCGGGTGTCACAGCACCCAACTGTCCGGCTCTACGGTGTTTGTCAGCAGCATTTCCCTCCCCAAACAGAATCTGCCGGTGGTGTGTCTGCCGATGCCCCTCTCCGCAGAAGCTGTGGCGCAGGCCTACGCCGGGCAGGACAGCGATGCCGTCGTCCTGGCATTCCCCGGCTATAACTCCCCCTCCTATGCACAGGTGCAGGCGCTGGCAAAAACCCTGGCCGATGGCAGTGGCGAAAGGGATCTGCTGGTGTGTGTGCGCGCGGATATGGCAAAGGCCCTTGGCCACGCCATCAAGCTTTACAGGCCCGAAAAAAAGTGTCTGTGCATCGATCGGATACCCCTGCAAAAGGAAAGCTATCTGGATATCGGCGCGCCGGTGGGTCCGGCTCTGCCGGTGGTAATTAAGACGCTGATCCTTTCACAAAATAATGAGGTGTTTCAATGAAGCTGAAAACGACCCTGTTGGGAAAAACCTACACATTTAAGAATGTTAAGGAAGTTCTTGCCAAAGCCAACGAAGAAAAGACCGGTGACAAACTGGCCGGCCTTGCCGCGGAAAACGCTCAGGAGCGGGTCGCCGCCAAGGTTGTTCTGTCGGCGCTGACCCTTGCGGATCTCCGGGAGAATCCCGCCGTTCCCTATGAGGAAGATGAGGTCACCCGGATCATTCAGGACGATGTGAATACCCCCGCCTACGAAAAACTTCGCAACTGGACGGTCTCGGAGCTGCGGGAGTGGATTCTGTCCGAAACGACCACTGCCGACGATATCCGCAAGGCAAGCCGCGGTCTGACCTCTGAGATGGTGGCGGCGGTGTGCAAGCTGATGAGTAATCTGGATCTGATTTACGCTGCGGCAAAGATCCCCGCCACCGCCCACTGCAATACCACCATCGGCCTGCCCGGCACTCTTTCCTGCCGCCTGCAGCCCAACCATACCACCGACGATCCGGACGGCATCACCGCCTCCACTCTGGAGGGTCTTTCCCTGGGCGCAGGTGACGCGGTGATCGGTCTGAATCCCGTCACCGACAGTCCGGAGCAGGTGGGGAAAGTCCTGCGCAGATTCCAGGAGATCAAGGAGCATTGGGCCATTCCCACCCAGATCTGCGTGCTGGCCCATGTGACCGCCCAAATGAAGGCCGTCCGGGCCGGCGCTCCTTGCGATCTGATCTTCCAGTCCATCGCCGGCAGCCAAAGAGGCAACGAAGCCTTCGGTTTTTCCGCCCAAACCCTCCAGGACGCCCGGGATCTGCTCCTCACCGACGGCACCGCGGAAGGGCCTAATGTGATGTACTTCGAGACCGGCCAGGGTTCTGAGCTGTCCTCCAACGCCCACCACGGCACCGACCAGGTGACTATGGAAGCCCGCTGCTACGGGTTCGCCAAGCGCTTCCAACCGTTCCTCGTGAATACGGTGGTGGGCTTCATCGGCCCGGAGTATCTCTACGATGCCCGGCAGGTGACCCGCGCAGGCCTTGAGGACCATTTTATGGGCAAGCTCACCGGCGTTTCCATGGGCTGCGACTGCTGCTATACCAATCACATGAAAGCGGATCAGAATGCCATCGAGAATCTGGCTACGCTTTTGACCGTTGCAGGATGCAACTACTTTATGGGCATCCCCCATGGGGATGACATTATGCTCAACTACCAGACCACCGGCTTCCGGGATACACTTACCCTCCGGGAACTCACCGGCAAGACGGCCATTCCGGAGTTCCAGCGGTGGCTGGAGAAAATGGGCTTTATAGAGAACGGAAAGCTGACAAAGAAGGCCGGTGACGGCTCCAGCCTTCTGTTTTAAGGAGGGGCGCTATGAACAAACAGGAACTCTCTGCCCTGGTGGCAGAGTTATTGGGACAGATGGGGCATGAACCCACGGTAAAAGGCAGCGACTACAAGCCAACCGCCCCCGGTCCGGAGGCTAAGGATTGCCATTTCCGCGACGGGGATTTTGTCGACGATGTGACAGCGCTGGATCTGCGGAAGCTCTATATGGTGGACGCTCCTGCCGACGAGAAGGCTTTCCGGCGACTGAAGGAACGCACCCCCGCCCGATTGGGGAGTGGCCGGGCAGGCCCTCGATACAAGACGCTGACGATGCTCCGCTTCCGGGCAGACCATGCGGCGGCTCAAGACGCGGTATTTTCCCTTCTGCCGGAGGATTTTGGAGAGAAGAACGGACTTGTATCCGTGAAGACCCGATGCCAAAACAAGGACGAATACCTTACCCGCCCGGACTTGGGACGCATCTTTGACGAAGAAAATGCCTCCGTTATCCGCGCCGCGATTCCCCAAAAACCCACGGTCCAACTGGTGATCGGCGACGGATTGTCCTCCGCGGCCATCGCTGCCAATGCTATGGACTGCGCAGCCGCCATCCGGGATGGTCTGAAGGTCCGGGGTATTGAACTGGGCAAGGGGATCTATGTGAAGTTCTGCCGGGTTGGCGCAGGGGACGCGGTAGGCGACATCACCGGCTGCGATGTGGTCTGCGTGCTGGTGGGTGAGCGGCCCGGTCTTGTCACAGACAAGAGTATGTCGGCCTATATCACCTACAAGCCCCACACCGGTGTTTCCGAATCCTGCCGCACGGTGGTCAGCAATATCCACGCTCAGGGTACGCCAGCGGTGGAAGCAGGCGCGTATGTGGCAGAACTGATTGAAACCATTCTGAAAAAGAAGGTCTCCGGCGTAGGTCTGCATCTGGAGGGTCATGGATGATACCGGTAAATGTGCTTGCTGTGCGGTATCTGGCCAGCGCCACAGACGCCCTGTGCCGAAACTTAGGCGCTCCGGAGGGATATCCCTGCCTGGGGCTCATTACCACCGACTGCGATGACGCCACCTATATCGCCCTGGACGAGGCCACCAAATCTGCCCAGGTGCAGGTATGCTTCGGCAGCAGCTTTTACGCCGGCGCTGCCAACGCCTCCACTCCCCATGCCGGAGAGGTGCTGGGCGTCCTCTGCGCTGCCACCCCCGGGGCGCTGAAAAGCGGTATGGAAACGGTGCTGAGCGAGCTGGAGCGGTTGGGCTTCGAATCCACAGGTGAAACACCCTACCTCGCCCACACCGTAAGCAGCTGCGGCAGTTTTCTGGCAAAGGAAGCCGGTGTTCCGGAGGGCAGCGCGTTAGCCTACCTCATCGCGCCGCCCCTGGAGAGTATGTACGCTATGGACGCGGCGCTGAAAGCCGCCGATGTAAAGTTATGTAAACTATACGCCCCGCCCAGTCCCACCAATTTCGGCGGTGGACTGCTCACGGGGACCCAATCCGCCTGCGCCGCTGCCTGCGCTGCTTTTGCAGACGCGGTAGCGGATGTGGCAGGCAATCCTAAGTAAAGGAGCCCTTTATGGAATTGGATAAAGACCTGCAGGCCCGGCAACAGGCCCGGGATCTGGCAAAAGCCGCCTCCGCGGCTCAAAAAATCCTCGCCCAATGCAGCCAGCAGACTCTGGACACCATTGTGAAAACGGTAGCCAAAGCCTTTGCAGCCTCGGCCGCGGAACTGGCAGAGCTGGCAGTACGGGAGACAGGCTTCGGCAATGTGTCCGACAAGATCACAAAAAACGAGTTTGCTTCCAAGGGAGTTCTTGCGGCCATTGAGAATATGACCTGCGTGGGGGTATTAAAAGAAGACCCCCGGGAGAAACTATGGGAAATCGGTGTGCCCATGGGGGTGATCGCCGCCATCGTGCCCAGCACCAATCCCACCTCCACCGTATGCTATAAAACCCTCATTGCCCTGAAATCCGGCAACGCCATCGTCTTCTCCCCCCACCCCAAAGCCATCGCCTGCACCCTGCGGGCGGTGGAGATCGTGGCAAAGGCGGCAGAGGCCGCCGGCGCGCCCAAGGGTGCGGTGAGTTGTCTGTCCATTCCCTCCATGGCAGGTTGCAAGGAGCTGATGGAGAATGCGTATGTGAATCTGATCCTGGCCACCGGCGGACCTGCCATGGTAAAAGCAGCCTATTCCTCCGGTAAACCGGCCATCGGCGTGGGCGCCGGAAACGGCCCTGTGTATATCCACCACTCGGCAAATGTGGAGACAGCCCTGTCCTGCGTCCTGAAATCCAAGACCTTCGACTACGGCACAGTCTGCGCCTCGGAGCAGAGCATCATCGTGGAAGCGCCGATGGAGCAGACCGTGAAAGAAAAAGCTTCGAAAATGGGCTTTTACTTTATGGACAAAGAGCAAGCAGGAAAGCTGGCCAAGCTCCTGTTCAAGCCAAACGGCACACTGAATCCGGAGATCGTAGGCAAGAGCGCTACGCTTTTGGCAGAGAAAGCCGGTTTTTCCGTGCCGGCAAACACCAAGGTACTGGTGGCGCGGGAGCAGGAGGCCGGCCCGACCCGACCCTATTCTATGGAAAAGCTCTGTCCGGTGCTGGCATTTTTTGTGATGGAGTCGGAAGACGCGGTGCTTGCAAAAGCCGTTGAGGTGCTGATCCACGAGGGCAGCGGCCACACCTTCGCTATGCACGCGGAGGATACCGCCGTGATCCGCAAGTTTGCACTGCAGATCCCCGTATCCCGGTTTTTGGTAAATACCCCGGCGGCGCTGGGGGGCATCGGCGCCACTACAGGCCTTTTCCCCGCCCTAACCCTGGGGTGCGGCGCGGTAGGCGGCAGTTCCTCCTCCAACAACATCTCCCCTATGGATCTTATCAATCTCCGCCGGGTGGCCTGGGGCACGGAATCCGCTCCACAGCGCGCCATCGACGACAATTTAGTGGAAATCTTAACCGCAAAAATATTGGAACGACTGAAGTAAAGGAGTACGCATTATGAACACAAACTCTCTGGGAATGATCGAAACCAAAGGCCTGGTCGGCGCCATCGAGGCCGCTGACGCAATGGTCAAATCCGCCAACGTCCAGCTGGTTGGCAAGGAGCAGGTAGGCGGCGGTCTTGTGACCGTGATGGTCCGTGGCGATGTGGGCGCTGTAAAAGCCGCCACCGATGCCGGCGCTGCCGCCGCGGAGAAGGTTGGTGAGCTGATCTCTGTCCACGTGATCGCCCGTCCCCACACAGAGGTGGACAACATCCTCCCCAAGGGCAAGCAGACCCCTCCCGTAGCTAAGTAATGCTCTACACCAGGGACGCCGTCCGGGACAACATTCGCAACCGGGACGGGAAACGGGTATTCTACCTGGGGAAAGGCGACCAACTCACCTCAGACGCCCGAGATTACCTGACCGGGGAACGGATTGCCATTTTACCTGCCGAACAAGCCCGGCCGGATCGCTACCGGCTGCTGGGAGGCGGCTATATGGAGGAAAAGCCGGAGCATATGACCCACTTAAACGGGGAGTTCCTTGTACCCAAAACGCACCCCCGGATCACTTTCCGGGGGGCGGTGGACACCCTGGAGGCAGAGCTGCTGCTGTGCTGCGCCAATGCCACCGGACAGATCCGCAGTATGCTGGAAGAAGCCCTTTCCTATACCCGGAATCTTCTGCGTTATGAGGTGCTGAACGAGCCGGTGAAAAACACGGCTTTGGGCGGTATGGATGAAAAAGCGCTCCGGGAGCGATCTCACCGGCCGCAGGATTTCTACGGGCAACCCCATTTTATGCCTGCCCCGGAGGACTCTCTTTTGCTTTTGCAGATAAACAAGGCCCGGTGCGCCGCAAGAAGCGCGGAGCTTACCGCGGCAGCGGCCTTTGGCGATACCCGGGAGGATCTCCTCCGGGCCTTCAATCGGCTGAGCAGTTTCCTCTACCTCATTATGATTCAGCTAAAAGCTCCCGGAAAAAAGGAGTGATAACCTTTGGATTATGTAAACCTAACAGAGCAGGTGATCAAGCGCATTTTTGTGGAACTGGAGGCCTCCGGCCGCCATGTCCATGTGACAAAAGAGCAGGCGCAGACCCTGTTTGGCCACCCCCTCACCCCCAAGCGGGATCTGTCCCAGCCGGGACAATTTTTGGCCAATGAGCGTGTGACGGTCATTGGGCCGAAGGGTGAGTTTGCCCATGTGGCGGTCCTTGGACCGGAGCGGAACGCCGGGCAGGTGGAGCTATCCCTCACCGACGCCCGGTATCTGGGCATTTCCGCTCCTGTACGGTTGTCCGGAGACATCAAAAACACACCCGGCGCTACCCTCAAGGGTGAAAAGGGTGCGGTGGTTTTGCCGGAGGGAGTAATCGCAGCCCGCCGGCACATTCACATCACACCCCAGGATGCGGCTCGTATGGGTGTCACGGACAAGCAGGTGGTACGCCTGCAGACCTTTACAGACCGGCCCCTGACCTTTGGGGATGTGGTAGTCCGAGTCAGTCCGGAGTTTCAGACCTATGCCCACTTGGATTACGACGAAGCCAATGCCTGTGGCTTTCAGACCGGTGATTTGGGGAGGATTCTACTATGAAAGCGCTGCTGATCGGGGAGGCCCCTCCCTGTGATCTCGGCTTTACCTATGCCGCATCCGCCCCCTTTGACGGCATTGTGATTGGCTCGCTGACCCTGGGACAGGCTCTGTATTTTGCCAACGAGCAGGTGCTCTCTGCCCTTGCGGAGGGGAAAAGTGTTATCTGCTACGCTCCCGGTTTTCCCCAAGCGCCTAAAAACCGGGCGTTGGGAGCGGCGCTGGCATCCAGCCGCCGGAATATGAAAGCTTTGGGGATCGTTTTCACCGACGGAGGCCAGAAGCGGCTCATCACCGCCCAGGAAGCGCGGCAGATGCGGCTGTCTGGCCGCGCCCCTGCCCCCGGCGCGGTGCTGACACCGCTAGCCAAGGAAGTATTGGAGGGAACGGATTGAAAATAGGTACAGTAAGCGGCGCGGTATGGTCCACACGGAAGGCCCAATGCCTGCAAGGGCAGACTTTCCTGGTGGTGGACACCCTGATGGGCCCTGTTGTAGCTGCGGATCGTGTTGGCGCCGGGACCGGGGATAAAGTTCTGCTGGTGACCGGCACGGTGGCCAGCAAGTTTTGTATGGAAGCGCCCATCGATGCGGCAGTCGTCGCCATCATTGACCAGGAGGAACACCATGTCGGCACATGAGATCCTGATTTTTGTGATGGCGGCCTTTGCCGCCCTTGGCGCTCTTGACCGAATCTTCGGCAACCGGCTGGGATTGGGCCATCCCTTTGAAGAGGGCATTTTGGCTATGGGTACGCTGGCCCTTGCCATGCTGGGCATCATCTCCCTTGCCCCGGTGCTGGCCAAGGTGCTCAGCCCTGTGGTGGTGCCGGTGTATCGTTTTCTGGGAGCAGACCCGGCAATGTTTGCCGGCACGATCCTGGCCTGCGATATGGGCGGCGGCTCTCTGGCTGTAGAAATGAGCGCCGATCCTGACGCCGCGCTGATGGGAGGCGTCCTCTGCGGCAGTATGCTGGGAGCAACCATTGTTTTCACCATCCCGGTCGCTATGGGAATCCTCCGGGATGAGGACCGCCCGGCTATGGCTAAGGGGATTTTGGCCGGCATCGTCACCATTCCCGCCGGACTGCTGGCGGGGGGATTGGTAGCCGGATTTCCGGTAGGAATGGTTCTGCGGAATCTGATCCCCATTGTGATTATCGGCGCGTTGATCACCCTTGGATTGATCTTTGCGGAAAAGGCAATGATCAAAGGCTTCAGCCTGTTCGGCAAGGGCGTCATTGCTTTGATTACAGCCGGCCTCGGCGCCGCTATTTTGGAAGAGCTTACCGGCTTTGCCATCATTCCCGGCATGGCCCCTTTGCGCGAGGGTTTTGCTACCGTGGGGGAGATTGCCATTGTGCTGGCCGGAGCGTTCCCTCTGGTGCACGTGATCACCAAGCTGCTCCGCAAACCGCTGCTGAAGCTGGGCGGTCGGTTAGGAATCAATGACGTTTCCGCCGGCGGCCTCATCGCCACATTGGCCAATTCCATCGCCACGCTGGAGCGGGTGAAGGAAATGGACGACCGGGGCAAGGTGGTGAACATCGCCTTTGCGGTAAGCGCAGGCTTTGTCTTCGGCGACCATATGGGCTTTACTGCGGGTTTTGCCCCCACTATGCTGCCGTCCATGATTGTAGGGAAACTGGTAGGCGGCGTGACCGCTGTAGCAGTTGCCCTTCTTTTGACCCGAAAAAGCAGAGTTTCTTGACATTTTTCCTCCCGTTTGGTATGCTAGGAGCAAATCCAACCGGGAGGAATTACTTTATGAAACGCGCTGATTACATCAATTGGGATGAGTACTTTATGGGTGTTGCTATGCTGGCCGCCCGGCGCAGCAAAGACCCCAGCACCCAGGTGGGCGCCTGCATCGTATCGCAGGACAATGTGATCCTCTCCACCGGCTACAATGGCATGCCCAAGGGCTGCTCCGACGATGTGTTCCCATGGGATCGCACCGGCGAGGAGACCAAGTATCCTTATGTAGTCCATGCGGAGCTGAACGCCATTCTTAACGCCAGTGGCCGTGACCTGCGGGGCAGCCGTCTGTATGTAGCTCTGTTCCCCTGCAACGAATGCGCCAAGGCCATTATCCAGAGCGGTATCCGGGAGATCTACTATATCTCCGACAAGTACGCCGACACCCCCGCCATTAAGGCCTCCAAGCGGATGTTGGACGCCGCCGGCGTGAAGTATATCCGTCTGCATACTGATATCAAGACCCTCACCCTGGACTTCACCCCGGAAGAAGAAAAGTAAAAAACAAGGAGTGCATCGCCCGATGCACTCCTTGTTTTTATAGTTCCTTTAATTTTCGCTCCAGTTTCAGTAGATCCTCATCGGTCAGACCGGAGTAGTTCACCACCAACTGCCCCTTTGCCCAGGCAGGTACGGTTTCGTAGTAAAACTCTCCCAGGGTCTGCACCCGCAGGCCCGCCTTCCGGCAAACCTCTACCAATTCCCCGTCTGTCAGGGGCATCTCTGCCTTCACCAGGAAGTGAAGCCCCGCATTTTCCTCCTGCACAGTGAGCTTGTCCCGCACGGGAGAAGCGCTCAGCGCCTCCAACATCCGGTTGCGCCGAGATCGGTAGAACTTCCGCATCCGGTTTAAGTGCTTTTCAAAGTGACCCCGCTCAATAAACCGGGCCAGCGTGTGCTGCTGGAAGCTGGGAACAGTGCAGCTGTAAAAGCCCAGTTTCTCCCGATAAACTGCCATCAATTTGGAAGGAAGCACCATGTAGCTGATTCGGATGGAGGGAGCAAGGCTCTTGGAGAAGGTATTCATATAAATCACTTGTTCTCCCCCGGCCATGGATTGCAATGTAGGTAGCGGATGGGCAGAGAAGCGAAACTCACTGTCGTAGTCATCTTCAATAATGTATCTGCCCGGCTGAGCTTTTACCCAGGAAAGCAGCTCCTGCCGCCGGGTAAGAGGTGTCACCAGTCCTGTGGGGAAATGGTGGGCAGGAGAGATATGCAGCACCTGGGCTTTGTCCAACGCAGACGGCACGACGCCCATTGTGTCCATAGGCACGCTGATGCAATCCGCACCCGCGGCAGCGTAGATTTTTCGGATTTTGCCATAGCCGGGGTCTTCCACGGCGTAGCACTTGTCCCGTCCCAGCAGTTGCACCAACAGATTATACAAAAAGTCCGTTCCGGCGCCGATGAGGATATTTTCCGGATCCACACCCATCCCCCGAAACTGCCCCAAATGTTCCGCAATTGCCTGGCGCAGCTGAGGAAGGCCCTGATTGTCCAGAGGCGTCAGCAGCTGCTCGCCCATATCCAGCAGCACTTCCCGCTGAAGTCTGCTCCACACAGAAAAGGGGAACTTCACCGGGCCGTTGGCGGTCAGATCGATCAGTTCTTCCTCTTTTTCCGGCAAAACCAGCGGAGGAATCGTCTTGGGCGTAAGGCGGGTGACCGCCTCCACAAAATACCCCACCTTCTCTTCTGACCGGATATATCCCTCGGAGAGGAGTTGGTTATAGGCCGTCTCCACGGTTATTTTGCTCACCTTCAGGTTGGCGCTCAAGGCGCGTTTGGAGGGCAGCTTTTGCCCCTCGGTCAGCTTTCCGGAGAGGATATCCCCCCGAATACAGCGGTACAACGCTTCATAGAGGGGCATGCCCGGCCCTTTTTTCAGTTCATAAGTGAGCAAGACGCCACCTCCTTTTTCTTTATTTTAGCACACCGGAAACCAAAACAAAAGCCCCAAAAGCTGCCCGGTTGCCAAATGGAACTTTTTTTGCTATAATCTAGGAAAACAACCTACAAATGTGGAGGTGTCGTATGAATATTATCATTGCCGGAGCAGGCAAAGTGGGATGCGTGCTGGTGCGTCAGCTCACTGCAGAGGGCCACGCCCTGACGGTGATTGACGAAAAGAACCGTGTCCTGGAAAATCTTGTGGTGCGTCACGATGTAATGGGTGTGCAGGGCAACTGCGCCTCCAAGGCTGTGCTGCTCCAGGCAGATGTAAAGGAGGCAGATCTGTTGATCGCCGCCACCGGCGCTGACGAAGTGAACCTTCTGTGTTGTATGACCGCCCACGGCATCAATCCCAATATCCATACTATCGCCCGGATTCGGGACCCGGAATACACTGAACAGGTTATGACTATGAACCACGTGTTCCCCCTGTCAATGACCGTCAATCCGGAGAATCAGACAGCGATGGAAATCGAACGCCTCTTGAAGTTCCCGGGCTTTCTCCGCCGGGAGTCCTTTGCCAAGGGTCGCGCCCAAATCGTGGAGCTGCGGATCGACGGCAAGAGCAAGCTGAAAGATGTGGCGCTGATGGATATGAGCAGCGTAGTCAAGTGCCGGGTGCTGGTGTGCGCCGTTCTCCGGAGCGGACAGGCTATGGCGCCCAGCGGCCATTTTGTGCTGCAGGAGGGTGACCGGATCTTCGTCACTGCCTCCACCTCCGACCTGGAAGTGCTTCTGAAAAACCTGAATATCGTCACCCGCCCGGTACGGCGCGTCCTGCTGTGCGGCGGTGGCAAAGTGGGCTTCTACCTTGCCCGCCTGCTGGAAAAGGACCGCATCAGCGTGAAACTGCTGGAAAAGAACTGGGATCTTTGTGCCGCCCTGGCAGAGCAGCTCCCGGAAACGGAAGTGATCCACGGTGACTGCAGCAACCAGTCCGTTCTGGAGGATCAGGGAATTGACCAATGCGACGCAGTGGTCTCCCTCACCGGTCTTGACGAGACCAACATCATCCTCTCCCTCTACGCCTCCGGCCGGGGTGTTCCCCAGTGCATCACCAAGCTCAGCAGCGAGGAGAGCATCTCCCTGGCATCCACTCTGGCATTGGGCAGTATTGTCTGTCCCAAGGAGCTGTGCAGCAACAATATCGTCCGCTATGTCCGGGCCATGCAGAATCAAACCGGCGCTGCCGTATCTGTCCATGCCATCGCTGACGGACAGGCGGAAGCCGTTGAGTTCGTAGTGAACGAGGACACTCCCAATTGCGATGTGCCTCTGAAAAATATGCGTCTGAAGCAGGATGTGCTGATCGCCAGCATCACCCACGGGGCGGTATCCTCTGTGCCGGGCGGTGAGTCCCGCTTCTTCCCCGGGGACCGGGTAGTTGTGGTCACCAGCCGCAGAGGTATGCTCCGGCAGCTGGGCGACATCTTCCCATAAGAGGGTAAGCTATGAATCTGAAAATGATCGGGCGTTTTATCGCCCAATGTATCGCCATCGAGGCGCTGTTTATGGTGCCGGCGCTGGGCATCAGTATCGGCTGCGGCGAAACGGCCGCCGTACAGGCGTTCCTTATCACCATCGCCGCCATACTGGCCTTTGCGGGCCTTCTGTATGTCCTGTGCAAAAAAGCCGGACGACTCTTCGGCGCCCGGGAGGGTCTGGTGTGCGTCTCCTTAAGCTGGATTGTAATGAGTCTTTTGGGCGCGCTGCCCTTTGTCCTCAGCGGCCAGGTCCCAAACTACATAGACGCCCTGTTTGAGACCGTCTCCGGACTTACCACCACCGGCTCTTCCGTGATCGCCGATGTGGAGAGTCTGTACAAAGGTCTTCTCTACTGGCGCAGCTTCACCCACTGGATCGGCGGTATGGGCGTGCTGGTGTTCCTGCTGGCGATCCTGCCGGGCAGCCAGGGAGCAGGCTTTACCATGCACCTGCTGCGTGCAGAAAGCCCCGGACCGGATGTGGGCAAGCTGGTGCCGAAAATGCGGCAGACCGCCGTGATCCTGTATGTCATTTATGTGGCTTTGACCGTTTTGGATGTGATTTTCCTGCTTTGCGGCGGCATGCCCCCTCTGGACGCCCTTTGCACCGCCTTTGGTACTGCCGGCACCGGCGGCTTCGGCGTTTACAACGACTCCCTCACCGGCGTCACCCCCTATATTCAATGGGTGACCACCGTATTTATGTTCCTGTTTGGCATCAATTTCAGCTGTTTCTACCTGGTTTTGGCCGGCCGCCTCCGCAGCATTCTGAAAGATGAGGAACTGCGGCTGTATGTGGGTCTGGCCGTAGCCAGCGTAGTTGGCATTGTGATCTCTGTCCGACCTCTGTATGGCTCTTTGGGAGAGACCATCCGTCACGCGGCATTCCAGGTCTCCTCCATTATGACCACCACCGGCTACTCCACCGCAGACTTTGACCTGTGGCCCAGTATTTCCAAGGCCATTTTGCTTTTGCTGATGATCGTGGGCGCCTGCGCCGGTTCTACCGGAGGCGGCTTAAAGTGTATGCGGGTGGTGCTGCTGTTCAAGATCCTGCGGCGAAACATCCGCCAACTGCTGAATCCCCAAAAGGTGCTGGTGGTGCGGAGCAACGAAAAGGTTGTGGACAAAAAGGTGCTGGACAATGTCAATGCCTATTTTGCCGCCTATGTGATCATTATCATCATCAGCACACTGATTCTGTCCCTGGACGGCTTCAGCTTTGAAACCAATCTTTCCGCAGTGCTGGCAACCTTCAATAACATCGGCCCCGGCTTTTCCGCGGTAGGCCCGACCTGTACTTACGCGGATTTCAGCGTCCTGTCCAAGCTCGCCATGATTATGGGTATGCTGGCAGGCCGGCTGGAGATCTTCCCGGTACTTGTTTTGTTCTCCCGGAGTACCTGGCGCAAAAAATAAAAGAAAAACACCCGTCATTTGACGGGTGTTTCATTTTTGGTCATATAGGCTTTGATTGCCTCAAAGGAGGTATCAGAAAACGCGTGCTCCAGCCGGCAGGCATCCTCTGCGGCTATCTCGGGAGCGACTCCCAAAGAGATCAGAAACCGGCTCAAAAAGGTATGGCGCTCATAGATCTTCTCCGCCACGGCCTTTCCTGATTCTGTCAGAGTGATGGTGCCGTCGGGGGCGATCTCGATAAACTCCCCCTTCTTCAGCAGGCCCATTGCCCGGCTGATACTGGGTTTGCTGTATCCCATATGCTCTGCCACATCCACAGACCGGACAAAACCGTTCTCCTTCAGCAGAACATAGATGGACTCCAGATACATTTCACCGGACTCCTGAATGCGCATAGCCTTCACCTCTTGCAAGTAAACTACCTATAGTTTAACACAAAGTGCGACTATTTGCAATTATGGAATGCCAATTATCCTTTGAAGATAATTGGCACCGGGGTTTACTGCATGCCCTGCTCGTAAGCCTCGATCATCTTCTTAGACATTTGACCCGTACGAACTTCGGTGCTTGCACGGCTTTTCAGCCGTGCAAGATATTTTTTGGTGCTTTCACCAGTAAAAATCCGAATGTCCAGTTCCATAGTTCCATCGTCCTGGGGGGTTACAAAGATTTTGTCGATATAGGTATCAATAAATTCCTTGGTAACTTTGCCGTTGGCAACATCTTGTTCCGCTGCCTTAAGTGCTGCGTGGATTTTTGCCATATGCTCTCTGTGAGCCTCGGAGGAAAGCCGCTGCTGTTCCAGTTCTTCCAGAGCTTCCTCTGCTGCCTTTTTCTCTGCATCCAGGGTTTCGTTCCTCTGCTTGAACTCTGCATTGGAAATCGCTCCATCCACTTTTAGGTCGAGTAAGGCATCCTTTTTCTTTACGATACGGGCCAGGAGTGCGTTCTGCTTTTCAATTTGGGCGTTGAGATTTTCGCTTGAAGAAATGCTGAGATACAAAGCTTCATATTCTTCAATCATAGCAACAGCGGATTCGCTTGTGTCCTTGAATACCTCGAACAATAAGGGGATGATTTCGGACTCATAGATGGGGAAAGAGTCGCAAGCATCTTTACCGTTGTTGATTTTGCCAGAGCAGACCCACTTGCTGTTCTTGTTGCCTTGTTTGTCCTTAGACTCACGGCGGTAGTAGGGAGTGCCGCAGGAGGAGCAGAACAGCTTGCCCGTCAGCAGATTGGCGTGATTGCAAATGCCCTGGCGGTTTTTCACATCTTCGCTTCTGCGCTGCAGGACGGCGTTGGCCTTGTCCCACAGTTCCTCGGAAACAATGGCGGGGACGATTTCGCCAGTTTCATCCTTGAACATAACCCATTCTTCGGGCGGGAGGAATTTCTGCTTCTTGGTGAACATATCCACCACTTTGACCTTATTGCCCACATAGTAACCCTTGTACTTGGCGTTGGCAATCATATTGGACATTGTAGAGTGGGCAATCTTCTTTCCGTTCAGATTGCGGTAGCCTTTATTCCAGAAGATAACCTCGATTTGCTTCATAGAGTAGTTATCGGTGGCGTACAGTTCAAAGAGTTCCCGCACCATTTTAGCCTCTTTTTCATCAATGACCAGTTTGCCGCCGTTCTTCGTATATCCGAAAATGCGGCTGTTACCCAGGACAACCTTGGATTTAATGGCTTGCTGATGACCGAATTTTACACGGGAGGACAGCTTGCGGATTTCATCTTGAGCCACGCCCGCCATAATGGTCAAGCGGAACTCGGAATCCTCGTCCAGAGTGTTGATGTTGTCATTTTCAAAGAAAGCACCAACGCCAAATCCCAGGAGCTGACGGGTGTACTGGATGGAGTCCAGGGTATTACGGGCAAAACGGGAGATTTCCTTGGTGATGATGAGGTCGAACATATCTTGAGCCGCATCATCCATCATTCGGTTGAAGTCCTCCCGCTTCTTAGTGGACATACCAGAGATGCCCTCGTCGATGTAGCCAGGGACGAAAGTCCAGCAGCCTACTTGCTTGATTTTGTTCTCATAGTATGCAATCTGGTTGGAAAGGGAGTTCAACTGCTCGTCGGATTCCGAGGAAACACGGGCATAAAAGGTAACCCGCAGGGGGATGTCATAAATAGACTTGGTTTTGAGTAGCTGTCGAATAGTATGTAAATCCATTTTCTCTATACCTCCAAAAAGTTCGTAAAATCATTATCTATATAATACATCTAAAGACTAAAGAAGTCAATGCCCTATAGCTGCCAAAGCCTGGCAGCTTAGGGACGGGGGGACGGGGTAACCCGTCCCTTTCGGTTTATGATGCGAGTATTCATCTTCTGGTATTCTTCCTTGGTGATGATTCCCTTTTCCAGAAGGGAGTCATTGAAGTATCGGAGCCACAGCTGTTCGTACTGGATTTTGGTTTTTTCGTTTGTTTCGTTTTTCTTCATATTTTACCGCCTTTCTCTATATTTTTCCTTAGTTTTCCTCTGGTATTAGAGGAAAAATATGCCTATGCAATTTGTCCTTGCATAGGTAATATAGGGAAAACGGTATTCTGCTGGCTGGGCTGGCGGATGTAGAAAAATGGGGCAAAAATCGGGTGAATTTTCTACACGTTTCGCCCTCCCTTTTGGGGGAGCTTACGGCGGGGGCAGCTGCCCCCAGGAGTACGAAGTAGATATGCTGGGACGGCATATCATACTGAGTACTTATCGCCGTTTCCTTAACTTTTAATGTGCGTTTTCTTCGTTGTTTGTTCTAAATTATCATTGAGGTGATATTTTATGGCAAAAAAGATGAAAGCAACCGTGAGAAATGGACGAGCCACCGCAAGTGGCAAAGTCTACAACGCCAACCACAATACGAAAACCGAAACCAGAAACCAGGAACGTCATATCGACCATAGCCGCACCGACCAGAACATCAACCTCCAGTTCACCGCTGAAGGCCGTGTTCGCCGCTGCGGGAGCTTCGATGCAAAAGCCTTTGAGCTATCCAGATATGAGGAACTTTACGGCACAGGCCAGGAGGCCAAGAACGCCAGATACATAGCCGACGGCCATCCCGAAAGGTGCAAATCGGTAGCCGACATATACGCCAGCTGCCGCACCGCCCCTCTGGAGACCATTATCCAGTTGGGCAGCCGAGATACAGACATCGACCCCCAGGAGCGAAAGGAAAAGCTGATGGCGGCCACCGCCGAGCTGATAGACGGTCTCCAGAAACGATGGGGTGATAACCTCCATCTGCTTGACCTGGCAATCCACCTGGATGAGGGTGTCGCCCATTGCCACTTGAGAATGACATTCTCTGCCCTGGACAAGTTCGGGCAACGAGTACCCAACCAATCCCAGGCTTTTGAAGCTATGGGCATCCAGAGGCCAGACCCCACCGCCAAGGAGGGCAAATACAACTGCCCGCTGATAACCTTTTCCGAGATTATCCGCACCCAGTTCTATGACCTCTGCGAGAAGCGGGGCATCGTCATTGACCGAGAAGTGAAGAATCCGAGCCAGAAGCATTTGTCCGTTCTGGAATATAAATGCAAAAAGATGGAAGAAGTGGTCGATATTTTGACCACACAGAAGAAAGAGCTTGAAGCCGTGGCAACGGAACAGGCACAAATGATTGTCTTAGCCAAGGCAGAGATTGAGCAAGTACGGACGGAGAGGGACACCATCCGAGACCAAAACAGCATCACTCGCACCATCCAGGAAGCTTTACAGCAGCCAGACATCTCCATTGAGGCAGAGATTATCCCAGAGAAAAAGAACCTAACAGGCAAGGTTGTGGAGCCTGAAAAGGTGAAGCTGACCCGTACCGATTATGAATGGCTGCGGGAACGAGCTGCCATCACCACCGCCATCAAGAACGCCTGGAACAACCTACAGAGGTACGGCAAGCAGCTTTGGGCAGAGGTTGACCGAAATGCCAGGGTACAGGCAGCCGAAAGACGGGCAGAAAAAGCAGAGAAGCAGACCAGGGAGGATGCCTATACCATCAAGCAGTTGACCCAACGAGCCAGAGCCGCCGAGGAACAGGCACAGGAACAAGAGCAGTTTATGCGTGGAATGGGTATCTGGCAGCGGTTTATGCAGCGAATCGCACAACGGCAATCCCAGGGATACCATCACACAAGATAAGGAGGTAGACTATGGAACAGCAAATTGT
The DNA here is from genome assembly GCA_045612705.1 of Faecousia sp. Lineage (GTDB taxonomy): Bacteria > Bacillota > Clostridia > Oscillospirales > Oscillospiraceae > Faecousia. The sequence goes on along the minus strand of JAZKZN010000001.1, from coordinate 16,996 downwards.
TGAGGAATTAAAGCAGGAAATATCCCTGTTGCAAGCAGAAATCGAAACTTTGAAAGCAAAAAAGAGCATAGCCGAGTGCATCCGAGAATCATTTGCCCAGGAGCGCCCTGTGCGAGTGCTGAAACGGAAAGTTCGTCATAGAGCCATTGGCAGCAAGAATCCACCCCAGGTGGAAATCACCATTCTGGAGTCCGATTATGAACAGCTAATAGAACAGGCTAAGTCTACCGCCTGGGTGGAGCGGAAGCTATCAGAACTGCGAAACCTGGGAGACCGTCTGTGGCACAAGATGAATCATAGTACTGTCCTACAGGATGCCATCCGACGAGCCGAGAGTGCGGAGATTTCCTGTCGGGCACTTCGGCAGGAGGTGGAGCAGTTAAAATCCCAGCCTGTCCAGGAGTATGAAGTATATGAAGAGGTGTACATAGACGATGATGAGGGCAGAGAGATAGACTACCCCTCCTTTGATGACCGAGAGCCTTAACCAAACGGCAACCACCCTACCCCCGACCAGGTATCGTCCCTGGTCGGGATTTTCTTCAGTGCGGCTGCCAGATAATAGCCGCCGTATATGTCCTGGGAGGTGTCCAGGGAGAAATCTGCCATTTCATAGCCATCAAACTGAGTTTCCAGATATTCGGCATCCCCGCCGTTCTGGCAGAGGTCGGCCATCTTCCGATGGGAGAGCCGTCCATCCCTCTGGGTAACTGTCGGCTGCTCCAGGTTGCGGCTGCCAGACCACCGCTTCCAGGTCGGTCTATCCTGGTCATCAACTCCCCCACCCTTGGTCAGATACTTGGCCAGAGTAGCAAGGCCGTCCTTTTCAAAACGCAGAGCATCCGCAGACACCGACCCCAGACCCCAGAGCTTCTCCAGGTCTGCCCTGGTGATGCCACCCGTCAAAACCAGGTGGATGTGGAGGCGGTTGTGTTCCTGGCCGTATTCCAGGACATATATGTACTTGGCATCCAGACCCAGGCGGGTGTACTTTCTTTTCAGCCGACGGAGGAAGTTCTGGAGCAGCCGTTGGGCATCCTCCACCGATGCGGGGAGGCTTGCATCGTTAAAGGTCAATGTGGTGAATAGGTCGGACGGGGTGAAATTGGTATGCAGCAGCCGACGCAGCCGCCCCTCTGTGTGCCGCTGGTTGAGCCGCTGCTGAATCTCGGTTGTCGGCTTACTCCGCTTCCCTCTTTTCTTTGGGTAGCTATATACTGGATAGATGGCTACCTCCAGATACTCCCCACAATAGTATTTCTTCTCTCTGTATCTTCTCTGCATATTGTTCCCTTTCCTATATGGTCATTGTGTTAATACCTTATACAAGCCAGCCATACGGGAGGATGGCCCATCCCGTCGGCAAGAGTTACGCCTCTAAAGTAGATGACGAAAATTCAGCTTTTGAAAGCGGAACAGATAGCCGACAGCATAGGCATAAAAATTTCCGCTACCTCCATTGTAGTTGCTTTTGCAGATATGGGCGGGTAGCGGTAATTTATGAGGAAGTCTTGATTTCTGTATGGTATGGGAGTATAATACTGCTTGTTAAAATCGACTTTTGGAGGTGTGATAGGTGGATATATCTTTTAAATCGGGGAACGAGAAATTTAATTACAGAGTGTGTGCTATGATAATTTCTGAAGAAAAAATCTTAGCAATGCACGACGAACGGTCTCCATACTACTACTTGCCTGGCGGAAGAGTGGAAATCGGCGAAACGGCAGAAAATGCTGTTATTCGAGAGGTACAGGAAGAATTAGGTGTAACACCCAAGATTGTCCGCCCTCTTTGGCTAAATCAAGCGTTTTTTACAGAGGATGTAGATAATCTACATTATCACGAACTGTGTGTTTACTTCTTGATGGATATAGAAGATACTGACTTGCTCTTGAGAGGTGAAACATTCACAACAACTGAAGGTCGTCGTACACATACCTTTGAATGGTTAGAGTTTGGCAGATTGAAGGATGAGTACTTTTATCCGCTGTTCCTTAAAAAAGACATTTTCAATTTGCCCGATGTGTTTACCATTCGTACGGAAATTGAGTGAACAAATAAAAGCAGCCGCCTCTGTGATGGAGGCGGCTGTACTGTTTTATACGCCGATGTGTGCAGCATACTGGACGGCGATTTGGTGGCCTGATGCTATGCGGTTTGCTCTATGGAATGTAAGGGTTCGTATGGGACAATTCTTCTTGACCATCTGGCCGCCCACGGAGCCTGCCTCACGGCTGGTCAGGTGGCCGTTGTAGCCATTGGTCAGGTTGACGCCCACTTCCTGGGCAGCCTGCATCTTGAAGCGGTCCATAGCTTCCCGTGCCTGGGGAACATTGATCTGGTTGTTGTTCTTCATTGTTCTTTTCTCCTTTCGCTTTCTCGGAAAGGGGCACTTTCCGAAGAAAGCGCGTTTTCTTTCCGCAACCATATCTTTGCCGAATTGAGAGTAATTAACCCCGGGTGTTTTCGGAAATCAATACATTTTATGGAAGAAAACCAACCAACCGCGACCCGGGTGTTGTAATATAGCGCCGGACATGATACACTAAATAAAGTATACGCCATTGATTCGGCATAAGAACAGTACGCGTATGAAAATGCAATTATTCCAGGAGAGGTGTCCCCTTGAAGCAAATTAAAATTATTTTCTTTGATATCGACGGAACGCTGGTGGACCACGCAGCAGGCAAAATATCGGAAAAGACACTTGTTGCCTTACGACAGCTGCGAGAGAAAGGCATTTTGCTATGTGTTGCCACCGGCAGATGTCCCGTGGTTCTCCCCGATTTCGACGGATTTCATTTTGACGCCTATTGCACTTTTAACGGTTCTCTTTGCTACACGGAGGATTCTGTCATCTACAGCAATCCCATTTCCGCCAACGATGCAAAAAAAGTGATTGAAAACGCCACATCCATCGGTCGGCCGGTCTCTGTTGCCACCAAAGACCGAATGGCTGCCAACGGAATCGAGCAGGATCTTTGGGACTATTATCTTCTGGCAAACGCCACCTTAACCGTCGCCGATGATTTTGATTTTGTTTGTCAGGATGATATCTATCAGATTATGCTGGGATGCCGACCCTCTGATCATCCGGCGATTCTTCAGGGCGCCGACGGCGTAAAAATCGCGGTTTCCTGGCCCCGCGCAGTGGATGTTATTCCCGCGTCCAGCGGCAAAGGCGTATCCATCAAACAAGTTCTGGCGCATTTTAACCTGGAACCGGACCAGGCAATGGCCTTTGGCGATAGCTATAATGATATCGAGATGCTGCAGGCGGTCGGCCTGGGCGTAGCCATGAAAAATGCCGCGGATCGCTTAAAAGAAGTTGCCGGCGATATTTGCGGTGATGTTTCGGAGGACGGGATTTACCATTACTGCATCGGCCACGGACTGATTGACGGGTAATCACCGTGACTTCATCACAGATATCGGTCCATATATGCGTTATACTTTCACCAAGAAACCCACATAAGGAGATTGGTTGTTATGTTTTATAAAAATGCCAGAATCTTCACCAAGGATTTTACTTTCCAGAACGGCGCGTTTGAGGTAGTGGACGGCAAGTTTGGCGCCATTTTACCCGACTGCGTGCCCGAAGACGCCATTGATCTGCAAGGCGCTACCGTTATTCCCGGTCTTGTGGAAGTCCACAGCCACGGCAACTCCGGCGCGGACTTCTCCGACGGCGATTACGAAGGCTTAAAAACGATGGCAAGATTCTTTGCCCAATGCGGCGCAACTTCCTTCGCCCCCGCTTCCATGACCCTGCCCTACGATGTGCTGGGCAAGGCCTTCGCTACCGCGAAACGGCTGAAAGAAGAGGCACCTGAAGGGCATTCCCGGCTGATGGGTATTCAAATGGAAGGCCCCTATTTTTCCTATGCCAAGCGGGGCGCCCAGAATCCTGACTATCTGAAAACTCCCGATTTCGACGGCTTTAAAAAGCTGTACGACGACTGCGACGGACTGATCCGCATTGTGGACATTGCCCCGGAGCTTCCCGGCGCCCCAGAGTTTGTTGCAAAAGCCAAGGAACTTTGCACGGTATCCATCGCTCACACCGACTCCGATTACGATCACGCCAGAGCGGCTGTGGACGCAGGCATCACCCATCTGACCCACCTGTACAACGCCATGCCTCCCATTCACCACCGCAATCCCGGTGTGATCCCCGCCTGCGTGGAAAATGAAGCTGTGCAAGCGGAGATCATCTGCGACGGTTATCACATCCATCCCTCCTCCGTCCGTTTGGCCTTTACCATGTTCAAAAACCGCATGATTCTCGTTTCCGACTCCGGCCGTTGCGCCGGTCAGCCTGAGGGTTATCAGTTTGATCTGGGCGGTCAGATGGCAGAGATCCGGGGCGGCGTCGCTAAGCTGGTCGGTACGGACACCATTTCTTGCTCTGCTTCCAATCTGTGGACCTGCCTGTCCAACACTGTCTCCTGGGGCATCCCAGAGGAAGAAGCTGTCCGCTCCGCGTCCTACAACCCTGCCAAAGCTCTGGGCGCTCTGGATCAGATCGGCTCCATCGAGACCGGCAAGTACGCCGACTTCATTATCACCAATGCCGATTACTCCGCAAAACGCGTCTTCATCGGCGGCAAGGAGCTGTAATCCAAAAGAAAACCCCCTCCGGATGGAGGGGGTTTTGTTGTCCGCCTTACTTTTCGTTCTTGTAGATTTCCTTGAAGTACTTGTAAGTATCTACCTTCAGCTCGCCGCAGGCCGCCTCGTCGCAAGCTACGATGCCGTCTTTGTGCATCTGCAGAGCGGAGATGGTCCAGGCGTGATCAACACCGCCCTCTACACAGTGACGCAGGGCGCGAGCCTTATTGTGGCCGCTGATCAGCAACAGCACCTGCTTGGAATCGCAAACAGTGCCAACACCCACAGACAGAGCGGTTTTAGGAACCTTGTTGGGGTCGTTGTCGAAGAAACGGGAGTTAACGATCAAGGTATCCTCAGTCAGAGCGCGGATACCGGTACGGGATGTCAGGCTGGTAAAAGGCTCATTGAAGGCAATATGGCCGTCAACACCGGAGCCGCCCAGAAACAGATCGATACCGCCGTAGGATGCGATCTTATCTTCGTAGCGCTGGCACTCGGCTTCCAGATCCTCAGCCATGCCGTTGAGGATGTTGATGTTCTCAGCGGGAATGTCAATATGGTTGAAGAAGTTGTCGTGCATAAAATACCAGTAGCTCTGGTCATGCTCACGGGGCAGACCTACGTATTCATCCATATTAAAGGTGACAACATTCTTAAAGGACACTTCGCCGGCCTTATTCTTCTCAATCAAACGCTTGTAGACACCCAGAGGAGAAGAACCGGTGGGCAAGCCCAAAATAAAGGGTCGTGCTTCCTTATGGTTGTTGATAGCGTCAGCGATATGCTGCGCTGCCCAGGCGCACATTTCATTATAATCGTTCTTAATGATCAGCTTCATACTTTTTATACCCCCATATTTTTTATCAGAAAGGCTCCAAGCCCTTTCATTGTAAAATTAATTATACACAAAAATATGCGATTTGTCTATCTGTCTGAACAATAATCTTATATTTCACAGTTTTTATTGCATTGAAACGAAAAATGGGATATAGTGAGAAAAAAGGAGGAGTTGTATGTCTGGCATTTTGGAAGTGTGTGTGGATTCTTTGGCCTCCGCGCGGGCCGCGATTGCCGGCGGCGCCGACCGGCTGGAACTTTGCAGCGCCCTTGCTGTGGGTGGGCTGACCCCATATCAGGAGCTTTTAGAACAAATCCGGGCAGAAAGCGCTCTCCCCATTCGCTGTCTAATCCGTTGCCGGGCGGGAGATTTTCTTTATGACCGGGAAGAGCTTCTCCTGATGGCCGCACAGATAAAAAACCTGCGAGGAGCAGGCGCTGACGGCTTTGTGATCGGCTGTCTGAACCCGCAGGGAGAACTGGATGGCGCTGCAATGAAGCTTTTGCTGGACGCGGCCGCGGGTACGGATCTGACATTACACCGGTGCATTGATGTTTCCCGGGATCCCGAAGAAACCTATCTGAACGCAAAGAACCTGGGCATCGACACCGTCCTCACCAGCGGCGCTGCCGCAAATTGCATTTCCGGTGTAAAAACCATCGGCCGGCTGCTGCAGCTTCGGGATTCTTGCAACGGTCCTGAGGTACTGATCGGCAGTGGGGTCGATCCCAAAAGCATTGGCGATTTAAAAGCTGCCCTCCCCCAAGCAAGGGCTTTCCACATGAGCGGCAAGCAGAATATGGAAAGCGGTATGATTTTCCGCCGGGAAGGCGTTCCTATGGGAATCCCGGGTCTGGATGAATGGCACATTCCACGGACGCAAAAACAAATCATTCAAGCCGCGCGGCGGGCTATGGATGCGTAAAACAAACTGCCCCGGAGATTGCTCTCCGGGGCAGCCTTACTTTCTACTGCGTGGGCCGCAGCACAGGGAAGACGCTTACTCTGCGATCTTCTTGAACTCTTCGTATACGAACTGCACCTTGGGGCCGATAACGACCTGAACAGCAGTCTTGCCGGGACGGATAACGCCGGCAGCGCCGGAGCTCTTGATCTTCTTCTCATCAACCAGCAGACGGTCCTTGACTTCCAGTCTCAGACGGGTGATGCAGTGATCGATAGAAGCAACGTTCTCCTTGCCGCCAACACCTTCCAGAATGATAGCAGCCATAGCAGTGAAGTCATCGTTAGCCAGGTCGATCTTCAGCTCGCCTTCCTGATCGTCCTCACGGCCGGGGGTCTTCAGATCCCACTTGGTGATGGCAAATCTGAACACCAGGTAGAAAACGACGAATGCAGCGATGCCCAGGGGGATAATCAGCCAAGTCTTGGCTGCTGCGGGCAGGGATGCGGAGAACAGCAGGTCAGTTGCGCCGGCAGAGAAGCAGAAGCCTGCACGGAAGCCCAGGGCCACGGAGACAGCTGCGAAAATGCCGTACAGCAGAGCGTAAACAATGTACAGGGGGAATGCCAGGAACATAAATGCGAACTCGAAAGGCTCGGTGACGCCGCAGATGAACGCACAGATAGCAGCGGAACCAACGATACCGGCAGCGATCTTGCGGTTCTTCGTCTTAGCGGTCTGGACAATAGCCAGAGCAGCGCCGGGAATACCGAACATCATGCAGGGGAAGAAGCCTGCCATGTAAGTACCGACGGACCAGGTGATCTCAGTGCCGTTTGCCATGGTGTCGCCCTGGACCAGACCTGCCCAGTAAGCGCCCAGGTCGCCCAGACCGATGGTGTCAAACCAGAACACGTTGTTCAGAGCGTGGTGCAGACCGGTGGGGATCAGCAGACGGTTCAGGAAGGCGTAGATGCCAGCGCCGACAGCGTCCAGGCTGACCACTGCCTGACCGACAGCGTACAGAGCTCTGAAGATGATGGGCCATACGAACAGCAGAATTGCGGAAACAACAATGGACACCACAGCGGTGACGATCGCAACAGAGCGCTTGCCGCTGAAGAATGCCAGAGCGTCGGGCAGCTTGGTGCCCTTGAACTTATTGTAGCAAATGCCACCGATGATACCGGACAGAATGCCGATAAATGCGTTGCCAGCGACCTTAGAGAAAGCAACTTCGTTAACCTTCTCAGCGATCATGCCGGGAGCGATGATGCTCACGCAGCCGGGAGCCAGCAGAGTAGTGATCATCAGATAGGAGACCATGCCAGCCAGACCGGCAGTGCCATCGTTGTCCTTAGCCAGGCCAACGCCAACACCGATAGCGAACAGAATTGCCATGTTGTCGATCAGAGCAGCGCCAGCCTTCACCAGGAAGAAGCCGATGATCTGAACGATACCTTCGGGGTTACCACCCTGCATAGTGGAGGGGCAGAGCAGGTAGCCCAGGCCCATCAGAATACCGCAGATGGGCAGTGCAGCGACGGGCAGCATCATAGCCTTGCCCAGCTTCTGCAGATGTTTCATCATAATGAAATATCCTCCTTAAAATCTCTTTTGCCTTATATATCAGACCGCCGGCCCACGACAGTCATTTGGCCATAAGTAAATTACAGATTGGCGCTCAGGAATGCCTGCAGTTCTGCTGCGGCGGTTTCTTCATCAGCGCCTTCGATAGTGATGGTCAGCTCCATGCCCTGCTTTGCAGCCAGCTTCATCAGGGCCATCAGGCGTCTTGCGTCTGCGGTGCCGGTGGGGGCAGTGACCGTGATCTTAGAGGCAAAGGGCGCAACCGCCTTCACCAGCATACCGGCGGGACGGGCATGCATGCCAAGGGGATCCGTAATGACATATTTAATTTCTTTCATAGGTTAGTTCCTCACTTTCGTGGTTATTATACATTGGATTCGCAGACTAATTTGCGGGATTCCAGGATGCGGCCGGCAGCCATGCTCAGCTCCGTATAGCCCATCTCAATGAACTTTTCCTGCATCTTGGCATCCGCTCCCAGCTCACCGCAGATGCCGGCCCAAATGCCATTGTCATTGGCGGCTTTTGCAATATGCGCCATCAGCGCCAGCAGCGCCGGATGGTAGGGATCGTAAAACTCACCCAGCTTGGCATTCTGACGGTCTACCGCCAATGTGTACTGAGTCAAGTCGTTGGTGCCTACAGAGAAGAACGCGGCTTCCTTGGCCAATTCGTTGGCCAGGATGGCAGCAGCGGGCGTTTCGATCATCACACCGATGGGCACTTCCTTGGTGGAATATCCCTCTGCCTCCAGTTCTTTACGGACCTTCGCGCACAGCGCCTTGGCAGCCTTCAGCTCCCAGACGGATGCCACCATCGGGAACATAACATTCAGATTGCCGTAAGCAGACGCGCGGTAGATTGCCCGCAGCTGAGGACGGAAGATCTCCTCCCTGGTCAGGCAGATTCGCAAACCTCTCAAACCCAGGGCAGGATTCTCCTCGCTCTCCAGGCCCATATAGCTGACCTGCTTGTCGGCGCCGATATCCAGCGTCCGGATCACCACAGGTCGGTGACCCATCGTTTCAGCAACCTTCTTATACGCTTCAAACAGCTCCTCCTCCGTGGGGAGAGAATCTCTGCCCAGGTACAGGAACTCACTGCGCATCAAACCTACACCCTCGGCATCGGCCTTAACAGCGTCTACAGCGTCCTCGGGGCAGCCGATGTTTGCCACCAGCAGCACCTTCTTGCCGGAACGGGTAATGCTTTCCTTGCCCCGGTAGGCTTCCAGAGCATTCCGGGCGGCGGCGGCCTCTGCCTGCTTCGCCCGCAGGACCTTCAGTGTCTCCTCGTCGGGGTCTGCATACCAGGTGCCGGTAAAGCCGTCCACGGCGAGGATCTCACAACCTTCTGCGGCTTCAAAAGTGATATCCGACTGGACCAGTGAGGGAATGTTCAGCGTTCTTGCCAAAATCGCCGTATGGCTGGAAGAGGAGCCCTGGCGGGTGACAAAAGCCATGATTCGTTCTCTGGGCAGCTGAATGGTCTCACTGGGAGCCAGATCCTCCGCCACCAGCAGGAACGAACCCTCCGGCAGCTGGAAACCGGTATTTCCGCAGAGAATATCATAAAGCCGGTGGGACATGTCCCGGATATCCGCGCTTCTTGCATTCATATACTCGTCATCCATGGCGGCAAATACCTGGGCAAACTCTTCACCGGTATCCAAAGCCGCAATGGCTGCGGCCGCGCCACCTTCAATGGCCATATTCACGCCGTCAAGATAATCCAAATCGTCCAGCATCAGAAGCTGCACTTCCACAATGGCCGCCTGCTCTTCACCGATTTCGATTTTTGCTTTTTCAAACAGGGCCGTCAGCTGCTGGCGGGCAGTTTCCAGAGCTGCTTCAAACTTTGCCTTTTCCAGAACGGGATCCCCGGAGGAAACAGGTAAAGTGCGCTGCGCTTTGCGGTAGACTACCGCTGGACCAATGGCCACACCGGGAAATACCGGCAAACCAACACCTTTTTTCATAAGTTGCTCCTTACTTTGCCAGTTCGATTACCACATCGGCATTGGTCACATCCTTGCCAACGATGGTATTGAAAGTGGAATAATCATCTGTATTGCAGATTACCATAGGGGTAATGGTAGGCAGGCCGGCAGCCTTCACTGCCTCCAGATCCACCTCAATCAGCAGCTGACCTTTTGTCACCTTATCGCCATTTGCTGCGTGCACCACGAAGGGCTTGCCCTCCAGAGATACGGTCTCCAGACCCACATGGATCAGGATCTCCGCGCCGCAATCCGCCACCAGGCTCACAGCGTGGCCGGTGGTAAACATCATATCCACAGTCCCGTCACAGGGGGCATAAACCTTGCCCTCTGCAGGCTCGATTGCAATGCCGTTGCCCAGCATGCCTTCTGCGAAAGTGGGGTCAGGTACTTCCGAGATCGGCACAGCCTTGCCAGCCATGGGGGCATAAAAATCATCCGTATTCTTGCCGAACAATTTCTTAAAGAATCCCATAAAACACAACATCCTTTCTGTCATACGCCATCATTTGTTTTTTGTTCATACTGCACTAATGCGTATCTATATACAGAATAAAATATACCAAAAAACACCAATAAAGTCAATATGCGAGCCAACAAAATCCAATCCGCTTTTCTTTTCCGCAAATCTGTTGCAAATCCCCTCACCTGTTGCAATGTATGTTTTTTTGTGTTATTTTAATCCTATAGTATTGATAAAGGAGGATTCCCGATGAAACGTATTTTAGATTGTCAAAGCTCCGATTTTCAAAACATTTCCCGCCGGGATCTGCTGGACGCCATCGCAGGCAGTGAGGGCCGCACCATCGCTTGCGAAACCATCGGCTCTATCATGCCTATGCTGGGGGATATCACAAATGCTGAGTTTGTGGCTGCAATGGGCGCGGACATTTTGCTTCTGAATATGTTTGATGTGCAGAACCCGCAGATTCAAGGGCTTCCCAATACGGCGCCGGAACATGTGATCCGCAAGCTGAAGGAGCTCACCGGCCGACCCATCGGCATCAATCTGGAGCCGGTGGAACAGGTCCTGTCCTCCGAAAACCCGGAGGAGAACATGTGGGCTATGACCGGTGGCAGAAAAGCCACCCTGGAAAACGCCACTAAGGCCGCCGATATGGGCGTCAATTTCATCCTGCTCACCGGGAATCCCGGCATCGGTGTCACAAACCAAGCCATTGAGCAGACCCTGCGGCTGTATAAGCAGGCGCTGGGCGACCGACTGATTCTGGCCGCCGGCAAAATGCACGCTTCCGGTATCTTATCGGAAGGCGCAGAGAAGATCATCACCAAGGCAGATATCGCCGCTTTCGCAGATGCCGGCGCGGACATCATCCTTCTGCCGGCCCCGGGGACAGTTCCGGGTATTACAATGGAGTATATTCGCGAGTTGGTCAATTATGCCCACGCCTTGGGCTGCCTGACCATCACTGCCATCGGCACCTCCCAGGAGGGCGCTGATGTGTCCACCATACGGCAGATCGCTCTGATGTGCAAAATGACCGGCACCGATATCCACCATTTGGGGGATGCCGGCTACGGCGGTATGTCCCTGCCGGAAAATATCCAAGCCTATTCCATCGCCGTTCGCGGAATCCGGCATACCTATCGCCGTATGGCCGGATCCGTAAATCGCTAATATCGACATTTTATACCGCCAAACGAGCGGATTTTGAGAGGAAACATTCTCCTTTTGGGGTTTTTCGAAGAAGGATTGCGAAACGGAGCAATTTGTGTTATACTCTTTGTACTGTATTTTATGAACCCCAGATTGGAGAAAACTATGAACGTTTCTGTAAAAAAACAGATTTTTGACAAGATTCGGGAGTATCCCCGGATTTTCCTGTTCCGCCACGTCCGCAACGATGGTGACTGTGTGGGCGCAACCAAGGGTATGAAAGCCCTGATCCAGGCCACCTGGCCGGAGAAAGAAGTCTATCTGATTGACGAGCAAACCTCCGCCTATCTGGACTTTTTGGGACCCGAGGATGCCCCTGTAGATGAGAGTCTGTACGGTGATGCCCTGGGCATCATTTTGGACACCGCCTCAGAGGCCCGCATTTCCAACAAGAACTACACCCTGTGCAAGGAACTGGTAAAAATCGACCACCACATTCCCCTGGAATCCTACGGCGACTACATCTGGGTGGAGGAGGAGCGTTCCTCCTGTTGCGAGATGATCGTGGACTTTTATCAGACCTTCCGGGAAGAACTGGTCCTGACAAAAGAGGCCGCCACCTACCTGTACACCGGTATGGTCACCGACTCCGGCCGGTTTAAGTACGAGGGTGTCTCCGGAGAAACCCTCCGCTGCGCCGGCACACTGCTGGACGCCGGTGTGGACACCGCTACCCTCTTTGCCCGGCTGTACCTGGAGGCCTTTGAGTATCTGAAGTTCAAGGCCTACATTTACGAAAAAATGCAGGTGACGAAAAACGGCGTGGCCTACATTATCGTTGACAAGGCCATGCAGGAAAAGTTTAACCTGACTTTGGAACAGGCCAGCGCCTGCGTAGGCACCTTGGACTCCATCCGCGGCTGCATCTGCTGGATGGTCATTATTGAAAACGGCAGCGAAGACAACGCCTACCGGGTACGTCTGCGTTCCCGGTTCGTCCACATCAATTCCCTGGCAGAGAAATACCGGGGCGGCGGCCATGCCTGCGCCAGTGGCGCCACCGTCTACGGCAAGGAGGAGATCGCCGCGCTTCTGGCGGACGCCGACACGCTGGTGAAAGAATACAAAGAAACCCACGAGGGCTGGTTATGAGAATATTGATCACCAATGACGACGGCGTGAATGCCTCCCAATTGCCCAATCTGATCCGCTGGTGTCAGAAGCTGGGAGAGGTGACCACCGTTGTTCCCAAGTTTGAACAGAGCGGCAAGAGTCACGGCATCGAGCTTCACAAACCCTATGAGGCCGTGCAGCGACAGCTGGAAGAGTTTACCGTGTGGACGGTGGACTCCACCCCGGCGGACTGCGTGCGGTTTGCTCTGTTGGGGTTGAAGCAGGAGTTTGACCTCTGCATTTCCGGCATCAACCGGGGCTTCAACATCGGCACGGATATTGTCTATTCCGGCACGGTGGGCGCTGCCTGCGAGGCGTATGCCCTGGGTGTCAAGGCCGTAGCTGTATCTACCTCGCCCCGGTACTACGACCATGCCTGGGAGCACCTGGACCGGGTATTTGACTACATCTTCTCCCGAAAGCTACTGGATATTTGCCCCATTTACAATGTGAACATCCCTCCCCAATCCAATAACATCCGCATCACACGCCAGGGAGCGCCTTACTTTTCCGACGACTATCTGCCCATGGGCAACAATCTGTATCAGGCCTCCGGCAAATGCGTGTACGCGGACAACGGTGATCCCACATTGGACACCAATACGGTGATGCACGGGGATATCTCCATCTGCCCTATCACCATCGACAAAACAGACCTTGCGGTTTTCCGCAAGCTGACAGAAGTTTAAGGAGGGTCATTGACCCTCCTTTATCAAGGCAACATAAGAGGATACGCTATGAAAAAATTACTTTGTCTGCTGGTATGCATTCTGCTCCTGTGGGGCTGCGCTCCTAAAGAGCCGACGGTATGCACCCACATCGACGCGGATGACAATGGCATCTGTGACACCTGCGTGGCGGTGGTCTCCGTCACTGTGGATTTTTACAACATTAACGATCTCCACGGCAAGATCCTGGACGGGGATACCCAGCCGGGCGTGGATGAGCTGACCACCTATCTGAAACAGGCCCGGCAAACCAATGATCACGTGATCTTGCTGTCCTCCGGAGATATGTGGCAGGGCAGCTCCGAATCTAATCTCACCGCCGGCAACCTCACCACCGAGTGGATGAACGAACTGGATTTTGCCGCAATGGCCCTGGGCAACCATGAGTTTGACTGGGGCGAAGGGCCTATCGAGGCAAACGCGGAATTGGCTGAGTTTCCCATGCTGGCCATCAATGTCTTTGACAGAGAAGATGACGCCCGGGTAGACTACTGCGAGGCCTCCACAATGGTGGATCTGGGCGCGGTGCAGATCGGCATTATCGGCGCCATCGGCGATTGCTATTCCTCTATCTCCGCCGACAAGACACAGGATGTGTATTTTAAGGTTGGCGACCAGCTGACCGCCCTTGTGAAGGCGGAAGCCACCGCCCTCCGGGAGCAGGGCGCGGATTTGATCGTCTACATCCTCCATGACGGCAACGGAAACAGCACCGGCGGCGGCGTCAGCAATGTGAAGACCTCCCAGCTGCAGAGCTATTATGACATCTCCCTTTCCGACGGCTATGTGGATCTGGTCTTCGAGGGCCACACCCACCAGCGCTATCTTCTGCGGGACATCCACGGGGTATATCACCTGCAGAACAAAGGTGAAAACAAGGGTATCAGCCACGTTGAGGTGGAGATCAACCCCATTACCGGCACCACTCGGGTGCGCCAGCACAATCTGATTGCCTCCGGAACTTACGCAGCGCTGGAGGACGATCCCATCGTGGAGAGTCTGCTGGAACGGTACGATTCCCAAATCGCCCCCGCCAAAGAGGTGCTTGGCTACAACGCCGCCAAGCGCAACAGCGGTCAGCTGAAGCAAATCGTGGCCGACCGCTATTACGAACTGGGTATGGATCTCTGGGGCGATGAATACGACATCGTGCTGGGCGGCGGCTTCATCTCTGTCCGATCCCCCTATGACCTCCCCGCCGGGGATGTGAAATACGGACAGCTGCAAATGCTCCTGCCCTTTGATAACCAACTGGTGCTGTGTTCTATCCAGGGCAGAGATCTGCAAAGCAAGTTCTTTGAAACCAGCAACGACAATTACTTTATCAGCTACGGAAGCTACGGCGCGGATGTGCGAAATCATATCGATCCCAACGCTACATACTACATCATCACCGACACCTACTCCTCTCTCTACGCCCCCAACCGGCTGACAGAGATTGCCCGATATGACGAGGCTGTATACGCCCGGGATATGGTGGCAGAGTTCATCAAAGCCGGTGGCTTAGAATAAAATCAAATGCTCACCGCCAGGGGCGGTGAGCATTTTAACTGCAAAAAGGCCGCACCGAAAAACGGTGCGTCCCTTTTTATTGGAATTACTTGGCCTCCAGAGCCACCAGACGTGCGGGGAACTGGGAAACATCCACGTTTTCAGCGTTCAGATAGGAAATATTGGAGACGCTGAAGGTAGTGAAGTTGTTGTAAGTGCCCAGGTAGTAGGTGTTCTCGGTTGCAGAGGTGTAGGTCAGGGTATTGAAGGTAAGGTCAATAATGAAGTACTCTTCGGGAACTTCGGTGACCCACTCCATGCTGCCCTTCATCTGGCCCTTGCTCTCGTACTCGTAGACGCGGATGTAAGTCTTCACATCGCCGTCCATGAAGTACAGCCGGACGCCGCCGTTCACATCCTGCACGCTTTCCAGGAACACATCCACTGCTGCGAACATATCCTCGGTAGCGTTCAGACGGTACTGGGAGGAGGGATCCTTCTGGCCGTCAAAATACAGAGCCTTGCCGGCATTGTTCTGGGCGATGTACAGCTTGTAAGCCTCGCCAGTGAGGTAGTCGGTGACCTCAACAGGGGCCAGTTCCTTCAGAACCATCTTGCCCAGGTAGCCGGGGAACTGGCTGACGCCTGCATTCTCCTCGTTCAGGTAGGAGATGCTGGAGACGCTGAAGGTGGTGAAGTTGTTGTAAGTACCCAGGTAGTACTTGTTCTCGGTTGCAGAGGTGAAAATCAGAGTCTTAAAGGTGGTATCGAAGGTGAAGTACTCTTCGGGAACTTCGGTGACCCACTCCATGCTGCCCTTCATCTGGCCATTGCTCTCGTACTCGTAGACACGGATGTAGGTCTTCACATCGCCGTTCATAAAGAACAGACGGAAGCCGCCTTCTACGCCCTCAACTGCTTCCAGAGTGACATCCACGGAAGCCTCGGGATCGCTGCTGGTGTTCATACGGTACTGAGAGGAGGGATCCTTCTCACCGTTGAAATACAAAGTCTCGCCGGTCTTGTTCTGCTCCATCAGGAACTTGTAGGTAGCGCCTGCCACAGGAGCTTCGATGACCACAGGTGCATAAACTGCGGGAGCAGTAGTTGCCAGACGGGCGGGGAACTGGGAAACGTCCACATTCTCAACATTCAGGTAAGAGATTGCGGAGACACTGAAAGTAGTGAAGGTATTGTAGGTACCCAGGTAGTAAGCGTTCTCGGTTGCGGAGGTGTAGATCAGGGTGTTGTAAGTGGCATCAAAAGTGAAGTACTCTTCGGGAACTTCGGTGACCCACTCCATGCTGCCCTTCATCTGGCCATTGCTCTCATACTCGTAGACGCGGATGTAAGTCTTGGTTTCGCCTGCCATGAAGTACAGACGGAAGCCGCCTTCCACGCCTTCCACATCCTCCAGATACACATCTACGCCCAGGTTGATATCCTCGGCAGCGTTCAGACGGTACTGAGAGGAGGGATCCTTCTCGCCGTTGAAGAACAGGGTCTTTTCAGCCTTGTTCTGGGCGATGAAGAACTTGTAAGCTACGCCGGAGACAGGTGCGGTGACCACCTTAGGCAGATACAGGTTGGTGTTTTCTGCAGGCTTCTTCTCCACAGTGCCCTCGAAGGTGACGGTTGCGGTGTCTTCGCCATTGGCCACGGTAGCGGTCAGAACGAAATCCACATCCTCTTCCTGGGCGGTCAAAACCAGCTTGCCGTCCTCGATCTTCACAGCGGGATTCTCGGCAGGCTCCACAGTCCAGGTGACGGTGAAGGTGGTGCCGCTGATTTCCACGGAGGAGACCAGAGTCATATCGTCCTTGTAGCCGTTGGGGCAGTCGGTCTTCAGCTGAGCGGCTGCGTCCTCAGCGGTGGCATTCACGATCGTCTCCAGCTTCATCAGCTGGATGGGGAAGTTGCCGCTGGCCAGATACTTGGAGTTGGAAGCGGACAGAGTGGTGAAGGTGTTGTAGGTGCCCACGAAGAACTGAGCGCCGGAAGGTGCGTTATGTACGGGGGTGTTGTAGGTTGCGTCCCAGAC